>JAMLGM010000002.1:0-300000 GCA_023957975.1 Microthrixaceae bacterium | reverse complement strand
ACGCCGGAGCCGGGCTTTCGCCAACCGGGCGAACGTTGCCGGATGCCTCACGAGTTGTGTTCCTCAAGTGCGGTCGGTTCTCCGACCAAGTCGACGGCGACCACAGCTGAACGACCGTGCGACCAACATGTAGCTGTGGTGGCGCCAGGCGGCCACCATCTCCCAGCTCGTTGCGCTTGCGCAACAAGCCAGTCTGTGCCGTCTCCTGACCACCGTGATCACGCCGAGATCGAGCGAGCAACAACGTGCGTCGCCTTCGGGCGCGACGCAGGGCACAATGGAGCGATGACGAAAGGCGAGCAACTCCTTGCGGACATGCGCCGAGCGCGACGCAGCGGCGACCCTCGCCTCGACGACGCCGACCGAGCGATCCTCCGCCGACTCACCTCCGGCGACCTGGCCGATGAGTTCGCCGAGGCGCTCGCTCAGGACCTGGCCGACGACGATCTCCTCGGCGGCACCTCGCCGGACGACAAGTAGCGGTCTTCAAGCCCGTTGATCGTCGTCGACGAATACCTCGCGATCCGCTCACTCGTCGGCGACACGCCGAGCGACCTTCCCGACGACGTCCTCGCCATCACCACCTCGGTCCACTGGCGAATCCTGCAACGCCTCCACTTACCCCGCGGCGGCCAGCTCTCCCAAGCCATGGCGGCGCTCTCCGAGCCCGGCCGTGCGGCCTTCCGCCGACCAGCACCGGAGATCCTCGAGATCCTCGACCCACGACCGCTCCTCGACCAGGCCGCCGAGATCTCAGCGGCCTACGGCGGGACTGGGCTGCTGATCGCCGAGATGCTTACGGCGAGTCTCCACCACGGCCGGACGCTCTGGTACGGCAGCGAACGCAACGTCGGGCGACGAACCCGCGACATCGCCCGGGATCTCGGGATCACCGTCAACGTCGTCACGTAGCGGCCATTCGGTTCGCGCTCTGTCTAGGATCTCGACGTGGCCTCGCCTTCCATTCCCGTCGACCGTGCGAAGGTCGAGGACACACTCCTGACCGAGTTCGACTGGGCGACGGCCGACGGCGCCCACGAGCGATTCAAGCAGCTCCTAAACGAGATGCCCCGTGCGAAAGCGCGATTCGCCGAGGTGCTCGCCGAGCTCAACGACGGCCGCTGAGGCGTGACCCGCCTGCCGGGCCGACGGCCGGGCGGGTACCGTCGAGCCAGTGAGCGATCTGCCCTTCATCGGTGTCGAAGAGCTCGAACGCAATTCGCCTGACGAGAGGCGGGATTCTCTGGGCGATCGTGTCGTCACCGACCTCGACGATCTCCCCGGCGACTTCCGTCACCGCGTCATCGCAACTGCTGAGTCGCTCTGACGCCGGCCGGCGACGTCGGCCTGGACCGCGCCGCGCAGTCTCGAATCGGTGGTCATTCGACGTGGTCAGGAAGTGGCACAGACTGGCTTGTTCCGCAAGCGGAACAAGCTGACGCTTCACGGCGACAGGTACTCGACGGTCTGGACCGCGCCCCGGACAGCTACTTCACCCCACTCCCCCTCAAGGTGGTCCACGTCACCCTCGCTGAACCAGACATCGATCCCACCGAAGTCCCGTTCACCATCGGCGCCGATGGCCGGCCGATCGAGATGCGGGCCCTCGTTCCACCACACCTCGCCCCGTAGGCACCAACGGAGATGCGCGTATGCCCCGTTCTCACCGGGCCGAGGTGGCTCGTAGAACCTCTCGTGGGCGGTCTCGAGAGCGGCATCCAACTCGAAGGCGACATAGGACTCATCGGACTCGATGCTGAGAACGAAGCTGTCGACCAGGCTCACATGCTCGAGTTCCATCACGCCAAGCCTTGCACGCCGTCCGAGCACACGAGTCGCCCCCTCGCTCACCCAAGTGCGCTGATGCACCTACCGCTCTCTGATCTGCACCGCTCCGGTCACGTAGAAGCCGCCCTCAGCGATCTGGGTGATGAACTCCAGCTGTGGGCCCGCCGACTCGGCGGTCCAAATGTGGGCGGCGTCGTACCCGTACCGGAGCTGACTGTTCCAGAGTTCATCGACACCGCTCACGACCTCCTCGATCGTGGCCGTCGCTGCCGGCGAACAGCTCGCCACTATCAAGCGCTCGGCGTGGGGCTGTGTCCTCGCCTCGACGCTGTCCTCGTCGATCGCATCGAGTTGACCGAGCAAGATGAACACGTCCATCTCCATGCCGACGAGGTTGTCGCCGCTGCTGGGGAAGCCCGACTGCATCATTCGCTGGCGCGCCAGACGGAAGTCATCCACGAGGGAGACCGTAGGGGCAGCGTCTCACCATTTGTCTCACCAACGTGGCGGACACCCCCGGATAAGGGCGGTATTGTACGTGAGACGTTGGTGCGAGACCCGTGACGGGACGGACGCTGGCGGCACTTGATGGACATTCGAATCGCGGCTTGTAAACAGCAGGTCCTCGGTTCGAATCCGAGTTCGGGCTCCACACGGATTGCCCTAAGCGGCGGGCCTAGGTCGCGATCCTGAATGTTTCGGGGATCCGCGAATCTCCGTACGTGTGTCGTAATGGGCCGCCATGTGCTGCGAATCGAGTGCACAGGCTCGGGGCGACTGGGTAGCGCTGGACAGCGCCGCTCAGGGCGACGACTCGTCGTCTTCGGGAGAGTCCGGCTCGACGACTGCGTCCTCGGCGACGGAGCCCTTCAGGCCCTTCAGACAGGGCGCTGCCTTGTCTTCCCACAGCCTGGCGCCTTCGTCCCTCTGAGAGCGTCCCGTGCGACGTCGACACCGTTCAGGGTGTGGCGTTGAACGGGTTACGGTCGCGAAGGAGGGCGAGGTAGCGCTCTGCAGGACCTCGGTCCCGAGTCAGCGGGCCCTGTGAAGCCGGCTTTATCCAGCCGGTAGCCAAGTCGACATAGCCGAGATCCAGGATGCCGTCGGTCGGGTTGATCAAGGTTCCGTACAGGAGGTCCTTACCCTTGGACTGCCAGCGGAAACCGACGATCGCCGAGCAGTACAGGCGGCCGAAAAGTCCCAACAGACGTCCTCCCACGACAGGGATCCTCAGCTTGGGGACATCGCGCTGGGCGAGCTTGAGCCCGGTCTGGGTAGCAGAACGCAGCACTACCTCGACCATCTCGTCGTTCGGGTGATCCAGGTGGAGGGTCCCGTCGAGCACATTCTTGAATCCGTACTGCTCTCCATCCTCGTCTCGCAGGTAGATGCGGTGCTTCCCGTAGCGTTTCCACTGGTTGAGGAAAAAGAATCGATTGGCTCGATCGAACAATTCACCTACCTCAACCCCGTCCACCTGCTGCAGCCCAGTCGCTGCCGGCGGCACGGTTCCCGCTGCCGGGAACGCGTCGAGCAGGATCGAGACCATCGAGTCGACCTGTGCGGAGGAGTAGCTCGTACGGCTGGACTGCACCGCTTCGAGGAGGTGCCCGACTCCCAGCACCACGGCCTCGCCTACCGCTTGAGGACCGAACGCTGGCTGGGTGGTGATGACCAGCGCCATGTCGACGGGGCCGTCGCTCCCCAGCGCTGCGCTCACCGCCTCGCGCTGGGCGGCCAACTTCGCGAGAGCCCTGTCCTGGTTCCAGGTGCCGTTGTAGAGCCGGCCGTTGCGAACCGAGAGTTCGCCGTTCCACGCCTTGGCGTCCAGCACGATGACCGACCCGGGGCCGACAACGATGTGGTCGATGTTGCCGCCGGCTGGCATCACCCGGTCGTGCAACATGAACCAGCCCTCGGCGCTCAGCGGGGAGATCGCCTGGGCAACCGCTTCCTCGCCCGCAGCACCCGCGGCCCAATCTTTCGAGACTTTTCGAGCGTTCGTCGCCTTGCGTTCCAGGTGCTCAGCGGCGCGTGCCGCATCCTCGGCCTTCTTGCGAGCCGCGTGACCTGGTTCTCCGTGTTCCATGAGCCCTCCCTATGGGCACGTTAGAAGAACACTGACGAGCCAACTAGCCGGCACATCTGGTGATCAGGCATTCGCGACGCCGCCGCGTGTGGCCGGTGAAGAACGCCCCATGCGCAACCGCCGTGGTGCGGCAGTACGACGAAGACCGCGACCTGCCGCGTTTGGTTCGGTTCGACTACCGGCTGTACCCGGCAGTCGAACAGATCGCCGACAAGGTGTGCGCCGCGATGCAGCTCTACGACGGCAAGCGGTCGAGCCGGGAAAAGGACCTGGTGGACCTGGTCGTGTTGGCCGTTACCCAAGATATCGACGGTGCCGCCCTCGCCCACGAACTCGCGACGGCCCTCGTCGACCCTGCTCTGGACGTCACAGCCAGCGGCTCGGGGTGTCTGCAAATCTACGGTGGCGTACGGCTGGTAAACAGCAGGTCCTCGGTTCGAATCCGAGTTCGGGCTCCGCTGGCACCACCGAATTCAGCGAGGCACCGTGGCTGTCGAACTGCGGTTCAGGCGAAGTACCCCTCGAAGGCGCGCACGATCGATTCGGCGATCCGGTCCTGCCCCTCTGCCGAACGAAGCATGGCGAGGTCGCCGGAGTTGTGCATGTTGCCCGACTCGAGCATCACCACAGGGACACCCGCGAGGTTCAGCGTCCCGAGGTCGCCACGCTGGTTGAGCCCCTGGCGCCCGATGTAGTTCGACGGGCTCAAGCCGCTCGCCACCAACTCGTCACGCAACAACCCTGCAAGCCGTTGGGAGGGCTCGACGATCGCCTCGGTATGGTTCGCCACCACCGCGGGGTGGATGATGTGGAACCCGTGATTCGAGGCGGAGGAGCCATCCGCATGAATCGACACCATGGCGTCGGCACCGTTGGTGGACGCCGTCCGGCCACGTTCGTCCACGCACGGACCCCAGCCGTTGTTGTCGGGACGCGTCAGGATCACCGTCGCCCCACGCGACCGCAACAGAGCCGCGACACGGGTGGCAACCTCCCAGTTGAACTGATGCTCGGCATACCCCGCCGCGGACGTGCCCGTCGTGTTGCACGCCTTCTTGAACCCTCCCGCGTCCACCTGCCGATTGATCTCGGAACTGTGCGACCCGTTCGCGCCGTTGTGGCCGGGATCAACCACGATCACCCGCCCCGCCAACGAACCCGCCGCGCTGGACGTCGACGTCGCCGGCACCGCGGTGGTTGCGGCTGCCGTGGTGCTCGTAGCCAGAACCGTCGTCGTGGTCGTGGTGGAGGTCGCCACGGTCGTCGTGGTGGAGGTCGCCACCGTCGTCGTCGTAGTGGGACTCGAGGTCGTCGTCGCAGTCTCGGCCTCGGTCGAAGCGTTGGACCCACACGCACTCAGCACCGCGACCGCCGCCAGAACCAGGACCGTGCGCTTCAACGGGTCACCGCCAACGCTCGCACCGTCACGAAACCCGCTGAACCCGTTGCCGGTGTGAAGCATGGTTGTCACCGTCGATGCTCGACTTCTTGGTTCCCTTGACCTCGTTGACCTTGCGATCGCTGCCGGTGATCGGTTGGGCATCCACCCGGGTTTCGCGTTCGAAGCTGTGTGACTTGTCGGTGTTTCGGTAGTACCGCCACAAGGTGAAGTACAGGCCTGCACCACCGGCCGGTCCGAGTAGCAACAGCCAACCCGGGTTGCTGTCATCGGATTCGGCGAGGAACCCGGCCAGGTGAGTTGCCAACAGCGTGGCGAAGTGCGCCGTCACGAGGTCGCCACCAGGAACCCGATGACCAGGGACTCCAGCACGGTGCCGACGGTCAGCGCTGCGGCCAACAACCGCGGCTTTGACACCGGCACACTGCCCATCACCTCGCCCGTACGTCCGTTCACCGCGATGTAGTGAACCATGCCCTTGCCGTTCTTCTCGTGGTAATAGGAATAGAGCCACACCGGCAGACACATGGCGAGCCACCGGGTGCCGTGGACCTCGAGGCGTTCGCGTTCCCAACGCACCCCACGGTCATAACGCTCAACACTGCCCTCCACCTGGGACCGGGCAATCGACAACAGCTGGTTTTCGAGGTCCGGGGTGACGTGAACGACGTCGCGGTCGCGCTTTTCCGAGGTGAACCCGTTCAGATAGTTCGCGTTCCACTTCACGGCGTTCTCGGTGTCGAACGGCAGAATCGTATTGATGATGTTGTTGGTGTTCAGCGAGGTGTTCATGTTGGACCGCTCCGAGGACGCCTCGATCGTGAGGTCGTCGACGATGAGGTCGACGTGGCGCTCCACCGCATACACGTCCGCGTCGTAATACGTCTCTTTGTTGTCTCCCGAACCACGGGTGTACCGGCGGGTTTCCACCTCGCCGAACCCGGCGACGTCCGCGCTCATGTTGGCGTCGACCACCATGTAGGGCATGTACACCCCGACCACGTTTTCGGGGGTGAACTCCCGCACGAAGGTCCGGTCCGCAAAGGTCCGGCGTTTCCCTGCGAACTCGGCGATGATCGCAACCGCCTTGTCGTGGGTGATCGTGAACGGCAACACCGCGTCGGGCACCGCGCCGTTGGGTACCTGCTCGTTGATGGTGAGCACGTGGCGGCACCAGTGACACCGCGCGCCCATCTCGACGTCGGTGTTGATCACCACCTCCGCGCCGCAACCACCGCACTTCAACGTGATCGTCGTGTCCGCGGCGGCGTCGATGTCCGCGGCGCCAGACCCCACGACGGTGCCGCGCAACGAGCCGATATCGCCGGTCGCAACCGACTCGTCTAGGCGCGCCTCGGCCCACTCATGTCGACAGAACAGACACATGAGCATGCCGGCCGACGCCCGCAGCTGGATGTCGGTCGAGCCGCAGCGCGGGCACCGGTTCACACCATCGTCGAGTCGCGCGTTCTGCGTGTCGACCGTGGCGTCCTCAACCGGCACGCCGGGCATCCCGGGTATCTCGAGCGGCGCGTTCGGAACTGCCGGTGGCACCGGCGGCGCATAGGGAGGGGGACCCGCGGTCGTGGGCTGAGCGCCAAGTTGACCCGCGGTCCCCTCCGGAGGGGGCATCGATGACATTTCGTGCGCGACCGTCGAGGGCGGCGGAGACTGCGAGGCCTGAGGGCCTACAGCCCGAGCACCTTGTTCTTGGCGGCGTCGTAGTCGTCCTGAGTGATCAGGCCGGCATCGAGCATCTCTTTGAGCTTCGTCAACTTGGCCACCGGATCCTCCTCAGCCGCCGCAGGGGCCGGAGCCGCTACGGGAGCGGGCGCCGCCGGCGGCACCGGAGGCGGTGTGCTTTGGGCCCCGACTCCGGGCACCGGCTGTTGCAGTCCGCCGAGACCCGCTCCGCCTGCGGCAACGCCGAACCCGACCAGGCCTGCCGCTCCGGCATTCTCGCCGGCCGCTTCGAAACCAGCGGCGACCGAGGCCTGCAGGTTCGAATTGCCGCGGGCACCGGACAGCGCGTCGGCACGCTGCACGTTCTTGAGCAGTTCACGGGTGTTCTCGTCGTATTCGATCGCGATGATCGCGGTGGAGATGATCTGCAGGCCGCGCCCGCTCCACTGGTAGTTCTGCTCGACTGCCGCGGAGAGGCTCTGGGCGAACCCGATCGAATCCTGCTGGATCTTGGTGATCCGGTTCCCCTTCGACGGGTCGTTTGTGTACAGCGAGAACGCTGGGGCCAGCGACCCGACGACCTCATTGAAAAGCTGTCCGGCGGCGTCGTTTTCGATATCGGTGAAATCGAACACCTCACCCGGGGCGAGGTACTTGGCCGGCACCCAGGTCTTGAGGAACAGGATCGGATCGACGATCTTGAGGGTGTAGGTGCCGCGGGTGATCGCGCCCACCTGGGCGTTCATGTAGGCGTCGTCCCAGTAGATCTCCGATTGAGTGCCGAAGCGGTTGTTCGGAAGTTCCTTGAGGGTGACGAAATACGCGCGCTGTTCGGTGCCCGGACGGCCACCGAACTTGAATCGCTCCCACGACGTGGTGATCAGCGGGCTCACGATGCCGTTGCCGGCAAAGATCGACTTCGAGTCCTGCGCCTCGCTGTTCCATTCGTAGGCACCGGGTTCGGCAGCAAAGCCGGTGATCGCACCCTGTTCCATGAGCACCAGGCCGTACCCCTCGGGCACGACGATTCGGCTGCCGTTGGTGATGACCCCGTCGGAACCCTTCGTGTTGGAGCCCCGGCCCGCGTTTTGGCCACGCGGCACCGCGGCGAAAAGGGCGGCGGTCGGCGTCAGCCCCTCGGGAACGGTGTAGAAGTCCTTCCACTGATCGGCCATCGTGCCGCCGAGCGCACCGATTGCTGCCTGAATAAGCCCCATGGTCAGATCCCTCTTGTGTTGGTCGCGGATGACAACGTGAGCCTATCGAGCCGTCGTCGAATTTCGACGCCAACTTGGGCGTGATCGGTCGGGTAGCCATCCGCGGACAGCCACCCGACCGGCAAGCCACCAGTGCCGTGGCTAGACCGCGAAACGAAGGATTCCCGCGGCCGCGTCGCCGTCGGGCAGGTCGTCCGAGCGAACGGCGAGCACCCGACCACCAGCGGTGAATACCCGCCGGGCGATCTCGTCGGCGACACCGTGGTTGGTGGCGTCGTCGGCCTCGTCAAAGGTGACAACACCGGCTTCGTCGATGGAGCCCGGAATCGACCGATCCATGTCAACGAGCAGTGTGTCCACCGCTCCCAATGTCGAGAGTCGAGCCAAGTCCGACAGGTCGACCGCGGTGCGGCCTTGCGAACGCATCGCGTCAAACCGTTCAGCGAGTTCAGCGAGTTGATCTGCGTACACCTCATCCAAGATGGTGCGTGCACCATCCGCCAGCTCGGCGTCGGAGGCCGAACTGGGGTTGCTGTGATGACGTTCACCCGCAAGGTGGGGGTAGGTATTCACAGACCGGAACAACGCGGCCATCGGCTGGGAGGCCGCAAGGATCAACGGAAGGGTCGAACCCGACAGGACTCCGCGAATGGCGGTGTCGACCTTGCGGGCGTAAGCCGCTTCCCTCGCCTTGTGGATCTTGTTGCCGTCCGACTCCCACGCATCACGAGGCATCCCGTCGACGCGAACCTCGCGGACCGGCCCCGACGAGGCGAGTTCGAGGAGCCGCACGTCTCCCTGTGAGATGGCGAGCACCCACGCGGCGTGCGGAAAGGTGACCGCACGCATGAGCGGCGTGACATAGAAGCGGTCCGAAACCTCAAGGGCCTCGCTCAAGTGGTTCGGCAAGCGGTGAGTCTCGAAACGCCCGGGTGCCGCGAAGATCGCCAAGCTGTCCGCCTGCTCCAACCAGAAGTCGTCATCGTCGTCGACGAGGTGCAGGAGGTGCTCCTCGATGTCCGCGATGTCGTCGCCCGACGCTCCGGCCGCATGGAGCTGCTCAACGGCTTGCCCCGTGAGATCGCGAAGGCGAAGCCGGTCCTTGGCTGTCTCCTGGGTGACGCGGTGGGTCGGGAGGTAGATCGACACCGCAGGTTCAGCGGTACTGCCGATCAGACGCTCGATCTCGTCACGGGTGGGGATGTCGGTGTGAAGCGCCATGTGGTGGCCTTCCTTTCAAAGTGGAGAGAGGGAACCTTCGCGGGCTGTCGGGGAAGCGGTTGCGCATCGCGCTGCGTGCGCGCTCCCTCGCTGAGAACTCCACCGACAAACAAGCCGTTACGGCTGTCGCCCCGCACCAGCAGTCTTACCCAACGACCGCTCTTTCGCACGCCGGGGGTGCGGCAGTACGTTGCCGCTCAGCCCTCACCATTCAGCCCTCACCTCGGTCGCTGCGAACTCGTGACGGCGCTGCGAGAAACCCGGAACATAAGGAGTACTCGGTTGGCAAACGACCTGGACAAATTGGCCGACGTCTGGGCATGGGTCCGCGACCCTGGAACCGTGCGGGGCTGGATCATCGACGCAAACGACGGGATCATCGCCACCGCCGGAATACTCCAGGGCTTCGCCGGCGCGGGGGCCGGAGACCGCCTGTTGATCTTCACCGCCACCGCAGCGACCATCGCCGGCGGGATCAGCGCGGGCGGCGCGAAATGGGCCGAGGACGCATCCGAACGCGAATCCCAGCGACGGCTCGCCCGGCTGGAACTCGCCGACATCGAACAGAACCCCGAGGGCGAGATCGCGGAACTCACCGCCCACTGGTGTGCCCGCGGCCTCGAACCCGAACTCGCCCACGTCGTCGCCGAACGGCTGACCGCACACGACGCGCTGAGCGCCCAACTCGAGTCGGAGTACGGGTTCGACAAGCCGATGCCAGCCCTCATCCCGGTGCTCTCAGGCCTGGGCACCTGGCTGGCCTTCGTCGGCGGTGCGATGATCCCGTTGCTCATCACCTACTTCGCTCCGTTGAACATCGAAACCTGGGCGATCCTCGGGGCCGTCATCGTCGCCTTGACCCTGACCGCGGTCGCTTCGTCCCGGGCGGCCCACCTCTCTGCCGCCAGCACGCTCGGCCGAAGCCTGATCGTGGGCGCGCTCACGCTCTCCATCAGCTACGTGGCCGCCGAACTTCTCTTGAACTGACCTCGAACGCGTCGATGAGTCGAGTCGGTCGCCGTTCGTCGATGGCGTTGCGGTCACCGCCGACATTTCCAAAGATTCCCGCCGCGTTCCCACTACGCTGTGCCAACCACGGAGCCGGACCGGGTTCGAGGATCGAGGAGAGGGGGACAGCTTGTCGTTACTCGACGTCACCGACATCGGAGTCCAATTCGGCGGGGTGACGGCCCTCGCCGGGCTCTCGTTCACCATCGACGAAGGTCAGATATGCGCGCTCATCGGGCCCAACGGTGCCGGAAAGACCACGCTGTTCAACGTCGTGTCGCGCCTCTATCAACCGTCGGAGGGAACGGTGACCTTCGACGGCACCGACCTGTTGGCTCTGCCGCCGCATCGCATCGCCCGGCTCGGAATCGCCCGCACCTTCCAGAACCTGGCGCTCGTGCCCGGGCTTTCGGTGCTCGACAACGTGATCATCGGAGCGCACCCCCGCACGACCGGCGGGTTCTGGGCGGCAGCACTGCGGTTCCCGGTGGCGGCACAGGAACGCAGAACCCGCGAGGCCGCCATGTCGCTGCTCGCCGACCTGGATCTCGCCAGATTCGCCGACCGCCCCTGCGAAGGCCTCCCATTCGGCACCCTCAAACGCATCGAGATCGCCAGATCCCTCATGTCGCAACCGCGGATCCTGCTGATGGACGAGCCGGCCAGTGGCCTCACCCACGGCGAGGTCGACGAGCTCGGAGGGCTCGTACGGATGATCCGCGACCGCCACAACCTCACGGTGCTGCTCGTCGAACACCACATGGGGATGGTGATGAGCGTCTCGGACAAGGTCGTCGTGATGGAACTCGGACGAAAGATCGCCGAAGGCGACCCGGCCGCGGTCCAAAACGATCCTCGCGTCATCGCTGCCTACCTGGGCGAACCCGTCGCGGGAGGCGAATGATGTCGCTGTTTCAGGTCACCAACCTCGAAGCCGGCTACGGCATCGTCGACGTGCTCTTCGGCCTCGATTTCACCGTCGAAGCCGGCGAGGCGGTCGTCATCCTCGGTGCGAACGGCTCGGGAAAGACCACCACGCTTCGGGCGGTCTCGGGCATGTTGGCGGCCAAGGGTTCCATCCACTTCGCCGGCTCCGAGGTGCTGGGAAAGCGCCCCGATCAACTGCTGTCGCTCGGCATCGCCCACGTGCCCCAAGGCCGTGGAACGATCGTCGACCTCACCGTCGAGGAGAACCTTCGCGTCGGCGCCTACACCCGCACCGACGGCAACGTCGAGGCCGAGATCGCCCGCTGGTACGACGTCTTTCCCCGGCTCGCGGAACGCCGGACCCAACTCGCCGGCTCTATGTCGGGTGGCGAACAGCAGATGCTCGCCATCGCCCGCGCGTTCGTGAGCAACCCAAAGCTGGTGTTGCTCGACGAGCCGTCCCTCGGCCTCGCCCCACTCGTCACCCGAGAGGTGTTCGAACGGGTGGGCGACCTTGTTCGCGAGACCGGCACCGCCGTCCTACTCGTCGAACAGAACGCCAACCTGGCGTTGGACTTCGCCAGCCGCGGCTACGTGCTCGAAGCCGGGCGGATCGTCTCGGCCGGCTCCGCCGACGAGCTTCGAGCCGACGACTCGATTCGCAAGGCGTACCTGGGAGGCTGAGATGGGCCAGTTCATGAACTACCTCTACATCGGCCTCGGCAACGGCGCGATCTACGCCACTCTCGCCGTCGGGCTCGTCGTCATCTACCGGGCGTCGGGGTTGATGAACTTCGCGCAGGGCGAAATGGCGATGTTCACCACCTATTTCGTCTGGATGTTCTCCGATCTCGGGCTGCCCCTGTGGCTGGCGGTGTTGGCCGGCATGGCGGCCGCGTTCCTCCTCGGTGTCGTCACGTTCCAACTCCTCGTGCGACCGATCGGAGACCCGGCACAAAAGCCGCTCGCCGTGGTGATCGTGACCATCGGCATGTTTCTGGCGTTCAGCGCGGCCGCCCTGCTCATCTGGGGTACCGACGATCGTCGCATTCCGACCTTCTGGTCCGGGAGCTTCGGGCTGCTCGGCGGCACCATGCAGTGGCAGAAACTCCTCGCTCTGCTGGTGCTCGCCGCCGAGTCGCTGGTGCTGTTCATCTTGTTCAAACGCACCAAGATCGGGCTTGCGATGCGAGCCGTCGCCTCCAATCCCGAATCGGCCGGGCTCTGCGGGATCCCCGTTTCTCGCATCCTCATGATCGGTTGGGGAATCGCCGCGGCCCTCGGCGCCGTCGCCGGGTCGCTGTGGGCGTCCAATTCGCTGGCCGTCAACGTCAACCTGATGCCGATCGTGCTCATCTACGCGTTCGCCGCGATCATCATCGGCGGTTTCGACTCGATCGCCGGAGCGGTCGTCGGGGGCTTGGCCATCGGAATCGTCACCGATGTCCTCCCCAAGTACCTGTCGGTCTTCGAAAAGATGCCGCTCGCACCCGCGTTGATCGTGATGTTGCTGGTCCTGCTCGTGCGTCCACAAGGGTTGTTCGGCACCAAGAAGGTGAGCCGCGTATGAACGATGCAACGACGACCGCCGCCACGTCGACAAGCAGCGACACGACCTCGGTGTCTCGTTCGAACCCCGCACGAGCGCGTTGGCTCAGCAGCGGGGTCGTGCTCATCGTTTTGTTGATCCTGCCGAACGTGTTGAGTTCGACCTGGACCACCAAGGTCTCGGGTTGGTTTCCGATGGCCATCGCCGCGCTCGCGCTCGCCCTGCTCACCGGCTTCAACGGTCAGATCAGCCTCGGTCACGGGGCCCTCTACGGCGTCGGGGCCTACGCCGCCGGCATCTCCATCAACGAATGGGGCTTCCCTTACCTGGGGGCGATGGTCTTCGCCACGGTCGTGACGTTTTGTGTCGGCATCGTGATCGGGCTTCCGGCGTTGCGGATCAAGGGCATGCACCTCGCCCTCGTCACCGTCACCGTGGCCGTGCTGTTCCCGCAGTTTCTCAACCAGTTCGATTCCATCACCGGCGGCACCACCGGGCTCACCGTCGGTTCCATGCAGCTCAACAACCGTGGGGTCGAGGTGCTGCGCTCGATCGAGTTCACCGCCCCCGAATGGACCGGACTCGCGTCGGATCAATGGCGCTACTACTGGCTGTTGGCCTTCGCCGTGCTCGCTGTCTTCGTCGCACGAAACGTCGTGAACAGTCGAACCGGCCGGGCCATGGTCGCCATCCGCGACAACGAGACTGCGGCCGCGGTGTCGGGCATCAACGTGGCCGCCACCAAGGTGTTCACCTTCGGTCTCAGTTCGGCACTCGCCGGACTCGCGGGTTCGCTGTTCATGTTGCAGCTCGCCACGAACAAGGCCAACCTCGCCTCGGGCTCGTTCGGCCTTCAGCTTTCGCTGTACCTGCTCGTCGCCGTCGTGATCGGCGGCAGCCAGAGCATCGCCGGCCCGCTCATCGGCACCTTCATCATCGTGTTCTTCCGAGATGTGATTCAGCCCGAGTTGCCGAAACGCATCCACGAGATCATGCCGTTGCTGTTCGGCATCTCACTGATCACCACCATGTTCGCCGGCCCCGGGGGTATCGTCGGACAATTCCGTCACGGCGTGCACAAGATCCACGCACGACGGCACAAGAGCTGAACCGCGACACCGTCGCACCAGCAACAACCGTTAGGGAGGAAACCATGATGAAGACGCGTGCTGTTCGTGCAGCTGCGCTCGCCACCACCTTGTCGCTCGTGCTCGCCGGATGCGGTCGAGACGACGATGAGGCGGCCAACGACAGCCCCACCACCGTTGCCGATGGGGAGTCGGGCGGCGAGAACACCGAGTCCGCTGGTTTCATCGACCCAGCGACCGACTGTGCCGCCGACTACAACGCCACCCAGGGCATCAACGGCGACACCATCACCATCGGCAACGTCCGTCCGGAAACCGGCAACTACAGCATCTACGGAACCGTGGCCAAGGGCCTCGAAGCGTTCGTCCAACACGCCAACAGCCAGGGGGGCATCACCGCCGGCGACGGCAAGCAGTACAAGCTGCAGCTCGAAACCGCCGATGACGCCTACGACCCGGCCCTGACCCCCGGCGTCGTCCAGACGCTGGTGGAACAAAAGGGCATCTTCGCGATGGTCGGCCAGATCGGCACCGCAACCAACCTCGCCGTTCGTCAGTACATGAACGACAACTGCGTCCCGTCGGTTGCCCTCGCCACCGGCGCCCGCGACTGGGGGGAGGCGGCCAAGTACCCGTGGTACATCGGCGGGTTGCCGCCCTATGCGACCGAAGCGGTGGCATTCATCGACTACCTCAAGACCGAGAAGCCCGATGCCACCATCGCCCTGCTCTACCAGGACGACGACTACGGCAAGACGTATCAGCAGGCGATCGCTCAAGCGATCGAAGGCACCGATATCACCGTCGTGTCCGAAAAGCCGTACAACCCGCTCAACGAAACCTCACCGGAGTCAAAGGTTGCCGAGCTCGCCACGTCGAACGCGGATGTGTTCTTCGTCGGCCTCGGCGGCACCCCATGCCCGGTCTCGTTGACGAAGGTGCCCGACACCTGGACTCCGATGACGTTCGTGTCGGTGACCTGTTCGGCGAAGACCGCCATGTCGCTGCTCGGCGACAAGGAAGCCTCGATGAACGTCTTCGCTGCTCAACCGGCGCTCGACCCGGCCAACCCCGAACATCAGGCAGACCCGGCGATGCAGGAGGTGTTCGCCGCCGGCCGTGCCATCGGTCTCGACGAAGCCACCCTTGAGGGCGGCATCTTCGCCGTTGGCTGGAACTTCGGTGCGTTGTTCGCACGCGGCCTCGAAAACGCCGAGACCGTCACCCGCCACGACGTCATGAATGCCCTCTGGAGCCTTGAAGACGAGGAGATCGGCATCGCCCTGCCCGGTGCTGTGGCCAATACCAACGGCGCCGAAGATCCGTGGCCCTTCGAGGACATGCGCATCGTTCACCGCGTCGACGGCCTCTGGACGCCGGTCACCGAGGTCATCTCCTACGACGGTAAGGGGAACGAGTTCGGCGGCATCGGCTGACGCCATGCCTGCGGGCCCAGTGCCCTGAACCACCTTTTGGTTGAACGAGGGGGAGGGCCGGATCTGTGATCCGGTCCTCCCCCTCGTTGTTTCGCGACGCCAGCGTCCGGTAGCGTGCTTCGCCGATGTCCGCCAAACGTTTCGCGCTCGGCAGCGTCGCACTCATCTGTCTGTTGCTCGCGGGCTGGTTGGCCACCACCGACGTTCACGTCGATAACGCGACCTGCGGGACCGCCCTGTTGCGTCGGGACCCGCTCGCATCGCTCGTCGTCACCGGCGATATCGTCGAGGATGCTCTGACCGAGGACCGGTTGACCTCGATCTGTGGCCGCAACATCACCCGCCAACGCATCCTCACGGCGATTCCGCTGGCAGTCGGTGTCGCAGCGATCATCACCGGTAGCCGCGAGCGCGCCCTCGACGAGGCCGTCAACGCCCGTTGAGTTCCGCCGCGGTCACCCTTCGGCGTACGGCAGCGGCATCTCGGCAGAGTTCGGCGAGCGCAGCGCGGTTTCGATGATGTCGGCGGCGACCGGGAAGTCGATCGTCACCGTCTCGGCGCTCAACGAGACGATCTGCACGCGAAGGGTCGCGTCCTCGCAGGTCACCGACGGGTACTCGGCGTTGGGCCCGGCTTGAGGGAATCCGATGATGACGTTGCCGCTGAGCACGGCGTTGACCGACAGAATTCCATTCGGTTCCCAGGTCGACCCCTCCGCCCATTCCCCAACAGCGACACGGTCGGCGCACACCAACGAAACATTCGGGTTGCGCTGCGAGACGCCAGAGAGGTTCTCGCTGCGCACCTCGGCAATGATCTGGGCGCGGTCCTTCGGCGAGTGATAGGTGGGTGCGATCTCCAGCACCTCGACTCGTACGCCGCCGGATTCCACCGGCTGTGCGATCAGCCCCGCTTGGGGAACCATGGTCGTCGGCGTCGGGTTGAGATCGGTCGTCGCCGGACCGTCCGACTCTGCGTTGTCTCCCGCGCACCCGGTCGTCACCGCAGCGATCATGAGCCCCGAGGCAACCAGGGCGCAGACCGGCTTCATCACCGTCCTCCCGCCGCACCGGCGGGCCCCTCGGCGCGGGCCTCACTGCCGCGCCGTCGCACCACCTCATAGATCGCCAGGGCCGCCGCCGTCGACACGTTGAGCGAGGACAGTTGCCCTGCAAGCGGAATTGACACCACCTGATCGCAGCGTTCCCGCACGAGCCGCGATAACCCCGCCCCTTCGGCCCCCATCACAAGACACACCGGTTCGGCCCCGAGCGCCACCTCGTGGATCGACACGTCGCCGCCCATGTCGAGGCCCAGAACCCACACCCCTGCTCGCTGCATCTCTTCGATCGCCCTGGGAAGGCCGCCGACCAGCGCCATCGGCACGTGTTCCACCGCTCCGGCCGCGGCCTTGGTCACCGTCGGGGTGACGTGCACCGCTCGATGCTTCGGAAGCACCATGCCGCTCACCCCGGCACACTCGGCGGTGCGGATAATGGCCCCGAGATTGCCGGGGTCGGTGACCCCGTCGACCGCCACGAGAAACGGGGCCATTCCATTCTGGGTCTCGCAGAGCTCCTCGAGGGGTCGCTCCTTGATCGGGTCGGCAACGGCGACGACGCCCTGCGAGGCCTCCGTGCGACTCACGCCATCGAGTTTTTTCTTCGAGACCTCCCGGACGGGGACCCGCAGGTCCTGGGCCAGCTCCACGATGTCGTCGAGAATGTCGGCGCGGTCCATGCCCTCGGCGATGAGGATCTCCTTGGCCTTACGGGTGCCGGCCAGCAGTAGTTCCCGCACGGCGTGTCGGCCCTCGACCTGGGTGCCGCCCAACCCGCGCTGTTCGGGAGCCTTGCGATTCGTCCGCGACCGGTCGCCGCGCTGGGCACCAGATCCACCAAATGCCGGCCCGGCTCCGGCCGATCCGCTACGCGGCGCACCACCGCGACCCCTCCCCGGAGCGCCGGAGCGGCCCGATTTCGCGCCCGCTGCCCGCGAACTGTTGCGCCCTTGGCCTCGCGCCCCACCGGACGCTGCGCCTCGCTTTTTCGGTCCACTCATCGTCGGCCTCTCATCATCGTGTCCGGCGAGTCTGCGTTACCCGTCGGAATCCATCAACAGCGCCGTCGCCATCGCCGCAATTCCCTCGCGTCGACCCAGCCCGCCGATCCCCTCGGCACGGCGCCCCTTCACCGATACCGGTGCGCCGATCACTGCCGACAGGTTCGCCTCCATCTGCGCCTTGTGCGGCGCGAGCTTGGGTGTCTCCGCGATCACCGAACAGTCGATGTTGATCGCCACCTTGCCTTCGGCTGCGACCATCCGCACGACCTCGGCCAACAGCGTCATCGAATCCGCACCTCTCCAGCGCTCATCGGTGTCGGGAAAGTGCGAGCCGATGTCGCCGAGCCCGACGGCACCGAGCAGGGCGTCGGCGCAGGCGTGGGCGACGACGTCGGCATCGCTGTGGCCGTGCAGCGCCCGCTCCCCTTCGAACACGACCCCGCCCATCACCAAGGCCCGCTGCGGGTCGTCGCTGAACCGATGAATGTCGAATCCGTTGCCGACCCGAAGTCCGTCAAGTCCCATTTCCACTCCTGAACCTTCATGTTCCCCGCCGCGGCCCACGCCCAGCTGCTGCGCCGCGACCACAAGATCGACACGTTCGGTGATCTTGAGATTCGTCGACTCACCGTCCACCAACACCACGACACCGCCGTTGGCCTCGACCACCGTCGCGTCATCGGTGGCGTCGATCCCGCCCGCATGAGCGGCCCGCAACGACGACGCACGAAACCCTTGCGGGGTCTGTACGGCAACCAGCTCGTCCCGGTCGACCGTTGAGCCACCACGGCGACGGATCGTGTCGGTCACCGCGATCGCCGGCACCGCCGCGTCCGCGCCGGAGCGGACCGCCTCGATCACCCGGCGAAACAGCGCATCGCCGGCCGCCGGCCGTGCAGCGTCGTGAACCAGCACCACCTCTGCGGTCGACGGCACCGCGGCGAGCCCACGCCGAACCGACTCCGAACGCGTCGAGCCGCCGCCGACGACGACGTCGGCATCGAAGTTGCCCAGATCCATGCCGTCGTTTGAGGTCACCAACACCACGCCGTCGCTGTTTCGTCGCGCCGCGGCAAGCGAGTGATCCACCACCCGCCGGTCTCCGAGGAGCTCGAACTGCTTCGGTGCGCCGAATCGCTGACCGCTCCCGGCGGCGACGACGATGGTCCACACGTCGGTATGCATGACCGGCACAGCCTACCGGCCGAGCGTCGCCCCGTTCTGCGGCCACCGCCGAGTCGACCTCCCCGGCATTGCGCCGATCGTGTGACGAATTTGACTCGATGAGTCCCCGAACCCGGCGAATGTCGATACCGTGGATGCGTGATCGACGCTGAAAAACTGGCATCCATCGGACTGTTCTCCGATCTCGGACCCGATGTTCTCGACCAATTGCTCGCCCAATCCTCCACCCTCCGTCTGGTTCGTGGAGATGTGATCTTTTCCGAGGGCAGCACCGCTGATTCGCTCTACATCGTCGAATCCGGACGCATCGCCATCGGCAACAAATCCTTCGACGGCCGCGAATCCATGGTTGCACTCATGACCGAAGGCGACCTCTTCGGCGAGATGAGCCTGTTCGACGAACTCGGCCGCTCCGCCGAAGCCCGGGCGCTGGAACCCTCGATGGTCGTATCGATTCCCTACCAGCCGTTGATCGACCTGTGGCGTGCTCAGCCCGAGTTGTTGTGGCGGGTGGTCGGGCTGTTGTCGCAGCGGCTCCGCAACATGGACGAAGCGCTGGCAGATTCCTTCTTCCTCGATGTCACCGGCCGCACCGCCAAGCACCTGCTCGAGATGGCCGGCGACCGCGACGAGTTCGAGATTCCGATCACCCAGGAGGAACTCGCCGGCCTGGTCGGAGCATCGCGCGAGCGGGTCAACAAGGCGATCTCGAGCTTCGTTCGGCTCGGTTGGTTGCAGCAGAACGACCGCACCTACCGCATCATCAATCGACGGGAACTCGAAATCCGCTCGATGTAGCGCGTCGACGGCGAACTTCGCGACCCCAGCGTCTCAGACCGGATCGAGAAACGCCTCTGCCCGGGTGAACGCGTCGGCCGCATCCTCGGGTCGATAGTTGTCGCGGGCCGGGTCTTGTGCCCACCCGTGTCCGGCGCCCTCGTACACGACGACCTCGGCCGAGGTCGTCGTGCGCAACTCGTCGATATCGGATTGCGGGCACCACGGATCGTCGGTGCCGAAGATCGCCAGCAACTTCAGTTGTCCCTGCGCGTCCCGGCTCCGCACCGTGTCGATCGCGTCGCCCATGGTGCCGTCGGCCCACCTCTCCGGAAGGCGCACCATCCCGTAGAACGAAGCCGCTCGTTCGAACCGCTCCGACGCGAGACTCTTCATCGCCCACATCCCGCCCATGCAGAACCCCATGACGCCGACACGGTCGAACCCGGTTGCATCAGCGGCGGCCTCGGCGTCGGCCACCTTGTCGGCGTCGACGAACATGGCGGTGCGTTCGAGGCGCTCGGCGACGTCGAGGTGCTGTTCGCCGGGGAACAACTCCGGGCACACGACGACCCACTGGTGCGCATCGGCGAGACGTTGGGCCATCTCGTCAAAGAGCGGCCGGATATCGAACACATCTGCCCACAGCACCAGGCCACCCACCGCGTCACCGCTCGTCGGGCGGGCGAGTTCCGCAGCGATTCCGGTGGACAGGGTGATTCTCATAGGACCTCAGGTGTAGCGATCGAGGATCGACGACTCGGCGATTCTGCCGAGCGCGTCTTTCACGGTGACGGCCCACTGCTCGTCCACCCCGTCGACGGCGCACAGGTCGGCCACCGTCGCTCGCATGAGTTTGTCGAGGGTTCCGAAGTGACCGACGATGGTCTCGGCCATGTCTCCGGGGAGGCGGGGCACCTTGGACACCATGCGGTATCCCCGGGGTGACAGGCTGCCACCGGCGTCTTTCACCCCGAGGTGCAGCGCACTCGCCACCGCGTCGGGTTCGAGGAGTTCTTCCATCTCGAGATCCGACAGCGTTTCCATCGCCTGTTCGAGATTCCAGGTGGCGTCGGGCTCGAAGTAGTCGAGCAGCACCATTCGCCGATCGTCTTCCACTCCCGCCATCAACTCGCGCAACTGCAGCCGGACGAGGCGGCCGTCGGTTCCGAGTTCGACCAGGTACCGCTCGATCTCCTCGGCGATTCGCACGACGATTTCGGTGCGCTGCAGCACCGCGACGACATCACGAACCGTCACGAGATCTTCCACCTCGGCGGTTGCGAGGTTGGCGGCCACCTCGTCGAGGCGGCTCTTGTAGCGCTCGAGCGTCTGAAGCGCCTGGTTGCAACGACCGAGCAGCCCTGGAATCGGTTCGAGTTGGTGCTTGTCGTCGTGGATGTACACGGTCAGCACCGCCATGTCCTCGGACACCGAAATCACGGGAACCCCGATCGAACGGGCGACGCGCTCGGCGGTGCGGTGGCGAGTGCCGGTTTCGGTGGTCGGAGTATTCGGATTGGGAACGAGGTGCACATTCGCTCGGGCAATCCGGCTGGCGTCGGAAGCCAAGATGATGGCCCCGTCGGTCTTTGCCAACTCCGACAATCGCTGGGCGCTGAACGCCGTGTCGAGCAGGAACCCGCCTGAACAGATATTGAGGACCTCTGGCCCGTCTCCGACCACGATGAGCGCGCCCATGGACGCCTTCACCACTCGATCCAGGCCTTCGCGCAACGGTTGGCCCGGTGCCACGATGGCGAGAGCGTCGAGAAGAGCTTTGCTTCGACGGGCTGCCATGGCGGCAGTCTAGTGGCGCGACCCAGCCGCATCGGGCGTGGGTCCGACATGCGGGGCAGTGGCGGCTGTAACCGGGATCATCGTTCCAACCCGAACAGCGAGAGCGCCGCCCCGATCGTCGGCACCCGCGACACCTCGAGCCCGCACGACAACGCAGGGGTTGAGCGGGGCACCACCGCGGTGGTGAACCCAAGGCGTGCCGCCTCGACCAAGCGCCGCTCGATGCCGCCCACCGAACGCAATTCGCCACCGAGACCGACCTCGCCGATGGCGACAAGCCCTGCCGGCAACGGGGTGTTGCGAAACGACGAGACCATCGCCATGCCCAAGCCCAGGTCGGCTCCCGGCTCCATCACCCGAACGCCACCGACCGCCATCGCGTAGGTGTCGAGCGCGATCAACGGAATCCGGAGTCGACGATCGAGCACCGCCAACAGCAACCCCACCCGGCCAGGATCGACCCCGCTCACCGATCGACGAGGATTCCCCGCCGCCCCTTGGACACACAGCGCCTGCAACTCGACCACGAGTGGGCGCTGCCCTTCGAGGGTCGGCACCACGATTGAACCCTCGATTCCGGGGCGTCGATCGGCGAGGAACAACGCGGATGGGTCGACGACGGCATCGAGGCCCTGCTCGCCCATCGAGAACAGGCCCACCTCCTGGGTGGATCCGAAGCGGTGCTTGGTGGCGCGAAGCACCCGCAGCGAGTGATGCCGATCTCCGTCGAAACTCAGCACGGTATCGACGATGTGTTCGAGGACGCGCGGCCCCGCCAACGCGCCCTCCTTCGTGACATGGCCCACCAGTACCACAGCGATGTTTCGCTCCTTCGCAACGGTCACGAGACGGTGTGCGCAATGGCGGACCTGCCCCACCGATCCGGGGGCGGAGGACAATTCGGGGTCGAACACGGTTTGCACCGAGTCGATGACGACGACCGACGGCGAACAGGCGTCGATATGGTCGAGCACGGTCGTCAAGTTCGTTTCGGCGGCGAGGAACATCGAGGGATGCAGCGTGTCCAACCGCTCGGCGCGACGTCGGACCTGCTGGGCC
Source organism: Microthrixaceae bacterium (assembly GCA_023957975.1). Taxonomy (NCBI): domain Bacteria; kingdom Bacillati; phylum Actinomycetota; class Acidimicrobiia; order Acidimicrobiales; family Microthrixaceae; species Microthrixaceae bacterium. The sequence continues at coordinate 277,709 of JAMLGM010000002.1, read as the reverse complement.
GACTCCTCCGCCGAGACGTACAACACCGTGCGACCACCGCTCGCGGGGCCGTGCAGAACCTGCAACAGCAACGTCGACTTGCCGACCCCGGGTTCGCCTCCCAACACCGTGACCGATCCGGGGACCAACCCACCGCCAAGGACGCGGTCGAACTCGGCGACCTCGGTGGGAAAGGGGACCGCATCGAGTGCGCTGACGTCGGTGATGGGCAGGGCCGGCATCGCCGGAGCCAGCGAGGACGACCGACTCGAGGTCATTCGCTCTTCGACGAGCGTGTTCCATTCACCGCACGCGTCGCAGCGGCCGACCCACTTTGCGACCACGGCACCACACTCGGTGCAGGCGAAGCGGGACTTCTTGGAGTTGCGGGTGAGGACCGGGCTCGATGCCATGTGAGAGAGGTTAGAAACGACCCCTGACACTCGAGGTTCGAGGTGTCCGATCGACGGCCGCCACGGAGCGCCAGTCATCGGGCAGGCTCACACCAACGAGGCCTCGTCGGGCACCGGGTGGTGGCCCGAATACAACGAGTGGCGGCCCGAACACACCCGGGCAATCAGGCACGCGCCGACGATCGCCGCGGTCCCACCGACCCCGAAGTACTCCACTCCCATCGCCGCACAGGCGAGCGGCGCGTTGAGCGCCGAACCGACGGTTGCGACCATTCCGACCGCGGCGAACAACGCGATCGGACCGCCGACCAACGAGGCGATGGCGACACCGGAGGTTGCGCCGATCACACACAGCGGGGTGACCTCACCACCGAGAAATCCCGATCCGACCGTGACCGCGGTGAAGATCAGTTTGAGCAGCCACGACCCTGCGCCCACGTCCTCGCCACCGGCCAGCGAGCGGGCCAACAGGTCGAGCGACAGTCCGTTGTACTGCCGGCTTTGGACCGCGATGCTCAATCCGACGATGACGACCCCTCCGACCAGTGGCCGCAGCGCCGCATTGGGAACCCACCGTTGTAGGAACTCCTTGATCGTCTCGGTGACCCGAAGAAAGAGCCAAGCGATCAGCCCGAACGCCGGGGCCGCGGCGATCACCGCCAGCACCTGCGACGGGGACACACCGCTGAGAATCGGACTCGACTCCGCATGAACTCCGAGCCACGCGACCTCCCGATCGGCGCACCATACGGCAACGGCGCACGCCAGCGCAGCAATAGAGCGACGGCGGTACGACACCGGCGCAACCTCCATCGCGAACACCACCCCGGCGACCGGCACACCGAAGGTCGCCCCGAAGCCCGCCGCTAGCGCGACGATCAGCATCATCCGCCGCGCCTCACCGTCGAAGGAAAGCCGACGTGCCGCGGCGTCGGTCAGGCTCGTCGCGATCTGCAACGCTGCCCCCTCGCGTCCGGCGGATGCACCGAGGAGATGGGAGACCGTGGATCCGCCGAACACGACCGGAGCCGTCGTCGCCGCCACATCGACGTCCTCGCCGCGCATACGGCGCAGCGCGCTCGTCAACCCGCCGGACGACCCCGCAGCGAATCGAGTCTGGATCATCGCCACCGCCGCTCCGCCAAGCGGCAGGAACCACAGCAGCCACCCGTGGCGGTGCTGAACGCCGGTCGCCCACTCCAGCGACGCCAGAAACGCCGCGCTCGCCATGCCGACGACCAACCCGATCGGCACGCCGAGGAGCGCCAGGGTGACCGCATCTCGAATCGGCCCGAATCCGTTCGCCCCCCGAGGGGCGTTGCAGGCGACCGGTTCAGAACCGGTCGGGTCAGAACCCATCGGTGCCATTGGAGCCACGACGGCGTTGTGGACGCCGCAGCGCAGCCACCATGACCACAAGACCGCCGACCATCAACACTGCCGCGCCGATCATCCAGGCCACCACCGACCGGTTGTTCGACCGCGTCGACACCGAGAACGCCTCGTCGATGGGCGCGCCGGTGCCCAACACCTCACCGCTCGCCGCCGTGCCGTCGGTCAGCGTGAACCGCTCGGAGGCCTGAACGCTTCCGGGCATCGACACCTCGAGCACTAACTTCAGCGCCTCCGGGTGTTCCTGCAGCGCCGCAGCGATCTCTTCGGGGGTTCGTCCGAGCGGATAGCCGTCGAGTTGGGCGGCGACTTCGTTGTCGCTGAACTGATCGAGCGACCCCGTGAGCTTCCACCGGCCGCTCAGTTCCAGGGAGGAACCGGCAAAGCCGTTGGCGTGGGTCAGCGTCACGTCCTGGAACGGCCCGTCCGGGCCGGAGACCTCGGCGATGACCCGGGGAAGGTCGTCGGCATTGGCGAACGGCTTCGAAGCGGCGAGGGTGGTGTGTTCACCTTCCGCGTTCGGACCGTCGATCGTCCAGCCGGCGTCGCGAAGGTCGTCGACGGCAAACGCGGTCTCCGGATCCCCGAGCTGGCCGGCCGCCGAAGCGTCGAGATCGACCGTGACGGTGACCGTGCCCGAACCGTCGAGTTCAGCATCGATCGCCACCGTTGCGATGGCCTGGCAGGCGGAACTCAACACCGTCATGGCCCCCACGACGACGGCGACGAGGGTCGAGCGGATCCGGCGCAGGGCAATCACGGCATCACAGCCTACCGGTGAGCCTCTCGGCCTCCGACGACCGCCGATGACACACGATGACACCCGACGAGCGTCGGGAGCCTGAAACGCGACGACGTCGGGTGCGCCGGGCCTTGTCGGCCGTGCACACCCGACGTCGTCGGGACTCGGGAAATTCGGGGTTGGGGGTCGCAGGCTCGACCGGGAGCGCTGCGGCCCGTCTCAGGCTTCGGCGGCCGAATCTCCGCCGGCGGCAGTGACGGCCGGCGGTGCTGGCGGAGCCACCTCGAGCAGATCATCCGCTTCGAGGGTCGGCGGGATGAACCCTTCCTTGCCTGCGAAGGTGAGGATCTGATCGCCCGGGTTCTCCGGATCGTCGGCGACGTCGATGCTGATGATCTGACCGGCGCGGAACTCCTTCCACAGGAGCTTCTCCGACAGCGGATCCTCGACGAGGCGCTGAATCGCACGACGAAGCGGGCGAGCGCCCATCGTCGGGTCGTAGCCGCGGTCGGCGAGGAACAACTTGGCCGGGTCGCTGACCTCGAGGCCCATGCCCTGACCGCTGAGCTGTTCGGCCACGCGAGCGACCATGAAGTCAACGATCTGGATGACCTCGGGCTTGGACAGTTCGCCGAACACGATGGTCTCGTCGATGCGGTTCAGGAACTCGGGGCGGAAGTGCGCCTTGAGCGCCTCGTTGACCTTCGCCTTCATCTTTTCGTAGGAGACGGCCTCGTCGCGCTTGGAGAACCCGACCACGGCCTTGCGAAGATCGGCGGTGCCGAGGTTCGAGGTCATGATCAACACCGTGTTGCGGAAGTCGACCGAACGACCCTGACTGTCGGTCAGACGGCCTTCCTCAAGGATCTGCAGGAGGGTGTTGAACACGTCGGGGTGGGCTTTTTCGATCTCGTCGAACAACACGATCGAGAACGGCTTACGGCGAACGGCCTCGGTGAGCTGACCGCCCTCGTCGTAGCCGACGTAGCCGGGAGGCGAACCGACGAGACGGCTCACCGTGTGCTTTTCCATGTACTCGGACATGTCGAGGGTGATCATCGCCGACTCATCGCCGAAGAGGAACTCCGCGAGCGTCTTGGCGAGCTCGGTCTTACCGACACCCGAGGGGCCGAGGAAGATGAACGAACCGCTGGGACGACGAGGATCCTTGAGTCCGGCGCGAGTGCGGCGAATCGCCTGGCTGACGGCCTTGATGGCCTCGTGTTGGCCGATGACCCGCTTGTGCAGCTCATCTTCCATACGCAGGAGCTTGGCGGTCTCCTCCTCGGTGAGCTTGTAAACCGGAATGCCGGTCCACAGAGACAACACCTCGGCGATGGCCTCCTCGTCGACCTCGTCGAACAGGTCGACTCCGGACGCCTTCATCTCGGCATCCTTCGCGTCCTTGCGGGCGAGGAGTTCCTTTTCCTTGTCTCGCAGGCGACCGGCCTCTTCGAAATCCTGCTTCTCGACGGCTTCCTTCTTCTGCCGGGTGACCTCGGCGATCTCGGCCTCGAGTTCGCGGTAGTCGGGCGGGCTCTGAAGCCGACGAATGCGCAGACGGGCACCTGCCTCGTCGATCAGGTCGATGGCCTTGTCCGGAAGCTGGCGATCGGAGATGTAGCGATCGGCCATGTTGGCGGCCGCGACGAGCGCCTGATCGGTGATCGTGACGCGGTGGTGGTTCTCGTAGCGTTCGCGCAGGCCCTTGAGGATCTCGATGGTGTGAGCCACCGAGGGCTCCTCCACCACGATCTTCTGGAAGCGTCGCTCGAGTGCCGCATCTTTTTCGAGGTACTTGCGGTATTCCTCGAGTGTGGTCGCACCGATGGTCTGCAACTCGCCACGGGCCAGCATCGGCTTGAGGATGCTGGCAGCATCGATCGCGCCTTCCGCGGCGCCCGCACCGACGAGGGTGTGGATCTCGTCGATGAACAAGATGATGTCGCCGCGGGTCTTGATTTCCTTCAGCACCTTCTTGAGGCGCTCCTCGAAATCGCCGCGATAGCGAGAACCGGCGACGAGGGCACCCAGATCGAGGGTGTACAGCTGCTTGTTGAGCAGCGTCTCGGGCACGTTGCCGGCCGCGATCGCCTGGGCGAGGCCCTCGACGATGGCGGTCTTGCCGACACCCGGCTCGCCGACCAGAACGGGGTTGTTCTTGGTGCGGCGGCTGAGCACCTGCATCATCCGTTCGGTTTCCTTCTCGCGCCCGATGACCGGGTCGAGCTTCTTGTCGCGAGCGAGCTGGGTGAAGTTGCGGCCGAACTGATCGAGCACGAGCGAACCGGACGCGTTGTCGCCCGAACCGCCACCGGTCGACGCCTTCTCCCCACCCTGTTGCGGCTGGCCGGATTGACCGGAAGCGCCGGCCGGGCCGGGATAACCGCTCAGCAACTGGATCACCTGCTGGCGCACCCGCGACAGGTCGGCGCCGAGTTTCACCAACACCTGTGCCGCAACGCCCTCACCCTCGCGGATGAGACCGAGCAGGATGTGCTCGGTGCCGATGTAGTTGTGGCCGAGCTGCAACGCCTCTCGCAGCGACAACTCGAGCACCTTCTTGGCACGCGGGGTGAAGGGGATGTGCCCAGACGGCGACGAACCGCCCTGGCCGATGATCTCCTCCACCTGCTGGCGCACGGCCTCAAGCGAAATCGCCAGCGATTCAAGCGCCTTGGCAGCGACGCCCTCACCCTCGTGGATCAGGCCGAGCAGGATGTGCTCGGTGCCGATGTAGTTGTGGTTGAGCAAGCGCGCCTCTTCTTGCGCGAGGACTACGACGCGGCGGGCTCGGTCGGTAAATCGTTCAAACACAGAGTGCCTCCTGCGGACTCTCCGCCAGTCTACCCGGGGACCCTGACATTCAAAGGTGCGGGCGTGGCAAGTGGTTCAACAATCACCTCGCCGCGATTCTTCCGACCCGGGTCGGTTGACCCAAGAAGTTCTCAGCCGAGGCCCGACTCAGCCCCGCCTCCACACGAGACGTGGGGCACAGCCCCTCGCATGGGGCAACGCGCGCCAGACCAACTACCTTGGGCGCCGTGGCTTTGAGCAACCCTCTCGACATCATGCCGACCATGGCTGCCGACCTCGCACGCGTGGAACTCGAACTCGCTGCCTCGGCGAGCTCCGATGACCCCTATCTCACCGAGATCGCCTCGCACCTGATCTCCGCCGGCGGAAAGCGGGTTCGTCCGGGCTTTTGCATCGCCGCGGCCGCCACCTCGCCCAACGACCCGTCGTTCGGCGCCGGCGCATCGGGGGCACACATCGACATCGTGCGCGCCGCGGTGTCGGTCGAATTGGTGCACCTCGGCTCGCTGTACCACGACGACGTGATGGACGATGCGATCATCCGGCGCAACGTCGAATCGGTGAACGCCAAGTGGGGCAACCTCAAGGCCATCCTCGCCGGCGATTTCCTGCTCGCCCGAGCGTCGGAGATCGCGAGTTCGCTCGGAGTCGAGGTCGCCGGGCTGTTGGCCAGCACCATCGCCCGTCTGTGTGAGGGTCAAGTCCTCGAACTGCGTTACACCTACGACACGTTCCGCTCCGAGGCCGACTACCTCTCCTCGATCGACGGCAAGACCGCGGCCCTCCTGGCGACCGCCTGTCGAATCGGGGGCATCGTCGCCGAGTTGCCCGACGCCCAGATCGACGCGCTCACCACGTTCGGCTCGGCATACGGCATGGCGTTTCAGATCGTCGACGACGTGTTGGACCTCGTGGCAACCCCCGAGGAGCTCGGCAAACCCTCCGGCCACGACATGTTGGAGGGCGTCTACACCCTGCCGGTGTTGCGGACCCTGCAGAGCGACAGCGGTCCGGAGTTGCGGCCACTCCTGACCGACTCGATGAGCGACGCCGACCTCGCCACCGCCGTCGCGCTGGTGAAGGAGGCCGGTTGGATTCACGGCGCCATCGACGTCGCTCGCTCGTACGCCAACGATGCGGTGTCGGCGATCGGGTCACTGCCGGAGTCGATGGGGGTCGTGGGATTGCAGGCCGCGACCGCCCACCTCGTCGACTCGGTCGAGTCGCTCGCCGCGCGCTGAGGTCCAAGCGCTACCACGGCCGTTCGGCAACCTCGATTCCGCCGGCGGCCGCGAGCGCGACGAGGTCGGCATGGTCGGCATGGGTCTGGGCGGCATACGCCCGGCTGAAGTCGACGATCGAGCGAGAAAAGGCCGCGCCCTTTCCGATGTAGTCGGCGATATCGCCGGGTTCGCCGCTGCGCGCGTGCGACTTGGCCAACGCCAGGCCGCACAGACGGCTGAACTCCGTGAGCGACCCGGCAATCCGGTCGCCGTCGGGAATGACCTTCATGTCGCGGAACTGCCGGAGGTAGTAGTCGTGGCCACCTGCGCTGAGGTGCCCCAGGAACATGTCGCTGGCGGACTGCATCAACCGCTGACCGACCACCACCCGCTCGCCGTGGCTCGCGAATCGGCTCGGTTCGAGCACATCCTCAAACACCGAGTGCGTGGCTTGTTTGATTTGAAAGAACACCGGAACCCCGCTGTCGCCCTCCATGAGCAACAACCAGACCCGCATTCCGACGCTGCCGACCCCGACCACCTGCCGAACGGCATCGAGGCGTTTGAACCGGGAAATCAGACGTTCCAGATGAGCCGGTATCGACGCCAGATACATCGAATACACCTCCTCAAACCCACCGGCGGCACCGATCGAGTTCGGCGCGACGCGTTGGCGCTTCGGTAGCTCCTCGATGATGCGGCGGCGCCCGTTCACCACTTCGGTGAACTGCTGTACCGCCCCGGCCTGGCTCCGCTTGCGCGCCTGTTTACGAACGACTCGCTCGACCTTCTCGATAGCATCCGGAGCCAGTTCGTCGCGGACGGCGTCGGCATCGATCCGGTCATACCAGACCTCCAACTCCCCCATCTCGGCGTAACGGCCGATTGCCTCGCAGTAGCCCTCAACCGCGGCGGTGACCGCTGCCGCACTCCTGGATTCGGGCAGGCCGACCGAATCGGCGAGCACGAACACGCTCGCGCCGAGACGCTTGAGATCCCACTCGAACGGGCCCGGCAGCGTCTCATCGAAGTCGCGGACGTTGAACAACAACCGTCGTTCCGGTGAGGCCCACAGACCGAAGTTGAGCACGTGTGCATCACCACACATCTGCACCGTCAACCCCGAGTGCGGTCGGGTCGCCAGATCCGAGGCCATGACCGCGGCGGCACCGCGCAGATACGCCCACGGCGACGAGGCCATCCGCGCATAGCGAAGCGGCAGCAGGTCCTGATCCCGTACCGGCTCCTGGGCGCGGAGGCGTTCGATCGCCGGTGCCTGCCGGGCGGCCGGGTCCCACACGCCAAGCCCCTTGCGCGGCGCCCGCTTTCGCGCCGCCCGACCCTCGGACAGATCCGCCCGTCGATGGGCCGCGTCGTCGACGGCCCGGCCATGGAGATCTTCGTTCATGGCAACAGCGTGACGCATCGCCGCCACCAACGCTCGCCGGTAGCATCCACAGACGTTCACCGGACAAAGGCCGATGACCACGAGCGAGGAGGAGCCGGTGACACAGCACGCCTTGGACCCTGACGCCACGGCGGTCGCGACTCGGCGCGTCACGCTGCGAGATCGCATCATCACGATTGTCGCCGGGTTGCTCACGCGAGCGTTCTTCCGTTCCGTCGAAGTCGAAGGGTCGCCACCACCGCCCGGCCCGGTCGTGCTCGCCGCCAGCCATCTGTACGGCTTCGTCGATCCCGTTCTGTTGGTGGCGGAGCTCGGAATCCTGCCTCGTTTCCTGGCCAAGGCAACGCTGTGGGACACCGCAGTCGCGAGGCCGTTGCTGGGGTTCGCCCGCGTCATCCCCGTGCATCGGCGGGCCGACGGCGCAAGTGGGGACGACAACGCATCGATGTTCGCCGACGCGGTGGCCGCACTCGAAGGCGGGTCGATGCTCGCGCTCTTCCCCGAAGGCACCACCCACGACGATCCGTCGATTCGACCGCTGCGCACCGGAGCCGCCCGCATTGCGATCCAGGCTGCGGGGTCAGGGGTGCAGGGAGTGAGCATCGTGCCGGTGGGGGTCACCTACGAAGACAAGGTGGCGGTTCGCGGACGGGCGATCGTCAGCTACGGAACACCGATCGAGGTCCCGAGCGGCGCCCTGCTCGGACCCGACGGGGAACCCCTCCACGAGCAGGTGCGCGAGCTGACCGACCATCTCCAGCGCGAGATTCAGGCATTGACCCCGCACTTCGATACCACCGAGGAGGCACTCGCCCTCGGGGCCGCGGCAACCATGACGTTGCACGAGGAACGCGCCGCACAGACAGCGGTGCCGCTTGCCGAGGTGAATTCGACCGCCCGCCGTTTGGCCCTCGTCGAGCCGGCGCAGCGCAATGCGTTGGTGTCGCTGGTGGCTCGGTACAGAATGCTGCTCGGGTTCGTCGGCATCGATGATGTCGACGTGCAGCGCGGAATCAGCCTGACCGCGCTCGCCCGAAAGATTGCGGTGATCGCGGTCGTCGTGACGTTCCTGTCTCCCGTGGCACTCGCCGGCCTGCTGGCGAACATCGTGCCGGTGGCCCTGGTGTTGATCGCCGGGCTCATCCCGAAAGCTCCGGTTTCGAAGGGCACCATCCGCGTTCTCGTCGCCGCGGTGGCGTTTCCGGCGACCTGGCTCACGCTGGCCTTCGCCGACGCCCGACCCGGAGCGTTCGGCGACCTGTTGCGCAGTATCACCTTGCCGGTGGAGACCCTGTTGGGTTCCGCTCATCACGACCGGCTCGGCGCGGTGGCGAACCTGGTCGTGTTGGTGGCCGTCCCGCTGATGGGCGTTCTCGCGATGTTTGTCGTCGAGCGGATCCGCGTCCTGGTCGACACCATCGTTCGTTGGAGGACGTTCCTCGACCGTCGCGGCCAGATGGACGAGGTGCGCGAGCGACGTCGCGAGGTGGTGGAGCTCACTCGCCGCATGCTCGAGCAGGCGTCGTGAGCGGGCGCCGAGTCGGCCACGAGCCCACCGGTCACATCGCGGCATCGGATTGCGAGCGGTGTCGTCGGGGCCTCGTCGCTCAGCCGGTCAACACCGTGTCCAGCCTCGCGTTCGTCGCCGCGGGTGCGCTTGCCATTCGATCGCTGCGGCGGCGCCAGGCCGACACGCCCGGCGAAACCGCTGTGGGGTGGGCCGCGATGGCGGCAGGGCTCGGAAGCGTCGCGTACCACGGGCCCGGCACCGCGTTCGGCAGATACGTCCACGATGCGTCACTGCTGAACCTGCTCGCTTCGTTGACCTTGGCCGATGGCTCGCGTGCTTCGGGTCGGCCGGTACCGAGGTCGGCACTCGCGATCGTGCCGGTCGTGTCCTCGGTGGCGGCCCACCCGCGAACGTCCATGGGAGCACAGGCGGCGTTCGGCATCGCGGCGGGGGCGGCGGAGGCGGCCCGGGTTGCGACCGAGGACTCGAGTCGGGCGATCCGGGTGAGGGACGTGGCCGAGGCCGTGACCGTCGGGGTCGGGGCGCTCGCTCACGTGTTGGGTCGAAGCGGCGGACCGTGGTGTCGGCCCGACAGCCTCGTGCAGCCGCACGCGCTGTGGCACGTTGCAATGGCGGCGACGGTGTACCTGCGCAGCAGCGCGACCTGAGCAATCGCCGAGCGAGCCATCTCCTGTGCACCGACACCCACCACGGCTCTACACTTCGAACGAGATATTCGACATCGACGTCAATTTTGAGGAAACGCCGATGCAGTCCACGAGGAGGTCCTATGTCGCAGGTCGCGTTCGCCCCCGAGGTGTTCACCTGGCCGTCGGATTCGCCACAACTCATCAGCGGCAAGTGTGATCAGCGCGCCTCGGTGACCTTTCCCAAGCCGAGCTCATGTGCGCGCTGCGGCTCGGTCGACGTCGCCGAGCACCTGTTGGCCCGCACCGGCACGTTGTGGACCTTCACCACCCAGGAGTTCCTGCCCAAGGAGCCCTACGCCGGCGGCGAGACCCCGGAGACCTTCCGCCCCTATGGGGTCGGACTCGTGCAACTCGGCGACGAGGTCCGCGTCGAGGCGCGGCTCACCGAAAGCGACCCGAAGCGTCTGCAGATCGGCATGGAACTCGAACTCGTCATCGTGCCCTTCCGAACCGACCCCGACGGTACGACCGTCATGACCTTCGCCTTCGCTCCCATCGATAAGGAGAACTGAGATGAACGACGTCGCCATCATCGGGGTCGGCCTGCACCCGTTCGGTCGCTTCGGCGCCAAGTCCGCGATCGACATGGGCGCGGACGCGGCGCGGGCCGCGCTCGCCGACGCCGGGGTGGCCTGGTCCGACATCCAGTTCGGTTTCGGCGGCAGCTTCGAGGTCGACAATCCCGACCCCGTGACGAGCCGACTCGGGCTCACCGGCATCCCGTTCATGGACGTCTACAACGGATGCGCCACCGCCGCGACGGCACTGAACCTTGCGGCCGACTCGATTCGATCGGGCCAATACGACATCGGCATCGCGGTCGGCATGGACAAGCACGGCTACGGGGCGTTCACCTCCGACCCGGTCGACTACGCGGCCCCCGAGTGGTACGGCGAGATCGGCCATTTCCTCACGACCAAGTTCTTCGCCATGAAGATCAACCGCTACATGCACGACTACGGGATCAGCCACGAAACCCTGGCCCGGGTCGCCAACAAGGGGTATCGAAACGGCGTGCTGAACCCGAACGCGCTGCGACGTAAAGAGATCAGCGTCGAGGACATCTTGTCGTCGCGCATGTTGAACTACCCGCTGACCCAGTACATGTTCTGCAGTCCCGACGAGGGCGCCGCCGCGGTCATCTTGTGCCGGGCGGATCGGGCGAAGCAGTACACCTCGACGCCGATCTATCTGCGCGCCACGACGCTGAGGACCCGCCGCTACGGCGCCTTCGAGGTGCACGCGAGCTGGGCTGCTGTCGAACAGGACGCGGCACCGACCGTGTACGCATCAAAGGCCGCGTACGAGATCGCCGGAATCGGGCCGGAGGATGTCGACGTCATCCAGTTGCAGGACACCGACGCCGGGGCCGAGGTCATCCACATGGCCGAGAACGGGTTCTGTGCGGATGGTGATCAGGAACGGCTCATCGCCGAGGGTGCGACCGAGATCGGCGGGTCGATGCCCGTGAACACCGATGGTGGGCTCATCGCCAACGGCGAACCGATCGGCGCGTCGGGCCTTCGTCAGGTGTACGAGCTGGTGCAACAGCTCCGCGGCACGGCGGGCGACCGCCAGGTTCCGGGCGACCCGAAGGTCGGATACGCCCAGCTCTACGGCGCTCCCGGCACGGCCGGGGTGTCGATCCTGTCTCGCTGAGGGCCGGCCGAGCGGAGCAGTCGCTAGCGAATCGGTTGAAGCGAGCGCTCGACAGATCGGGCAACGTATTGCGTCGCCACGCGCTGCTGATCGGGATCGAGCGCTGCCCAGATGTTGTCGCCGCTGCAGGCTTCGCCGATCGCACCGGCCACCTCACGAACGAGCGACAACACCTCGTCGACATCGAGTCCGACGCTCTGTGCGAATTTGCGCCAGTGGTTCGGAGTCACCGCCTTCGCCGACCGCGCCCCACCGATGGCCATGGAGAGTCGTTGGTCGACCTCAGGAAAGAGGAATACCGGCACAAGGTCGTACAACGGTGTCATCGCAACCCCATCGGGGCGTAGATACAGCGAGTAGTTCTTGGCGTGGGCATCCGCGTTCCCGACGATGACGTTGAACGCCAACTGGCGGAGGAACTCCGACGTTACGCCACCGCCGGTGTCGATTGTTCGGAGCAGCGAAACGACCTCTCGTGCCGTCACGTCGTACTTGCCTTCCGGCGAACGACCGAGGCTCTGAGCGAGATCCTCCATGTGCACGCGAGCTGCAAGTGGCCCCACAGAGGGCTCACGATCGAACCGCCTCACGACATACGCGCTTTGATCGGCGAAGGTCTCGACACCGGCGGCGGCAACCGACAGCCCGGCCCGCTTCGCCAGGTTCATCGCCGCCGCCTCCGCTGCCTCGATCCCTCGATAGGTGGGGCTCCCTGGCTTCACGATGTGAGTCGATGGCACCGATTCATTCGGCCAATACCAGTCGTCCTCCACGAGCGAGAGTGCGAACTTGCCTTGAGCCCCGGCGAGCAAGAATCGTGCTGGAACGCCGGCCGGTGTCGTGTCGCTGTCATCGCGCTTGATGGCCGCAACCCGTTTCGCGATGTCTTGCTCTGCTGCTGGACTGATTTCCGAAGCGCGCTTGGTCGGCTCCTGGTCTTCGGGCAAGAGAACGAGCCCACCGGCCATATCGCCTCCGGCGGCGTGGATCAGGTCGAACACGCCCGCACTGGCCGCGCCGTAGACCGAGGCCATGCGCGCTCGCGTCCGCTCCTGTTCCGGAAGCAGGTTTGCCAGAAAGTTGAAGGCGGCCTTCTTCTTTGCTGGCCGGTCACGAGGCAACGAGAGAGAAATCGGTGTGGCCGATGCCCCTTCGTCGTAGTCGAACGACACCCCGTCGGCTGCGACGACGAACTGCCCCACATGGCGACCTTCTCGCCAGACTTCGATGCGACCGTTCATGTGATGGCCATATCGGGCAACGCTCTGGGTTCGATGCCAATCGAACGGAGTACCCGTCGCACGTCACCGGGTGCGCGCAGCGGCAGGGCGCGTTCCATCCGGCGCACGACATCGACGTCCACACCCGCCATCGCCGCCAGATCGTCGCAGCTCAGCTCGCGAACGACCCGCTCGGCGTAGCCCACGTCGGCCAGCCTACGCGGGTCCCGCAGGTAGGTCGTGCGCTGACCGAGCAACGCATTGATGCGAACGTCGTCTCCGGCCATGCCCTCGGGCCGCCGAGGCTGTGGGCTCGATTTCGTTACCTCCGCGACACCGAGCCGATCTCCTCCCGCTTCTCGACCGTTAAGCCGACTTACAGGTCAGAGGCCGACCATAAAGAAAGCGCCCAAAACCTTTAAGGTCGATGGGCTGACGTCGTGGACCTCGCGCGATACGAGCCAACGCTGTTCGAAAACGGGCGTCACACAGGCGGCCCGCACGGATACGTCGCGTACTTCCCATCACCCATCCCCCGAGATGTCGAGGCAACCAATACCGCACCCAGCGACGACGTCCAAGAAGTCGTGAACTATGTCAACGCGTTTCATCACGGGGTCGAGCGGTCACACTCGCTGCCGCTAAGCATCCGACTTATCCGGGAGATGCACGCGATCATCCTGGCCGGCGCACGAGGGCAAGAACGGCATCCTGGCGAGTTGCGTACATCGCAGAACTGGATCGGGACGGGAGGGGCAACCCTCGCTGCACCGCTGCTCTACCTCTCCCCCTACCTGGAGGCTCACAGGCAGGCGTACTACGACGCGCTCCAGGGCGTACGCGAACGGGGCGACCTTGAGACGTGGCTCCAGCTCATCCTCGAAGGCATTCGGGTTCAGTCAATCGACGCGGCCACCCGTGCTCAGGAACTGTTGGCGCTACGGGAGCACTACCGCGCGATCTTCGCGGCAAGGAACTCGTCGAGCGTCATCGCCACCATCGACCTTGCGTTCCAGTCTCCGGTCCTCAACGCCGCCATGGTGGAGCACGCGTTGGGGGTCTCGACCGACAGCAATTGCTGCGCTGAACAAGCTCGCTAGCGCAGGCACGCCCAGCGAACTGCCGCCCGGTCCACGCGGCGCTCGCCGCTGGAGTGCAGCGTCGGTCATCGGAATCCTTGCCGCCGATGAACCCGGTGCGCCGGCGTAACCCCCAACCGTACGAGTCGGTGCAACAACTCCGAGTTGCGACCGGTTCAGCACCTCAGGTGAAGCAGGTCGCGAGGAACGCCTCAAATCCTGTGAGGTCGCTCGCCGCCACGAGGTGACCTTCGTCGTTTCGGCCGATATCGAGGGCCGGGCAGAAGAACGAACCCGCCGGGGTGAAGAAGTGCGGCGAGCCGATGACGCCTCGCTCCGCTCCTTCTCGATGATCGCGTTCGGGCGCGCTCAGGTCGGTCGGGTCGTACGCGATCGCATGGGCGGCTGCGATGTCGGCCAAGACAGCCGGATCTGCGATGTTCTCGCCACGTTCGAAGAGCCGGTCGCGCAACTCAAGGCTGACCGCTTCGCCGACCGTCGAATCGACTCCATAGGCGGCGGCCTCGAGCGCGAGCGCCGGCAGCGACGTCGACGGGAACGCCGCCGCGGCGAATCCCACGAACAGGTCCTGGGCGACCTGTGGCCGGATCTCGTCGATCTCGTCGGCGATGAACTCCGGATCCATCGGCGTGGCGTTGACGAGCTCGAGTGGCCACGCCCGGACGTGGAGACGCACGTCACTGCGGCCCATTTCCGCGCGGCGCGCCACGAACCGGTGGAGGCTGATGTGTGCGAACGGACAGCCGACGTCGGCGAACACTTCGATGGTGGTCATGGCAACCTCGTTTCCTCGCGCGTCTCCGCGTGCGAAAGTATACCCCGGAGGGTATGGTCGATCGAGCGGGTCCTGCGCTTCGATACCTGGCTCGATCTGTCGCCCACAGCTGCGGCGGAATTGAGGTTCGTGACGCGCTCCGACAACACCAGAGCCTCACCACATGACCGTCCATGACACGACGCTGTCGCGCCAACAGATCGCCGACGACCAGCACCACCCGCTGTGACCGGGACTTCAACATTGCGGCCTCCCGGGACGGGGCGGAGGTACTCGGCGTGGACATGTACCAGGGCGGTGCGATGCCAGCCGATCACGAAACGACAGCGGCGGAGGAGGGTGGGGACGGCGGCCACGTCGGCCCCCAACCCTGGACCGCCATGACCGACCCGAAACAGTGCGCTCAACTCGAAGATGAGCTGGCCGAGGCCCGCGAGGTCGCCCTGTCGATGCCGAGTCGACGCAGGGCTTCACCGGAGCGAACGATCACGGGCACCGCCACCTCGGCCTGTGCCAGGGAGTCGGCGGGGTGATCGGCGACAGTTCGTTGAGCGCCGAGGAGTGCGCCGAGCGTGGAGGCCGTAAGACCGGCGGCGAGTCCGGGTGGATGATGCACGCGTGGGTCGTGCCCGGATGCAAGAGCCCGTGGGGCGTGTTCAGCGCCGCGACTCCGTTGTTGGACTCGGCGTTGCGTGAAACCTCGGGAGCCGACGGCGGTGCGCGCGCAGGGGTTCGGTGCGCGACCGCTACGGGCTCGACGACCGCCGAAACGAGTAGCGCTGATCGACCATTCGGTTGGATATAACAATATTGTTGCATCCAAGCCAATTCGGCAGATGTAACGGTATTGGTACATGAGGCGATATTCTGGCGATGTAACGGAATTGGTACATCAAGGGGTGCCGATGGTCGAACGTAGCGATCCAGCACGAGTGGTCAGGGTCCGCTCTGAACGCGACCTCGGCTTGGCACTGCGTGAGGCCCGCAGATCGCGGGGACTGACCCAGGCCGACCTGGCGGAACAGATCGGCATCGAACGCGCCTACCTCGCTGCGCTTGAGGCCGGGCGAAGCACCCGCCTGGTGGGTCATCTGCTGCGTTCCTTTCGTCGGTTGGGCGTCAACGTCACGATCTCGTGGGACGTCTCGGATAAACGGTCGGAATCGAACGATGACTGACCACCTTGAGTTGCGACACGGCCCCACGGTCATCGGTGTGCTGGAACGTTCGTCGGGGTCATCGGTCACGTTGCGTTACAGCAACGAGGTACTCGATTCTGTCGAGACCGGCCGCATCGTCGTGTCGTGCTCAGCGCCGGTTCAGCAGGCTCCGGTCAATGTCACGGCGTGGTGCCGCGGCCTACTTCCAGAGGGGCAGCACTTGCACGCTTTGGCAGCGCGAGCCGACGTCGCTGCGTCCGACACCTTCGGCCTCCTGCGACGGTATGGACGCGACATCGCCGGAGCCTTTGAGATCGTGACGGTCGATCCGCCACCCAGGGACCCGGACATTGCGATCTATGGCCCGGGCGAGCTCGATGCGGCGATCCTGAACCTGGAGGATGAACCGCTGGGAATCGCCGACGATTCGGAACTGTCGCTCGCTGGACTGCAGGACAAGATGACCGCTGTTCGGATTGAAGATCGATGGGCTCGCCCGATCCACGGATACCCCTCGACACACATCCTGAAAGTGGATTCGGCGACCCACCGTGGGATCGTGGCAGCAGAGGCCGCGTGCCTCCGCCTGGCGCTCGCCGTCGGACTCACAACGATCGATGCGAGCGTGACTGTCGTGGGCGACCGTGACGTGTTGATCGTGCCGAGATACGACCGCTCGATCGAGCGCAATGGCACGGTCGTGCGGCTACACCAAGAGGATCTCCTTCAGGCACTGGGCGTCAACCCTGCTGATCGGCGAGAAAAGGCGAAGTACCAACATTCATCCTCCGCACCGAGTTGGTGGCATTGCGCCGATCTGTTGGACTCCTACAGCGACAACTGGAACCACGAGGTGAGTCGACTCATCGCTGCGATGACGTTCACGACGGCGATCGGCAACGGCGATTGTCATGCAAAGAACGTCAGCCTGATGATCAACGACGGCACCGTCACGCTTGCCCCGCTCTACGACACGGTACCCACGATGCTGTGGCCTGCACTGCGTGATCGGGCGGCACTGTGGGTCAACGACGTCCGCCGGAATTCGGCGATCACTGGCGCTGATCTTGTCGAGGAGGCCGTCCGGTTTCGTGTGCCTGTGGGCCGGGCGGCGTCTGCAGTCGAAGACACGCTGGAGGAGATGACGGCGAATCTCCGTGTGCTCGATCACGAAGAAGCGTTCGAGGCGATCACGGCGAACATCGACCGGCTGCGTCGATCGCTCTGATTCCGCCTTGCGGGGCGACCCGAGGCCATCGCTTGAGTTCTACTGAACGACACTCGCGGGACTGGCCCACGGCACCCAGCGGCGCGCGACGGCCGGCAGCGATCTTCGCCAACCCCAACAGCGGCGACTATCGCCTCACCGGCACGTGGACCTCCGGTGGAGGCACCGCACTGTCCACGGCGGGCAAATCGGCACTCGGCCTCAGCGACACCACCGAGGCCTCCGGAAAATGGCCCATCACACCCAGCTTGAAGACTGCGCAATCGTTGTAGTCACGAGGAAACGGCTGAAAATCCCACGAGGTGGTGGCATGACCGTTTCGGTCGATATCGAAAACCTCCTCGTTAGGGTACGCATAGACCTGGATTCTGCCGGACGTCCAATTCGTTGCGTCGAGCGGGTACTCGTCGGGGTCGCGGATGCCGTTGAGGTTGTCGTCCCACCACAGTGTGTAGTTGACAGTAATCCTCGTTGTTGGTTCGCCTGTTGTTGGTTCGTCTGGGGTCGCGGAACCCTCAGACCGGTGCACCAGGCCAGCGTTCCAACCAGACGGATCATCATCAGTGACGTGTCGTATCGCCGAGGTGGCGTCATCCCCCAGGATCGAATCGCCCCCAGACTTCGTTGCAGTAAACCCTCCCGGAGGGACAAACCGAAGCCGGTAGCCTTTCGGGTTACCAGCGGCATCGCTTGGCTCCACGTGCAGACCCCACCAGCCACACCGCCGCCAATCACTCCGATCGGCGCGCGACGGCCGGGTTCAGCGTTCGGGGCGGTCGTCGAGGCCGTGGGTGCGGATGAAGCGGCATCGACGAACGGCGAATCGCCATCCGGCCTCGGTGCGCACGAGATCGTCGTCGTAGACCACGCTGCGCAACACGTCGGTGCCCGCCTCGACGAACAGCAGGTTCGAACGCACGCTCGCCCGGTCGTCGCCGACGAGTTCGATGAACGGCTGCCCGCCGAGATGCAGGCCCTTGGGCGCACCCGTCGGGATCTTGCGGATGCCATCGTGGCCAGCAAACACCCGCCCGTACACGTGATACTCGGCATCGTCGGTGAACAGCTCTACCCACGCGTCGACATCGTCGACGTCGAGGTGAAGGTTGTAGTTCGCCAGGAGTCGGCGGATGTTTTCGAGGTCGTCGTGGCGGTGCTCGGTCATGACACGTTGGTCCTTTGGTCGTTCTGGCTTGCTGGTCGTTCTGGCCCGTTGGTCTGTCGGCGTCAGGCCCGCGGCAACCCGAGCAACTGTCGAGCGATGAGGCCGCGCATGATCTCCGACGCCCCGCCGGAGATCGTGAGCGCACGGCCCCACATGAAGTTGTGATGCCACCGAGCCACGAGATCGCCGAGTTCGTCGCCGTAGCTTGCCGTCGCGATCATCGCGAGTGCCGCCTCGGTGAGCGCGACGTCGAGTTCGGTGTACGCGAGCTTCGCGACCGGGCCATCGCTCGGGTGCTCCTCGTCGTCGAAGATGCGCTGCACGGCGTCGCGCACGATCGCCTTCACCCCCTCGACTCGCGCGAGCAGCCGGGCGAGGTCGATGCGCACCTCCGGCTGGTCGATCGGCGCAGTGCCGTCCTCGTAGCGAAGCCCGACCGCCAGGGCCACGAGGTCGTCGAAGAGCCGTTGAAGCTGGATGGCGTTGGCTCCGACAAACGCCCGCTCGGAGGCCAATCCGGCGGTGACCACCCGCCAGCCGTCGTTCAGGTCTCCGAGGACGTGCTCCGGCCCGACGCGCACCTCGTTCAAGAACACCTCGCAGAACTCGGCGTGGCCGGTGATCTCGCAGATCGGACGGATCTCGATGCCGGGCAGGTCCATCGGAATCACGAAGGCGGTGATACCGGCGTGGCGCTGCGCCTCCGGATCGGTACGGGCCAACAGCACACCCATGTCAGCCCACTGGGCGTCGGTGCTCCACGTCTTTTGTCCGCTCACCAACCAACCGTCACCGTCGGCCACCGCCTTCGTGCGAAGCGAGGCGAGGTCGCTGCCGGCATCGGGCTCGCTGAACAACTGGCACCACACGTGACGACCCGAACGAATCGCCGGCAGCAGTTCGGCCTTCTGTGCCTCGGTGCCGTGGGTCAACACCGCATGGCTCGCCAACATCACTTGATCGAGCGGGCGATACGCACCGCCGACAATCAGTTCCTCCATGGCGACGAGGTCGTGCATCGGGTGATGATCCGACGAGCCACCCCACTGCGTCGGCCACCCGCCGCCGAGGACCCCGTGGTCGTACATTTCGGCGAGCCAGGTTCGGATCGCCGCCTCCTCCGCATCGTCGACGGGCACGCGCACCCCTTCTGCACGCATCGGGTGGGCGCTCTGGGAGATGATGTCGCGTACCTCACGCCGGTACGCGGCGAACGAGTCACCGGTCGCGCCTTCAGCGCCGTCAAGCGAGCTATCGGCGTCGCCAAGGCCCAACCCGATCAACGAGGTCAACGCCCGCCGAGGGTTCGCTCCGAGCGCGTTGTTGGCCTGGGCACGTCGCTCGACGAAATGGAGTCCGTACTCCCAGGTGAAGCCGATTCCCCCGGTGAGTTGCACAAGGTCGTGGGCGAGATGCAGCGCGTGGTCGCTCACCGCGACCTCTGCGAGCAGCCCCAACCGCAGCGCCTCGGCCCGGCCCGAAGCGAAGGCGTCGGCAGCCGCGTCGACGAGCAGGCTCATCGCCCGCAGGCTGACCGCATGGTCGACGAGGCGGTGTTGCACCGCCTGGAATGCGCCGATCGGTTTGCCAAACGCGATGCGCTGTGCGGCGTACGCGACGGTGACGTCCAATGCTCGTTCGAGTCCGCCAACGGTGTCCGCAGCGAGAAGCAGGCCAGCCACCGCACCCACCGACGGATCCGATCCAAGCGCGATGCCGGCGTCGAGGTCGGGCACCGACACCTCGCCGATCGAGCGGCTCACGTCGAACGGCGCTACGACCGGTCGAACGGTCCACTGGGCCGGATCATCGAGGAGCACCAGACGCGACCGGCCGAGGTCCTCCAACAACAACGCGCTCGCGATGTCGGCCCCGTGCACCCGGCGGGCCACACCGGCGGCATCGATACGTCCGTAGGCGACGAGCGTGTCGCCCGAGGCGATGCCGGCGAGCACCGACCGAACGCTGTCGAGCGCATCGTCTCCCAAGTCGGTCGAGTCGACCAGCACACGAGACAACATTCTCGAGACAGCGGTCGTCGCAGCGAAGGGCACCGGCGACAACGCCGCGCCGAAATCGCGGGCGATCGCCGCCGCACCGTTCACAAGGTCTTGGCGCTGACCCTCCGCCATGCCACACAGCGTCGAGGCGCCAAGGTCGACCAGTTCGTGCCAGCGCGCCAAGCCGTCCGGGTCCGGTTCATTCAATTGGTCGGTTCCGACGCCGAGCACCGAGCGCACCGCGTTGCGAAACTCGCGGATGTCCTCAGCGCTGACGTCGTTCGCCGACGCACCTGCCGTTGGTTCGCTCACGTCGATCTCCTCCGCAAGATTCACATCGCCCTCGAATCGAACCCGCGACGCACCGATGAGCCGTGAAACCCACGTTGACGGCCGCGTTCACCCCGATATTACTGAAGATTACGACCAAAATTGACTTTGGCGTCAATGTTGGTATTCTGCCGAGTGGAGGCGTGGAGCGTCAAACGAAGTGCTCGCGCCACCTCCCCGAAGGAGCAGCACCACCATGACGGATCAGCCGTTCTTCGACTTCGACAACCACTATTACGAGGCTCCCGACGCCTTCACCCGCTACCAGGACCGTGCGTTTCGCAGCCGGGGTGTGCGGTGGGCCGAGATCGACGGGCGCAAGCGGCTCCTCGTCGGCGGGACGCTCAACTCCTATGTCGCCAACCCCACGTTCGACCCCGTCGCCAAGCCCGGCTCGCTGTTCGACTGGTACCGGGGCAACCCCCATCAACAAAGCATCGTCGAGGCGTTCGGCGAACTCGAACCGCTGCCCGCCGAATACCACGACCGCGACGCCCGCCTCGCCGTCATGGACACCCAGGGCGTCGGCGCCACCCTCATGTTCCCGACCCTCGGCGTGGGCATCGAAGAGGCGCTACGCCACGACTCCGAAGCGGCCGCAGCCGCCTTCACCGCGTTCAACCGCTGGCTCGCAGACGACTGGGGATACAACTACCAAGGTCGCATCTACGCGGTGCCCTATATCCAGATGCTCGACCCCGATGCAGCGGCAGCCGAGTTGCAGCGTGTTATCGACCTCGGCGCCATCGCCGTCAACATTCGCAACGCCCCAGTACCGGTGCCCGGCGGGTACCGTTCGCCGTTCGACCCGGTCTACGACAAGGTCTGGGGATTGGCTGCAGAGGCCGGGATCGTCGTTGCGACCCACGCTGGCAACGACGGCTACGACGCGCTGATCCAGATGTGGGAGCCGGGGGGCGCCGAGAGTTCACTGTTTCGCTCGCCGTTACGAGGGGTGGTCACCAAGGCCCGAGCCGTCAGCGACTTCTACGCGGCAGCGCTGTGTCACAAGGTGTTCGAACGATTCCCGACGTTGCGTCTGGCGAGCGTCGAAAACGGCGCGTCGTGGATTCCCGAACTCCTCCACCGCCTCGACGACGCAGCGAATCGCAATCCCGGCTTCTTCGCCGAGCACCCGGTCGAGGTTTTTCGCCGTCAGGTGTGGGTCACGCCGTTCTGGGAGGACGACGTCAGCGGCCTAGTCGACCACGTCGGAGTCGACCGGCTCCTGCTCGGTTCGGACTGGCCCCACGCCGAAGGAACCCGCGTGCCCGCCGAGTTCATCACCGAAACGTTGGCGGGGCTCGACGCCGCGACCATCGAACGCATCTCGACGAACAACGCGCTCGAGTTGCTGGGCGTGAGCATGCCGTGAGTGCGCACGGCGCTCATATGACCGAGCAGACCTCGCCCGACCCGACGCGGTTCGGCGGCTATGGCGGAGCGACGATCGACACGTTGATCGGGTTCCCCACCGATCCCGATCAGCTCTACGCATCGGTGCGTCAGCGGGTCCGCGACGACGAGTCGAAGACCATGGCGATGCCGGCGAGCTACATGTTCCACGACGTCCCCGAGCTCCACGGCGACCGTTTCGATTCCGTCGCCGTGACCCTCGCGGAGATGGACCGTTTCGGCGTCGAGGTCGGCCTCGTCAGTCTCGGCGCCAACCCCGAGGCGGTCGCCACCGCACTCGAACGCCACCCCGACCGCTTCGTCGCCTCGATCACCCTCGATCCCGACGAAGGCACCGGGGCACTCCGGCGTCTGGTGGATGCCCACGAGCGATACAACCTGCGAGCGGTGTCGTTGTTTCCCCACGGCACGGCGTCGCGTACGCCCATCGACGGTGCACGGATGTTTCCGATCTACGCCAAGTGCGTGGAGCTCGGCCTGCCGGTGTTCATCACGGTCGGAATCGCCGGGCCGCGGGTTCCGTCGGATGCACAAAAGGTCGAACTGCTCGACCGGGTGGTGTACGAGTTTCCCGAGTTGGTCGTCGTCATGCGACACGGTGCCGAGCCATGGGTCGACCTCGCCGTGAAGCTCATGGTCAAGTGGCCGAACCTGCACTACTCCACCTCCGCGTTCGCCCCGAAGCACTACCCCACCGAGATCGTGCAATACGCCAACACCCGCGGCGCCGATCGAATCATGTACGGCGGCTACTTCCCGATGGGCCTCAGCCTCGAACGCATCTTCGGGGAACTGCCAGCGGTCGGGTTTCGCGACGAGGTGTGGCCGAAGTTTCTCTACGGGAACGCCGCCCGGGTTCTCCGCATCGAAGGACCGTCATGACGAACGAGAACGACGAACAGGGCGCGACGCAGCGCTCCACCAGCGAGCGCGACGCCTTCCGTGCCGAGGTCAGGGCCTGGCTCAACGCCAATGCGCCAGCCAAGGGCAGCGCCGAGGACTTCTCGGCGATCCACGTCGTGTCGGCTCCGACCCGCGAGGAGTTCGAGTCGCGCGAACGCCGCGCGCTCGAGGTCACGCGCGCCTGGCAACGGCGCCTCTTCGACGCAGGGTGGGCCGGCAGGTCGTGGCCCGTCGAGTACGGCGGCCAGGGCGCACCGAGTTGGCAAAGCGAGATCATCGCCGAGGAAGCCGCGCAGTTCGGGGTATCGACCAAGATGTTGTCGATCGCCTTGGAGATGGTGCCGCCGGTGCTGTTGCGCTTCGGTACCGACGACCAACGCCTGCGCCACCTTCCCCACATCGTGCGGGGCGACCAGTCGTGGTGTCAGTTGCTGTCCGAGCCCGACGCCGGCAGCGATCTAACCAACGTGCAGACACTCGCCACGCCGACCGATCGCGGCTGGACGATGAACGGCCAAAAGGTCTGGACCTCCGGGGCGGTGAGTGCCGACTACGCCATTCTCATCGCCCGCGCCGACCGGTCGATCGCCGGCCGTGGCGGGTTGAGCTGTTTCGCACTCGACATGAACCAACCCGAGGTCGTTGTGCGACCCCTGCGCCAGATGTCGGGTGGGTATCACTTCAACGAGGTGTTCCTCAACGACGCATTCGTTCCTCACGACGCGTTGATCGGCAACCTCGGCGGTGGCTTCGACGTTTTGCGGGTCATGTTGACGAGCGAACGCTCGGCGATCGGCGGCGGCACGAGCGCACGGTCCTCGACCGCATTGCAACAGCTCGCCCGCGACCTCGGCCTCGACCGCGATCCGATCGTCCGCCAGAACCTCGCCCGAGCGCACACACGCGAGAAGCTCCTCGATCTCGTCGGCGCACGAATCGCGGCGATACCCGCAGGAGCCTCAGTCGCAAAGCTCTCCTACTCCGAACATGCCCGGCTCAGCGCCAACACCGCGCTGGACCTGCTGGGCGCACGAGGAATGGTGACCGACGACGAGCACGCCGAGGCCTTCGCTGACCGCTTCTTGTTCGCCCCCGGACTCCGCCTCGGCGGCGGCACCGACGAGATCCAACGCAACACCATCGCCGAGCGAGGGCTTGGCCTCCCACGCTGACGTTCAGCGTCTACTGCAACAGGTCCTGGAACATCTACTGAAACAAATGTTCCAGTAGGTCAGCGCAACGTCCACGCAGCGCGTGGGTCGCGAGGGCTCTGCCCGTCCCAGTCGACCAGTCCGAGGTCACGAAGCGTTTGCAGATGCCGAGATGCGGTCGGGCGCGCCACCCCGGCGAGGTCGGCCACCTGCCCAGTGCTCAGCGGCCGGCCTTCGAGGCGAAGCACGTCGAGAATCTGGCGGGCAGCCTTGCTCAGGCTTGCGCGGACTGTCTCGTCGAGGGCGTCTGCAGCAGACAGTACGAGGCGGACCGATCCACTGCCTTGGGTGTAGATCGGGTCGGCGAGGCCGAGCATCCGCATGTCGGCGAAGATGCGTCGAATGCCCTCGCCGAGTTCACGGGCAATTCCAAGGTCGGAGCACACGCGAACGATACGGGGATTGCGGGCATAGCGGCTGATCGACAACGGTTCGGACGGATCGGCGAGACCCGGAAAGCGGCCCGGGTTCTCGATCTCAATGCGATTCGGGAAGATCTCGACACGAACGTGGTCTCCGGCCATGGAGTACGAGCGATGGAGCACCGCGTTGACGAGTCCTTCGAGCCAGACATCCCGAGGAATGATCGAGCGTGGTTCGAATCGGCCGCTACGAGCGAGTGCCTCCACCTTCGGCACCCATCGTTCGATCACTTCTGCGGCCTGACTGATCTGCTCCGGGATTGAACCAACACATCGGGTGTCACCGCCTTCATACAGCGACATCGCCGACCCGGTACCACGACGAACGGCCGCGTATCGCAGCACACGCACTGAGGCGCTCGGAAACAGTGATTGAGGACGCTCCGCAAAGAGCAGCCATCCGGCGACCGTCAAACGACCGTCACGGGTCAGGAGATCGCGGGCAGCAAGCATGTCTCTGGGCGTCTGTGAACCAATCGACGTCTGATAAGCACCGACCTGGTTCTGGTCGAGGTCATCGACGTGGGCCTCGACAGCGGTTCCGTCGAAGGGGGTGCTGCCTCGATCGAACTCCAGCTCTCGGCGTTGCGAATAGCCGAGCTTTCGCGACTCGTCGCCCACTCGGAGATAGACGTCTCCCTTGGTCGTCTCGTGGACATGCTCGCCGGGATCGATTCGAAACACGAGCACCACCCGACCGTCCGAGACCTCAAACTCGGTCGCGGTACACCGCACGACAGGGGACGTAAAGTCCTGCGCCGCCTGTCGCAACGCGTTGATATGGGGTGCTGCGACTCCATCGACAACGCCGTCGTGAATGCCAACAGCGACGTAGCCGCCCTCGGCATTCGCCATCGCTATCAACGGAACTGCAAGGTCTCGCGCGCTGATGCGACCTGCCTTGCGTTCGAACCACTGATCCTCGGGCAAGACGCTCAGCCGCTCCGCCGCCTCGTCTGGGGGAAGGGCAAGCGCACGGTCGACATCGCCAGGAACCATGGATCTACTGTAACATTTTTACAGTAGGTTTCAGTATCAGCCGTCGAACTGTCACGCGTCCGAAACGCTGGTCGCCGGCTGCGTGACGTTGCAGGTCTCGAACTCCGAAGAACCGACCGGGTAGTGGATCGTCTTGCGCTCGGCCAACAGTTCCTTGCACTCAGCGAAGGTCCTGTAGCCGTAATGGTACGAACTGAGCGAGGGCTTGGCCAGCCGCGTTGGGGTTCAGCGTCTACCACAACACGAACGCCCTACTGCAACAAATGTTCCGGTACGTCAGCGCAACGTCCACGCAGCGCGTGGGTCACGACGGACAGCGCTACGGCAGCAATTCATCATCGGCTGCAGCATCGCTATAACTATCCAACGGTTCGTCGCCACCAATCTCTCGCCGCTGTCCGAGCCTCAGTCATCGTCGGAGTCCAGATAGCGGCAGAAGTAGATGTCCTTGAGGCCCAGGACCCGTTGCCGAGCATTGCCGCTCCATTCGCTATCGAGACGAGCACGGGACAGCTCCACGATACAACTGGTCAATCCTTCGTAGAAGTACTGCGCAGTCGAAATCTGGCGAAGACTTGCTACGAGCGTCGACGGACGCGAGTTCACTTCTCAGGCTACATCCTTTGGAGTAGCGCAACACCAGCGATTCAATCGACGGATCGTCGTGGTGTAGCACTCGACCCCACGTCATGAACGCCGCCTCGTTGCCATCGGCATCCCGTCCGATCAACCCCACAATCTCATCTATCATCCCGAAAACTCTCCAAGTCTACACGAGAGAGATTCTCCTGTTGGGGCACTCTCACTCCTGACCGAATGGCGGTGTCAATGGATCTGCAGCCGATTCCTGTCGCTGGAACTCAGCCCTCCATGTCGGATCCCAATCGATACCAAATACTCGATTCTCTTTCCTGAGCCGGCTGATCACGGCCGAGAGCACCTCTGGGCGATCAGCGACGTCGGACATGCGTCCCGCGAATACAGAATTGATATCCGCTTCACTATGGGCGCACCGGACTGATGCACGGAATAGTTCATATTTATATATATATCGTTTGGATTGCCGAACAGCGACACCTCTAGATGTCTGCCGTAGTTGTCCGATCCAGCGATTGCTGTCCCGAGGGAATCATTACCAGCGCGCTCAGCCGCTGCCTGCCTCATTGAAACGATTGCAAGTGATTCCCACTCACGCTGACAGCGTTCTCTCATTCTAGGTCGCCTTCAGTCGGCGGTCGACGAATCGAATGGTGCATACACCAATCACACTGAGCGCCATGCCACCGACAACACCGATTGAGACGTCGATCCAGCTAATATAGCCATCGGCTCTGAGCCATACGAAACCACCGACGACCGCGCAACCTTGAGCGACAAGTACCATTCCCACTACCCACGTTACGATCCTCGCAAATGCCCCGACTACGGAATCCATGATCTACAGACCGCCAGTGGCACGACTCCCCCTGGCCAAGGCCCCATCAATTGACCACGCAAGGAATGTTCCAAAGGCTACTTTGAATATCCGATCCACCCCATTTGCGTCCTTATATCTGAAAAGATACCGGACCGGTGCGATCCCATACCCGCCGTCGGGCGTAACAATATCAGCCAGGTATATCTCTTCCATGGATCTCAATCCAACTATAAAGAACCTGTTTCCGGTGCTGAATGCAGTGTTCCTTCGCCAGCCGGTTACAGCACGATCTGGCACCCAGTCTACCATTATAGACCCAAGGGCACCAGCAGCTTCCTTGCAATTTAGCTCCCCGTTCCACCGCAGAACCATCCATCTGGCACATCAATTGTTGTGGACTTTTGCCTTGCGAAGTCTTCACTATGTACATTCAAATCGACCATCAGGTCCAGGCTCAACGTAATCGCCGAACTCATCAATATATGCGTGCCTACCATCAAACGCGTTTACCGGAACTACAACGCTCACGTAGGAACGCGAGTACGATACTGATCCAACTTCCTGTCTCACTAGCGTTACAATCACTTCTTGAGCACCATCGATAAACGCAGCGTCAACTGGGGAGCTCCACGAGATAATTGGATTCAGCACTCCGTCGCCGCCATTACCGTCAAGTTCGCCGATTGACCACGGACTATCCCATTCTGGATCTAGTCCGCTTTCTAGTTTCATATTTGCGACCCTTATTTCGTCAATGTTTTGGTCGTCCACCCGGAGTACGGCGACCTTTTGCGCCTTGGGTCCACATGAAGCAACTCTTAGATTGAGACCAGAGTCGCCATACACGATTTCGAGGTACGTACCCCCTGCTTCAAGTTGATGGCCTGATACACAAGAAGCAGAAGATAGCGAGAGAATTCCGATGCATACTGCCTCCCAGCAGCGTCGACTTTTCATGGATACGAGATAGTCGATTGTATGCGCTGACATAGGCTCCGCTCATAGAGATGGGTTCCCATCTCAGTTCGACTGATTGACGCATAGTTTGAAGGAACACGCGTCCCGCGATCCCAAGTATATGCACCGTACGCGAACGCGCATGACGTTCTGTGGAACGTGGCCGATGGACCTGGTGTGGTCGGATCGCCCGTCTTCAACGGATTATATATTGCCTGAGTGAACTTCTTTCTTGTGGCAGAGATGTAGAGGTATTGACTCCAGTATCGTCGTGTCTTTGGATCATAAACTGTTATCTTGACCTGCCACCTCTGAGTATACGTGGTCCATTCCAATGGAGTGAGCAGCGAGCCCCGCGAGTCGCCAGTATCGCCGCGGAATACGAGAGATCCCGGGACTTCCGAGATCTGATATCGCCATCGATTCTTGTCTTTCGTCCCTCGCCCATCTAGGTCGTTGCCGTTGATTGGGTCGGTGACGTAGAGGTAGTCGTTGGGTGTTCCGCCTTCGATGGGGTCGATGGTGAGGAATCGTCCGAGTGTTGGCTGGTAGGGGCGGGCGCCCATCTCGATGGTGGCTTGGATACCGGTTTCGTGTTCGAGTGGTCGTTGGGCCTGCCCATGCCAGCCGTAGTCAAAGTTCCCAGCACTGTTATCGATGCTGGTAACTCCCAACGGGTTACCGAACGGGTCATAGGCTCCGATCGTGCCGGTTTGCACACCCGCTGTCGTACACGTCAACACCAAATCCCCGTGCGTGTTGCCATGAGACCACACATCACCACCTGATGGCCGCCACGTATACAACCCGCCACCAGCCAGGCCCACGGTGATCTCAGTGACCGTCCCGGCAGCGTTCAACGTGACCGCACTGGAATCACCAGCACCGGTGTACGCCTGTTTCGACACCACCGTCCCGTTCACCTTCCGCGAGACGATCCGATCAGCGGCATCACGGCTGTACTCCACCGTCGTGGAACCGTTCACCGTTTTCAGATGCCGGTTCGCGCCATCGAAACTCATCACGTCACCACCAACCGTGGTCGTGTTGCCATGAGCGTCGTACACGAACCCGCCTGTGTACGGGTTGGTACCGCTGCTCTTCGCGACCTTTCGGATCCGGTCCGCGTAGTCGTAGCAGTACACACTCGACACCGTACCCCCAGATGTCGTCAACGTTTCCTCAACCCGGTTGCTGTTCTTCCCCGCCACACTCGACCCACCCGTCACACCGTTGCAAGTCGTCGTGTAGTTCGACCCCGAGTACGCGAACCGATACGTCCCCGACACGTTCGCCGATCCGGCCACGTCACGTTCCCACCAGTCCGTCAACCGACCGGCAGCGTCATACACATAGTTCGGGTTGCCCGGCCTCGGGTCGACCCCGTTGACGCTACGGTCCACAACCCGGCCGGTCTTATCGCGGGTCACGACATCGCTATACAACGTGGAAGCACCCTTGGTGTGGGTGACCGATACCGGCCGGTTGAAACCGTCGAAACCGTTCGTTGTCCGAACCCCGTTCAAGAAATCGCTGTAGTCGTTACGTCCCACCGTGTCGTAATGCAACGTCGACAGTGTCGACCATGACGACGGCGCCGCGAACGCGACCGTGGGGGTGAGTGTGGTCGTGTTGTATCCCGTGATCGTCGCCGCTGTGTTCGACCAGCGTTGCGTCGCCATCGCGTTCACCCCGGTGCCGGTCGTGTTGTAGGTCGCGCTTGAACGTTCGATCACCGCACCCGAGGAGGCGTGAAACACCGTCACCAACGACACCCGCCCAACGGTGTCACGCACATCGGTCACGCGACCCAATAGATCGACACGGGTGCTGATCGTGCCGACAGGATCGGTCACGGTCGACAACATCGGGTCCCCGCCCACCGCATAGACGCTGGTGACGGTGCGTTCCGGATAGCTCGACGGGCCACTACCTGTCGGGAAGGGTTCGGGGTTCAGCGTCGACGGGTTCACGAACTTCCACTGCTGATTCGTCCAACCCGTGATACATGACGACACCGACGCGGCTGCGCCTTCGCTGCCGTTGAAATCCGCGATCTGCAAACACTTCCCCGACGCCTGGTTGATCAACTGGTAACCATTCGACGCTGCGACGGCTTTCCAGTACTGCAGCGACGACGCCGCACAGGTTTGTTGGGTCACCGACGCTGCGTCGCTGGTCCCAGTCGCGCCGACACACATCGACGAGTGCGACGGCCGAATCGTGAACCACGTGCCGTCGACATCGACATAGTTGAAAATCTCCGATGGCTGACCGGAGGTGAAACATCCGTACTGCTCGACCACTTCACCATTGGTTGCAGTGCCGTTTCGTACGTTCATGCAATACCCGGAATGCTGGGCAATGCTGCGCGTCCCAGACGGCGGCAGATTGCCCGCAGTACCAGGCGCGGTCGCGGACGCCGGAGAGGTCGTGACGGTCGCTCGGCCGCGACTGTCATAGGCGACACATGACCATTTCGTATCGGTCGACACCCGTGAAGCCACAACACGGCCGGCCGCATCAACGATCTGTTCACGCAGCAGCCCGCCGGTACCGCCCGATGTGGTCGGATCGGCGGCCCGTGACGTTTTCGCGAACCCGCGTTGAGCGACCGGGGTGACGCTCACACCGCTGCCCGCACACGACGGCGCCGATGGTGTTTCGCTCGCCCCGTAGTAGGTGTACGTGTTCGTCGACGACGACCCCGCCGCCAGGCTGCGGCTGGTACGGCGCATGTACTGGCCGGTCGCACCACGCGCCTCCCAACCGGTCGTGTCGGTGAGGTTCAACCCCGCAGGGTCGACGCTCACCGTTGTCGGTTTCGCTCCAACCGGATCGCTGTACCCGGTTGTCGTCGTCACCCCGTCAGCGCCGACGGTGGAAGTCACCAAACCCAAATCGGGTTTCAGACTCGCTGCAGGGATCACCGCCCACGAACCACCCGGCGCGAGCCACTCGACACTCGCCGAAGCGTTACCGGTGTTCTCTTTCACTTCGATCACGATGCGATGCCACCCGGCACCAAACGTTTGTGGGTCGCCCGTGACGGTGACCGACGGTTGGTCCCAACCCGACACCACAACCTTGTCGTCGACAATCACGCGTACCCCGTCATCAGCAGTGCCGCGGAACCGCCACGACCCCGCTGTCGCCAAGTTCACCAAACCACTCAGGCGCCCCGACCAGTTATCGGCGCCAACCGAGCTATCCGGCGAACCCGCACCCCAGTTCCACGACGCCGAGGTCGACTGCAACGAATGCGCTTTCGGAGCGCCAACGAACGCAGGCCGCACCGGATAGGTCATAAACGGGCCGGCCGCGTTGTCGTCGAACCACGCCGCCGCAAGACCGTTCAACCCGCCGTCGTAGGTTGTCGTCGTCGCCGCAACATTGCCGGTTTCGGTTGCGAGCGGCAACGGGCTGTTCGTCTGAAACTTCGCGACCGGCGCAGGACCGTACGTGCCCACCGGCCGCGACAAGTTGTTGAACACCACCGCACTGTCATAG
Organism: Microthrixaceae bacterium; assembly: GCA_023957975.1. Lineage (NCBI taxonomy): Bacteria > Bacillati > Actinomycetota > Acidimicrobiia > Acidimicrobiales > Microthrixaceae > Microthrixaceae bacterium. The sequence continues at coordinate 246,043 of JAMLGM010000002.1, read as the reverse complement.
ACCGTCGAGGTCCGCATCGCCACCGCGGTACCCGACATCGTGTCCACATAGGACACCCGATCCGACGCCCCGTCATACGCGGTGACCGTCACGAACCCCGCGGTATCGGTTGATTCGCGGGTCCGGAACGAGTCGTCGAAACGAACCTTCTTCGCGTACCCGTTCGGCTGAGACAACCCCGACACCGACAACCGGGTCTCACCCCACTGGCCAAAAGCCTGACCCGTCGCCGCCGCCGTATAGGTGAGCGTCGAGGACTGTTGGGTCGCGCCCGCAGTCGCGGCCGGCGCGGTCACCCCACTCGCCCGACCCGAACCGTCATAGGCAATCACCCATTTCACCGCGTCACCATCGGAACGTTTCCCCGCGGACACCGCGTCGAGGTCGGCACCGGGTCACGCACCTTGATGATCCGATTCGACGAGTCGTACGCGAAATCGGTGGTCACATCCCCAGGGGTCACCAGCCGAGACAACCGTGCCGAAGCGTCATAGAACAGTTTCGTCTGACGACCATCCGGAGACGTCACCGAACACAACTTCGATGGGGCACTCACGAACCCCGAGGGAACACTCGGACAGTTCGCGTCGCCGCCGTAACGCAACACGCTCTGACTTCCGGTCACCGGATCAACCATCGCGGTGAGTTTCACCGGAGCACCGGACCACTGAAACTGAGTCGCCGCGGGTTGACGGTCATCAACCGCGCTCACCGCGGACTGCAACTGACCCGACGCCGAAAACTTGTACGACGTCCCGGCATCGTCCATCACCGAAATCTCACTCGTGGTCGGATCGACCCGCACCACCGTGCCGTCACCACCAGGGCCGACATACGCGCCCGTGTCGGACTTGCGGTACTCCGTGGCCGAACCATCAACCCCACGCAACATCACACCACTATCGGTCTTGATCGCACCCTGAACCGCGACCTCACCCGCCGACAACGTCCAGTTCGGACCCAACACATCGAGATCCGGTGACAGCCACGACGACGGCACCGCAACCGTCGAGTTATCCGGCTTCGTTACCCGCAACTGTGCCGTCGCCGCGCCAGTGTGCTCGTAGTAGTCAACAACGATCGATTTTGTTTCACCCGCCCCAAACACCACTGCGGTACCGCCATTCGAACAATTAAACGTCGCGGACTGATGCTGCCACTTGTTCAGCACCACCACACCGTTGATCGTGATCTTCACCCCATCATCAAACGTCCCGCCAAAGCAGTAGGTGCCCGCGACACCAGGTGTCACGTACCCCGACCACGTGACACGGAAATCATCCATCGCGTCCATCGTCGTCACCGGAGAACCCGACCCCCACGCGAAATCAACCGTCGGGTCCAACCGGTCAACAAACAACGCGCCCGACCCGTTCCACACATCGATCTCAGCGCCGAACAACGGATATTTCCCACCGTAATAACGGCCCCGCAACCCGCGATCGTTCGTTGCTTGCGAGTTGTACACCAACGACAACGACTGCTCACCACCGACCGTCGCATACGAATGCGTCGACGCGCCGATCACCACGTTGCCGTTGATCACATTCACACCCACCGGGCCGAGTTGCTCGACCGGGAACGGCCCCGACACACCCAACCGGCGATTCACCGTGAACTTGCGGACCTCCGAACACCGCGGAAAACGATCGATCCCACCCCCACCGATCGCCGCGACCGCCCAATAATACGACGCACCATCGTTCAACAACCCCGCCGGGACCACAGCAGAGGTCGCCGAACCGTACCCACTCGACCACACACGCGTCGCGCCGGCACTACACCCCGACAGCTCAAACGCGTCACCCGGCGTCGTCGCAGGCTTGTTGCCCATCAACACCACCTCATAATTCGGTGGGTTCTCGCCCGCATCAGGATCAGTGCTCGCGCCCCATGACAACGTTGGCGTCAACGACGTGATCGTCGCGTCCCCAACCGGAGCCGTCAACGCCGGCACCGTCGACTGGCGATCCCACCACACCCGCAACGTCGGCAACACCGCATGAAACGTGTACCCCGGTGTCGTGTCGATCTTCACGCCAAACACCGCGTTCGGCGTCTGCGAATCCACCCACGGCCGCAAGAGTTGCGACACCTCCGTCCACGCCGTCGAGGGATGCGCACCCAAAAACGCGTACTGCGGACCGTTCAACGTCATGCCATAGTTCCGACACAACGTCGGCGATACACCCATCCACGTCCCAGCAAACGACCAAGCATTCGCGTGACACGCACCAGCCGCAGAAGCGTTCGGCGACGAGGGATAATAGCCATTATAGAAAATCGTGGACGGATTACTGTTGAACACCCCCACCGGCAACGGGTACTGCACCGTATCAAACTGGATATCCGAATACCGCACCCGCGCACCCGGATTACTCGTCCAAATCGTCGAATAATCGTAGTACACGCCGAAACGCCACTCGTCAGTCGCGCCCCACTGCGGCATCCCATCGCCCAACAACGGATATTGGGACGTCCCAATCGAGTTTCCCTGAGCACTATACGACGCCCAGCCGCCACCTGATGACGGCGACAGATTCACCGTCGGATCAATCACCAACGGAAACGACTCCTCGCTCAACGACTCAACCCACGCCCCGTCGAGCTCCACACCAATACGACGCGACGTCGCCTCCTCCGCCCGCTCCCTGCCAACAATGCGTTCCTCCGCCCCAAAATCGACACCCAAACGGCCATGCGCCTTCGACAACACCGCACCGGACGCATCAAACACCCGCACCGGCTCGATCGACACCTTCGGACCCGGCTCCGACGCCGCCACATCGCCGTCACCATCCCAATCCAACCGCAAACCGCCCTCCAGCATCGGATCACCAACCAGACGGCCACTCGAGGTCCACTCCGTCGCGAACACCCCAGCGCCCCTCAACGCCTCAACCGACCCGACGTGAAAGTCCTCCTTCACCGCAGACGCCGACACCCGATACGAAACATCGACCCCCGGCCACACGTTGCGATACCACACCACCATCCCATCGGCCTTGTCACGCTCCGGCAACACCCTCGCGTCGGCCCCGTCAACGAACCGGGCACTGAACCGCTTGCCCTCAATCTCATAGACCAAGCCATCACCCACCGAACCGAACGTCACCGACCAACCAACACCATCGGTACGCAACCCACCCTTGCGATCCCCATCCTCGACAATCCGCACATTCACACGCTGCCACGCCCCCTTCGCGTCCCGATACCACTTCGGCACCAACGACACATCCGTCACCATCGAGCCGTCCTCCAACACGAACGTCTCGGTTGCCTCACTGCGCCGCTCCACCACCTCACGAACCCGCTTCAACTCGCGCACGCCCCCACCATCAGCCGCACGTCCCACCAAACCTCCAGCATCCGACCCGTCCGAACCGGCGAACTCCGCGTCGAAATCCCGCGGCTCAGACTCCAACGCGCCCGGATCCCCCACCACACCAGCCTCCACCGGCAACACGCCAGCAGACTCCTCCCGGTCGGCCCGGCCCTCCGACTGCGCCCCCGCCTCGCGAACCACACCAACATCAACCGCCAACAGCCCCAACACCATCGCCACACCGACAACACGAACGCTACGAGACAACATCCCCCACGAATCGACCCCACCCCACCAACAACAAGCCAACCCGGCACAATTACCCACGCCCCCAGACATCGGGTCGGAGCCGGCCCCGGTGCAGACCTGATCAGAGCTGATCGGCTCCAGCCGGAATCGTTCGGCCGGGCGGCGTCGGGGCCGGGTAGGTTGAGCGCATGGAACTCGGAATCTTCGACGCCGTTGCCAGTAACGCGGGGACGATCGATGCGCTCGTCGCCTCAGCCGCCGCCACCCACGACGACGGCTTCGCATCGTGGTGGCTGCCGCAGATCTTCGGGTTCGAGTCGTTGTCGGTGCACGCCATCGTCGGTCGCGAGGTGCCGGAGCTGAAGCTCGGCACCGCCGTGGTTCCCACCTACCCGCGCCATCCGGTCACGATGGCGCAACTGGCGCTCACCGCCCAGTCGGCCGCGGCCGGGGCCACCGGTGCCAATCGGCTCACGCTCGGCATCGGGCTCAGCCATCAGATGGTCATCGAAAACATGTTCGGCCTGTCGTTCGACCGGCCGGCCCACCACATGTCGGAATACCTCGATGTCCTCATGCCGCTGTTGGAGACCCATTCGGTATCGGCCCACGGTGAAACGATCTCCACCTCGGTCGGCCTCACGGTGCCCGACGGAATCGTCGCGCCCGATGTCGTCGTTGCCGCGCTCGGCCCCGCCATGTTGCGAATCGCCGGGACGAAGACGCAGGGAACGGTCACCTGGATGACCGGCCCCGCCACCCTCGAGTCCCACATCGTTCCGTCGATCCGCGCTGCCGCCACCGAGGCCGGCCGCCCCGCACCCCGAGTCGTCGCGGCGCTTCCGGTGTTGGTCACCGACGACGAGGCGGCAGGCCGCGCCACGGTCGGGTCGGTGTTTGAGATCTACGGGTTCCTGCCGAGCTATCGCGCGATGCTCGACCGCGAAGGTGTTGAAGGCCCGGCCGACGTCGCCATCGTCGGCACCGAGGATGAGGTGGCATCGAAGATCCGTGCGCTCGACGGCATCGGCGTCACCGATTTCGTCGCCGTCGAGTTCGCCACCCCCGGTTCTCGCGACGCTCAACGCACCCGCGAACTGCTGCGCTCACTGCTGTGAGCGCACCGGAAGACGAACGCCCGAAGTCCCAGAGCGGATCGCCGACAAGCGATGAACGAATCGGTCTCACTGCGGGCGTCGCTGCGTATGTGATCTGGGGTGCGTTTCCGATCTTCTTCCATTCGCTCGAACCGACCTCGGCGCTCGAGATCCTCGCCCATCGCATCGTGTGGACCGGGGTGTTTCTCGCCATCGTGTTGCAGATCACCGGGCGGTGGGGGTGGGTCGGCGAACTTCGCGCCGACCCAGCGAAGCTACGTCGGGCATGGCTTGCTGGACTGCTGATCTCCATCAACTGGCTCACCTACGTCTGGGCGGTCGGTGCTGATCGTGTACTCGACGCTTCGCTCGGCTACTTCATCAACCCGCTGCTGTCGGTGGTTCTCGGCGTGGCGTTGCTCGGCGAGGGCATCCGGCGTCTCCAGGTCCTCGCCCTCACGATCGGAGCGGTAGCGGTGGTCGTCTTGAGCGTCGGCTACGGCGAATTCCCGATCGTCGGCATCGTGTTGGCGCTGTCATTCGGGTTCTACGGCTACCTCAAGAAGGGCATGGAACTCGACGGGCTCGCATCCCTGGCGGCGGAGACCTCCATCGTGTGGCCGATCGCGGTCATCGGCCTGGCCGTCGCGTTCGCGACCGGGTCGTCCACGTTCGGACACGACAACGTCGGGCTCAACCTCCGACTCCTCGCCGCCGGACCGATCACCGCGGTCCCCCTCGCCCTCTTCGGCGTGGCGGCACCACGGCTCACACTCGTGACCGTCGGCATCTTGCAGTACATCACCCCGATGGCGCAGTTTTTCCTCGGCTGGTGGGTGTTCCACGAGGAAATGCCGCCCGAGCGCCTCGCCGGATTCGCGCTCGTGTGGCTCGCCCTCGTCATCCTCACCGCAGACGCCGTCGCGACGATCCGCCGCAACCGCAGCGTCCGACCCGACGCCGCAGCTACTTCGGCTCGCGGGGAAGGCCGAGCACCCGCTCGCCGATGATGTTGCGCTGAATCTCGTCGGTGCCGCCTCCGAGGCGACCGCCCGGAGCGCTCCCCACCAACTTGGTCCACGCAAAGGTGCCCCACTCCCCCGTATCCGCGCACAGCTTCGGACCGAGCACCTCGGCCGCATAGTCGGCGGTGGCCAACAGGTTGAGGGTGTTCGCCAGCTTCAACACGCTGAGCTCAGGGCCGGGCAGGCGACCGGCCTTGATCGCCGCCGCGCCGCGTTTGCCCGTGTAGGACGCGACGCGATTGCCGATGTAGAGCTTCATCAACTTGTCGCGAACGATCGGGTCATCCGCCTTGCCCATCACCCGCGTCAACTCGATGAGTCGTTCGAACGGACCCGGGCCGCGGCCCAGTCCCATGCCCGAACCGATCGAGCTGCGCTCGTTCATCAGCGTGGTCGTAGCCACCTTCCAGCCTTCGCCCACCTCGCCCAGACGGTGGCTGTCGGGCACCCGCACCTCGGTGAAGAACACCTCGTTGAACCCCGCTCCCCCGGTCATCTGACGCAGCGGACGAACCTCGACACCGGGTGCGGTCATGTCGACGAGGAAGGCCGTGAGCCCCGCGTGTTTCGGGGCATCGGGGTCGTGGCGACAGATGATCTCGCCGATCTGCGCGTGCTGAGCGTTGGAGGTCCACACCTTCTGTCCGGTGATCAGCCAGTCGTCGCCGTCGCGCACCGCGCGGGCCTGCACGTTCGCCAGGTCCGAGCCCGCCTCGGGCTCGCTGAAAAGCTGACAGCAGATGAGTTCGCCGCGATGGATGGGCGCCAGGTACTGCGCGGCGATCTCCGGGCGGGCATGCGCGGCGATCGTCGGCCCGACGATGCCGAGGGCGATCATGAAGATCGACTGATCGGCAACCTCATAGCCCGATTCGAGCCCGCGGTAGATCCGCAGGTGCTCGCCGGTAAGGCCGGCTCCACCCTGATCGACGGGGCCCGTCAACCAGCCGAACCCGGCGTTCCATCGGGTCGCCGCCCACTCCTTGGCCGCGGCGATGGCGAGGGCCTCGGTTTCGGGGTCGGGCTCCTCGACGATGCCGACGAAGTCGTCGCCGACCCCCCACTCGAAGGGACCGTCGGCCACCTTCGGCGTCGCGTGGGCGTCGAGAAACGCCAACGCCGCGGATCGGAACTCGTCGAGATCGGCGGGGGGAACCGGAGGGTGCACCACGAGGTCGGCCCGCTGCGGGCGCGAACCCCCAGACGGTGGCCGCGGCGTCGAGATGGCATCCCCCCGGTGTTCCATGTGCGCAGTCTTGCACACTATTGACGCGCCGCCAATAACTTGACCCGTTTCCCGATAACCAGTGGTCGTGATCACGACCACTGGTTATCGGGAAACGGGCCTGTGAGCGCGGATTCGGCACGTCTGCACGCACCTGCCATCACCCCCGCTCACACCACTACTTTTCGAGTCACCTCGAACCGGAATAGGGTGCCGTATGTCACTGTTTCGGATTCAGACTCCGGGATCGATTGCGGCGGGGATTTCAGCATTCGCCATCCTCGTCGGTGCCGGAACCTGGCGGGCGACCCACGCCGACCCGGTCGAAGTCGAGGTACTCGGCGAGACCACCGAACGAGGCTCTGCCTCCGACGCCGATACCTCCGACGCAACAACCGCCGAGACCGCCGACCTCAGCGAGCAGGACAGCGACCACACCCCTGATACCGGCCTACAGAACGCCGACACGACCACCACGCTCGCCAACACCCCACCGCCCGAACCGTCGACCATCGCGGTGCAGCCCAGCGAGCGCCTCCAGCTCACCGTGACCCTGACCGCGATTCCCGCGGCGGCCGACGCCGGGTCGGCCGTGGCCGAATGTGTCGAGGCCACCCATGCGGATCTACTCGCGACCACCCCGTTCGGCACCTACCAACAGGGCTCGCCATTGACCTTCGCCGACAACGCCGAAATCGGCCTCGACGTCTTCCTGCCACCGAAGGTCGCCGGACCCGACGGAGCGCCGGCCGACAGCACTCCCGAGGAACTGACCCCCTACGTCGTGGTCGCCTCCGCGAGCAACCTCACGTCGATGACCATCGAGGACGCGGCCGGCGCCACCACCGTCGTCAACGCCGAGTACAACGCGACCGTGCGAGCCAACGTCGCCGTCTTCGCCACCGAGTACGCACCGTTCGACACCATCGCCGGAATCTTCCTCAGCGAGCCCGCAGCGGCGATCACCTTCACCCTCGACGACGCTCGAACGGTCCGGGTTGTGACACCTGCGGGCGGATCGCTGTCCGGGTCGATCCCCCACGTCGTGGTGCTCGCCGATGCCACGACCGCCCCGACCCGCAGCGTCCGCGCCGAACAGGCCGGCGTGTGTGCCGCGGCGTCGGCCTGAAGCTTCGCCCTTGCGGCGTCGGCCCCGCGACGCGGCCCCTGCAACGCCGCCCCGCTGCCGCCGATTAGCGGTCGCGCAGTGAGCGCACCCACTCGGCCTGCAACGCCAGACCCTCGGCGGGCAGCACCGACGGCTCCCACCCGAGTTGCCCGCGGGCCTTGTCGCTCTGAGCTACCGTGCGGCGCTGATCGCCCGCACGGCCTTCCTCGAAACGGATCCGTGGCTCGACGCCGAGGGCGTCGCCCAACAACTCGACGGCCTCGAGCAACGTGATCTCGCGGCCACCGCCGATGTTGTAGATCTCCCCCGTGGGGGCCTGACGCGCCGCGGCGATGGTGCCCTCGACGATGTCGCTCACGTAGGTGTTGCTGCGGCTCTGCAAGCCGTCGCCGAACACCACGATCTCCTCGCCGTCGATGAGGCGTTCACAAAAGATCCGGTAGGCCATGTCCGGACGTTGGCGAGGACCGTAGACCGAGAAGTACCGAAGGATCGTCAACGGAAGTCCACGGCTCATGCCATAGGCCCGCAGCAGGTGCTCGCCCGCGAGTTTCGTCACCCCGTACGGAGAGATGGGCAGCGTCTCGCTCGTCTCGGGGCCGGTCGCGTCCGCGCCGTACACCGACGACGTCGACGCCTGCACCAGGTGCCCGACGCCGGTCGCCAGCATCGCATCGGCGATCCGCTGCACCGCACGGAGGTTGTTCGACTCGTACTGATCGAACTCCTCCCAGCTTCGAACCAGGCCGGGCGAGGCGGCCAGATTGATCACAACATCGACCCCGTCGAACAACGGCGCCAGGTCGTCGCTACGAAGATCGGCCTCCACGAAGCGGAAGTTCGGAACCTGCCGCAGCGCCTCAAGGTTCGACTCCTTGGCGTCACGCTCGTAGTAATCGGTGAAACAGTCGACCCCGATGACCTCGTCGCACAGGTGGACGAGGCGCTCTGAGAGATGCGAACCGATGAACCCCGCGGCTCCCGTCACCACCACACGCTTCATCGCTTCACCATCGGGTTCATTCGTCATCATCTCCAGCTCTGCCACCGACGCGTCCATCGCACGCCCGCTGTGCGAGGCCGAAACCGTGTCGGCCCAGCGGCGGTGGGTCTGTGAAGCGTACCCGCGTCGGGACGATCCGCCACTCGCCACAACCGCTCAGCGAGACGCCGCACCCATGGCCGGCACGATCGACTCGGCAATGGCGACCAGCGTCTCGCTCAACATCGCACGAAGCTGCTCATCGTTGAGCCGTCCGTCGCGCAGCCACGCGTCCGATGCGACCGAGGCAAAGGCCGCATAGGCGTGCAGCGCGGCGCGCAGCGAATCACGATCGAGCGTCTCCGGGAACGGCAATTCGTCGATCATCCGCTCGACGAGCGACGTGCGCGCAACCTCCATCACGTCGTCGATATCGCTTTCCGCGAACCCCACCGATGCCCCCGGCCACAGCCCTCCCGCGGCACGCAGCGTCGACATCCACAACCCGACGCACGCGTCGAACAACTCGCGAAGGTCCGCAAAGGATCCGGCCGGAACGATGTCCACCCCCGCCGGAATCGACACCGCCCGTTCCAGCACGGCGAGATACAGGTTGCGCTTCGAACCGAAGTAGTGATGCAGCAGCCCGCGGGTGACCCCCGCCTCGCTCGCCACCGTGTCGAGCGACACCTCGGAGTAGGGCTGCTCGCGAAACACCCGCGATGCCTCCTGCAGGATCAACTCACGTCGACGCTGCGGATCCAGCCGAGTGCGAGTCGAGTTGGACACGCAGCGAGCATAGGGACTTCACCACCCCGGCGACGTCACAACACCTCGCGTCAGCGTTCTTCGCGCTCATAGGCAACGCCCAACGCCGCCGGCGCCCCGACCCGCTGACGCGACCACCCGGCCGACACCGCCACCAGCACGACGATAGTGACGAGGTACGGCAGCGAGCTGAGGAGCTGTGGAGCCACCTTCACGCCGCGGGTCTGCAACACGAAGTTCAACGAGGTGAGTCCACCGAACAGATAGGCACCGGCGAGGGTCAGATCCGGCCGCCAGAACCCGAAGATCACCAAGGCGATCGCGATCCAACCCATGCCGCCGGTGATCCCGTCGCTCCAGGAGGTGTTGATCGCCAGCGACACATACGCGCCGCCCAGTCCCGCCAACGCTCCCCCGACGAGGGTGTGGACATAGCGGTACTTGGTGACGCTGATGCCCGCAGCATCGGCGGTCTGGGGCGATTCGCCGACCGCGCGCAGGTGCAGGCCGGGCCGGGTGCGAAACAGGTACCACGAACTCACGCCCACGAGCACCCACGACAGGTACGTGAGGATGTTCTGGTCGAACAGGATGGGACCGACCACGGCCAGGTCGCCCAGGCCGAACAGGTCGAGCTTGTTGAACTGCACCGGAGCCTTGCCGAGGTCCCAGATCTTGGCCAGGTAGGAACTCAACCCCGCGCTTCCGGCGAGGATGGTCAACGCCAGTCCGGACACCGTCTGGTTCACCCGCAACGTGATCGTGGCGAACGCGTGCAGCAGCGCACCGAGCGCCGCAGCGAACATCGCCGCGAACAGCGCCAAGGTGAGCACCCACCACGCTGGGCCGCTCGCGTTGGCCGCGACCGCCGCGGCCGACACGGCGCCGAGCAACATCATGCCCTCCGTGCCGAGGTTCAACACCCCCGAACGTTCAGCGAACACGCCGCCGAGCGCCGCGAAGTACAGCGGCGTTCCGTAAAACACCGCAGCGGTGAGCACGACGACCAGAAGGTTGTTGTTCACTCGTCGCCTCCGTCACCCATCGCTCCGGCGACCGCCGCACGCGCCCGGCCCAGGTTTCGGATCCGGTACCGAGCGAGGACCTCGCCGCCGAGCGAGAAGAACAAGATGAGTCCCTGCAGCGTCCCGACGAGACCCGCGGGAAAGTCGGGACCTTGCAACGCCCGACCAGCGTTGTTGAGCCCACCGAGCAGAATCGCCACAAAGACGACGGCGATCGGGTTCAAGCGGGCGAGCGCTGCGACGACGATGCCGGTGTATCCGTACCCCGCAGCCGAGAGCCCCTTGGGGTCGAGCATGTGTCGCACGTCGCCGACGTCGGCCGCGCCGCCGATTCCCGCGAATGCTCCCGAAAGCGCCATCACCGCCACCACCTTTCGCTTCGTGCGCATTCCCGCGTAGCGCGCCGCCCGGGGCGCCTCGCCGATGACGTCGACCTCGAAGCCGTAGCGGGTCTTGCGATACAGCACCCAGGTGACCACGGCGAGCACCACGCCGAGCCAGAACCCAAACGGAATGTCCACCGAACCGATGTGGCTGAAGGGCCACCAGGCATCCGCGTGAATCTTGCGGCCCTGCGGAAACTGTTTGCCGGACCCTTCGAGGAGGCGCCACGTCGATTCGGAGTTGAAGATCAGGTAGTACGCGAGGTTCGTGGCGATGTAGTTCAACATCAGCGACACGATGATCTCGTTGGTGTTGAACCACGCCTTCAACGCGCCAACGATCGCCGCCCACGCGGCGCCGGCCGCAGCGCCGAACACCACCATGAGCGCTATGGCGCCGGGACCCAGCGCCTCGCCGGTCTGCAACCCGACCCACGCCGCCGCGATGGCACCCACGATGAATTGTCCCTCGCCACCGATGTTGAACACGCCCATGCGAAACGCCGCCGCGGCGCAGAGCCCACAAAACAACAGGGGTGTCGCCGCGATCATCGTGGCCGACATCGCACCGTCGGAGGTGAACCCCCGTTCGACGATGCGCGAGAACGTGTCGATGGGGTCCTTGCCGGTGGCGACCAACAACAGCGACCCTGCGACCACCGACGAGATGATCGAAATCACCGGAACGCCGAGCGCTAGCCAACGCGGGGTCTCGACGCGTCGCTCGAGTCGAATCACAAGACCCCCTCGCCGGAGGTCGCGGCGACCGCCTCGGCACCCGAACGGCCGCCCATCATGAGTCCGATTTCGGTGACGTCGGTCGCGCCACGCAGCTGTTCGCCGATGATGCGCCCCTCGAACATCACCAGAACGCGATCGGCCAGGCCGATCGCCTCCTCGAGATCCTCGGTCATCAACAACACGCCGACCCCGTCGCGCGCGGCGTCCAACAGCAGTTCGCGCACCACCTCGATCGCCCCGACATCGAGCCCACGCGTGGGAGAGGCAGCGATCAGGACCTTGGGTCGGGCGCTGAACTCCCTGGCCAACAGCACCTTTTGCACGTTGCCACCCGACAGCAACCGGGTCGAGGTCGTCGTCGCCGGAGCCTTCACCCCGAACCGTTCCACGAGGGCTTCGGCCGATGAGCGGACCACCTTGCGGTTGAGAAACGGCCCGACCGCGACCGGCCGGTGCCGATAGGACTTCAACACGAGGTTGTCCTCGATCGACGCCGACGCGGCCAGCCCGACATGGAGGCGGTCCTCAGGAACGTAGGACACGCCGAGCGCCATGGGCTCGCGGGGGTCACGTCCGGCGGTCTCGGTCCCATCGACGAACACAGCCCCGGCGTTTCTGGGTCGGGTGGCGGCGATCGCTTCGGCGAGTTCACGTTGACCGTTACCCGCCACGCCGACGACGGCGACGATCTCGCCGGCGTGCAGTTGGAACGAAACGCCCCGCAGCGACTCCTGTCCCCGGTCGTCGTCGGCATGCAGATCGCGCACCTCGAGCACGACGTGATCAACGTCGACCTCCGCCCGTTCGGATTCGTCCTCGGTGCTGAAGACTACGTCGCGGCCGACCATGAGACGGGCGAGGTCGCGCGAGGTGACATCGGAGACGTTCACCGTTGCGACACTGGTGCCGTCCCGCAACACCGTGACCCGATCGGACACCTCGGTCACCTCGTCGAGCTTGTGGGAGATGAAGATGATCGAACGGCCTTCATCGGCCATGCGACGCAGCGTATGAAACAGCACCTGCGCCTCCGGTGGCGTCAGCACCGCCGTCGGTTCGTCGAGCACCAGGATCCGTGCCTCGTGTTGCAGCGCCTTGAGGATCTCCACCCGCTGCTGCTCTCCCACCGACAGCTGCCAGATCTTGGCGGTCGGGTCGACGACGAGCCCGTAGCGCTGTCCGAGCTCACGCACCCGGTCCTCAAGCTTGCGACGTCGAAGCGGCCCGTGGAGGCCGAGCGCGATGTTCTCGGCGACCGTCATCGTTTCGACGAGGCGAAAGTGTTGATGCACCATGCCGATGCCGCGCTCGATCGCGTCCCGCGGCGACGAGATGACCGTCGGCTCGCCGTACAGCGACATCGTTCCGGCGTCTGGTTGGTAAATGCCGGTGAGGACATTCGACAGGGTCGACTTGCCAGCACCGTTTTCGCCCAACAGCGCGTGGATCTCACCGACGGCGAGGTCGAAGTCGACGTCGTGGTTCGCTACCACGCCGCCGGGGAATCGCTTGGTGATCCCCCGCATCGACACCGCCGGCGCCGTCGAGGACTCAGCCCCGACGGCACCCGCTGTTGGACGGTCGGCCACCTGTCAGCTCGACGGGATCGTTCCGATGACGCCCTTGACGAACCACATGACGCTCATCTGATCGGCGTGGCTCATCACCTCGCCCTCCGGAATCTTGAGTTCGCCGTCCTGGTCGTAGATCGGCCCGGCGGTCTCGTCGAAGGTTCCGGCGATGTACTCGTCGCGCTTTTCCATGATCTTGGCCTGGGTCTCGGCGCTCACCCGCTTGCCGAACGGGGCGATGTCGGTCAGGCCATCGGCGATGTTGCCGTAGTAGTCGCCCGGTTCCCAGGTCCCGTCGATCAATTTCTGGACCTGCCCGATGTAATAGTCGCCCCAGTGATACAGCGCCGCGGTCAGCCAGATGTCGGGGAAGTTCTCCGACTGATCCGCGTCGTAACCCGTCCAGGCCACCCCAGCGGCCTGCGCGGCCTCGCCCGGGGCCGGACCGTCGCCGCCGTTGGCGATCACGTCGGCACCGTCCGCGATCAACGACTCCGCGGCCTTGCGCTCGGTCTCGGGATCGAACCAGGAGTTGGTCCACACGACCTTCACCTGCGCGTCCGGGTTCATCGCCTGTGCGCCGAGGGTGTAGGCGTTGATGTGACGGATCACCTCCGGGATCGGGAAGGGCGCAACGAAACCGATCAGGTTGGACGTGGTCTCGGCGCCCGCGGCCATGCCGGTGAGATAGAGCGACTGTTCGCCCGCTCCGAAATAGATACCCATGTTGTCGAGCGGCTCGATCCCCGTCGCGTGTTCGAACGCGATGTCGGGGTTCGCTTCAGACGCCGGGATGAGCGACTCGCCGAACCCGAAGGACGCACCGAAGATGAGGTCGTATCCGTCCTTGACCAGGTCGGCGACCACCTGGTCGGCCTGGGGACCGTCGGCGACGCTTTCCTTGTACGTGGTCTCGACCTTGTCACCGAAGTGCTCCTCGACGGCGAGACGTCCCTCGTTGTGCGCCGTCGACCAGCCGCCGTCGTTGATCGGCCCGGGGAGAATCCAGGCCACCTTCACCACGTCGTCGGAGCCGGCCTGGCCGGTCGAGGATCCTGAATCCGTGTCGTCCGAGCCGGAATCGTCCGACTTGCCACATGCGCTGGCAAGCAGCGAACCCGCCAAAAGAGCGGCGATCCATGCATTTCGCTTCACTGTTCGAGCCTTTCGTGTCAGCCGGTGATCCCGGTCGAACAGGGTCGATTCTGGTACCTGAACGAAACGCGCCGCAAAGGATCGCGTTACACGCGTGTAAAACCGTTGTTCGGGCGTCGTCGACCTCCCGGGCCCCGGCCCGGCTTTCACTTCCGCCCGAACCTCAGCCCCAACCCCACCTGCGCTCATGAACATCGGCCCACTCGTTTTCGATACTCCCGTGGTGCTGGCCCCGATGGCCGGCGTCACCAACGCGCCGTTTCGCCGGTTGTGCCGCCGCCACGGCGCCGGGTTGTACGTCAGCGAGATGATCACCGCCCGCGCCTATGTCGAGGGCAATGCGAAGACGATGCGCCTCGCTCATTTCGACGAGGACGAACCCATCCGCAGCATCCAGCTGTACGGGATCGACGCCCACCACGTCGGCGAGGCGGTTCGCAAACTGATCGACTCCTCTCATGTCGACCACATCGACCTGAACTTCGGGTGCCCCGCCCCGAAGGTCACACGCAACGGCGGCGGTTCCGCACTGCCGGTGCGCCATCGGCTGCTGCGCGACATCGTGCGCGCCGCAGTGCAAGCGACGGGTTCGAGCGGCGTGCCGGTGACCGCCAAGTTCCGGATGGGCATCGACGACGGCCACCTGAACTTTCTGCGCACCGGCAGGATCTGTGAGGACGAAGGGTGCTCCGCGGTCGCCCTGCACGCCCGCACGACCGAGCAGCTGTACTCCGGAGATGCCCGCTGGGACGCGATCGGCGAGCTGAAGGCCTCGATCACCTCGATTCCCGTATTGGGCAACGGCGACATCTGGGAGGCCGCCGACGCCGTGGCGATGATGCGGCGCACCGGCTGCGACGGCGTCGTGATCGGGAGGGGATGTCTTGGACGACCGTGGTTGTTTCGCGATCTCGCCGCAGCACTCGGCGGTTCGCCGATACCGGAGGCGCCCACCTTCGGCGAGGTCGTCGACATGATGCTCGAGCATCTCGACCTGTTGATCGATTGGGCCGGGCCGTGGATTGGCGTTCGGGAGTTCCGCAAACACACCGGCTGGTACCTGAAGGGGTACGCGACCGGCGGCGATGTACGGCGCGAACTCAATCAACTCGAAAGCCGCGAACAACTCGCCGACACCCTCGGGCGCTTCGACCGTTCGTCGACGATGAGTTCCGAGGGCCGCCGCGCGAAGCGCGGCCATGTGGGCGGTCCGCGGGCGGTGTCGCTGCCGGATCGCTGGTTCGACAACGAGGACGCGATCGACGCCCTGGCGGCCGACGCCGAGTCGATCAGTTCGGGAGGGTGACGATGGACCCTGCACCCACCGCCGGCCGTGGTGCCGGGCGTCGGTTGATCCTCGCTTCGGCCTCGCCGCGGCGCAGCGAACTGCTGGCGGGCGCCGGTTACGAATTCGACATTGTCGCTGCCGATATCGACGAGACCCCGTTCGAGTACGAGAAGCCCGAGGCCTACGTGGAGCGGCTGGCGGCAGCCAAGGCGGCTGCGGTCGCCGCACAGCACCCCGATGCCGTGGTCGTGGGAGCCGACACGATCGTGGTGCTGGGAAACGAATTGGTCGGCAAGCCTCGCGACGATGCCGACGCGGCGGCGATCCTGCGACGGCTGTCCGGCGCCGCCCATCACGTCCTCACCGGCATCGCCGTCGCGTCACCGACGCTGAACACGGCGCTCTCGGTCGAGTCCGCGGTGTGGTTCCGCGAACTCGACGACGACGAGATCGACGCCTACGTGGCCACCGGCGAACCCCTGGACAAGGCCGGCGCCTACGCGATTCAGGGCGGAGGTGCCGACTTCGTGTCCGAGATCGAGGGTGCGTGGGACAACATCGTCGGCCTCCCCGTGAGCTGGCTCGAGGGGCTGCTGCTCCCGGCAGGCGTCACGCCGCGCTGACGATCCCTACCGGACCCGTCGGCTCAGCGCTGAACCGTCACCTGCTTCACGACGAACCGGTAGTTCACCGCGGCGTCGATTCCGACGGCGGTGAAGGTCACCAGCGTGGGCTTCGTCGGCCGGAGCCGCGCGGGAATCGCGATGCACATGAGCGCCGGACGGTCGGGGGAAACGCCGCCCACCGGGCTCTTCACCTCCGTTCCCCGAAGGTTGATGGACAGCGCGTAGATCGTCGGCTCGTCACTCGTCACGTAGCTGCAGACCTGGCCCGCAGCGCCGAACGTCATCGGGTCGCTGTGCCAGACCGCGAGATTCGGAGGTGTCGTGTCACCCGCAGCGCCCGGATTGGTCGCCGGCGGTGGCCCTGGTTGCGGCAGGTCCGGTGCGGCGGCGCCGGGCGTCGGGCTCACCGTGAACCGTGTCGACAGCAGCTGGCGAGACGCGCCCGCCCGGTTGTTGATCATCGTGCGGAACTGCGCGCCGGTCATGGTCGCCGACGCGGTGACTCCGACGAGTTTCACCGTCGCACGCTCAGCTCGTCCGGAGGCCCCGAGGTTGCCGGACAGTTCAACTCGGGTTACGGCACCGATCGACCCGCGACCGGCGTTTTCCACCCAGGCGCCCAACTCGGTAGCGGTGAAGGTTCGTGTCCAGCGCGAGTTCTTGTTCGCAGCCACGGCGTCGAACGGGTCCGCCGCGGCGATCAGATAGGGCAACGACGACGCCCAGACATAGTCGGAACGCTCGCTGAAGCCGCCGTTGGACGAGGAGTAGTACGTCTGAGCGACGGCGGCGCCATGGGTCAGCACCCTGCCCGAGGTTGCGTCCACCGCCGCCTTCCAGTTCGCCCCGTACGACGATCCATCGGTCACCGAGGTACCCACATACGCCTGGTCGACGGTGGTCGAGTACAGGTCGAACTCGGCGTTCTTCGGAGCGGCCAACGCCCGCGCCGCGTAGCTGCGCCCGGCGATCGCCTGGGCCTTGAGCGCCTCGAGTGGCCAACTCGCCGGCATCTCGCCGAGCCCGTAGAGGTACTGATCCATCGACAGGTCGCGAACGATCATCCGCAACCCGACCCCGTTCGGCGACACATCGAGGCGGCCGAACCGATAGCTCCGTCCGGTGGCCGCGACGCGAATCGACTCGTCGCCGGCCGAGGAGAAGTACACATGTTGCGCCCCCGGAAACGTGAGTGTTCCTCCGACGTTGGGTGCGACCACCTGTACCTGCACCGACGCGCCGTTACGACGTACCGCGAGACGTTCGTTCGGCCCGGCGATCACGCTGGAGGCACCCGATTCGGCGGTGATGACGATGTTGCCGGTCGGGTTCGTCAGCTCCGTCGCCTGCGCATCACCGATGTGAACCCGGATATTGCCCAACGACCTCGGCTCGATCGCAGTGCCCGGATAGTAGGCGTCGAGGATCTGCGCCACGTCGTGACCCGCCAGCGCGCGCCCGTAGGCCCCGTACTGGCTCATCCCGACACCGTGGCCGTATCCGCCGCCCGACACGGTGAAGGTTGCGTCCGGCGCCGGCACCTCCGGTTGGCAGCCAAGCGCCGAAACCAGCGCTGCGCACACCACCAGGACGACGACACGTCGAGGGTTCCTCAGCATGTGATCGAGGGTACGCAGCATCGTCGAAATTCCACGCCCCGCAGTGCCTTTGAACCACCAAGGTGAGCCGATCGACTCCGCCGCACCGCCGCGCTGGCCTACGCGGCGCCCAGATCACCTGCAACAATCGACCCATGCCACAGCGACCCCTGAACCGACCGCCGCGCCGAGCACCGCGTCGACCGGCGCGGCGTGCCCCAGGCGCCGTGGGTCCACTCACGCTGCCCGGCTACGGCATGAACCACAACGACGAGTTCTGGTTCTCGTGGAGCCCACAACGCAAGTTCCGATTCGCCCGCACGATGGTGGTGCTCTTCATCGTCGTTGCGCTGCTCGCTCGGTGCGCCCTGGGCGGGGACGGCGGCGAGGGTGGGAGCGACGGCGCATCGACCACCACGACGCCAACCGCGAGCACCACCACCCTGTCTCCGACCCCGACCTCGGTCGGCGCAGTCGACGTGGCCACCAAACTCCCCGCCGCTCGTTACATTTCGAGCGTCGCCCGCGCTGGGGGCAAGGTGATGATCGTGGCCGGCCTGGACGAAAAGAAGAACTCCACCGACACCATCTGGCTGTTCGACCCCGAGGCCGGGACCATCGCCGACGTCGGCAAGTTCGCCGCTCCGGTTCATGCCGCCGCGGCGGCGCCGCTGGGCGATCGCGCCCTCATCATGGGCGGGGCCAAGGGCGATTCGGTCTACAGCACGGTGTACGCGGTGGATGCCGACGGCAACGTTGAAGGAATCGGCAACCTTCCCGCTGCGCGCGCCGGGGCGACGGCGGTCACCTCACCGGACGGGTCGACCGTGTTCGTGGTCGGCGGCTATGACGGCAAGACCGGATCGACCGAGGTGCTCCGCACGACCGATGGCGTCAACTTCACTGCCATCGCCACGTTGAATCACGTCGTGCGGTATCCGGCGGTCACCGTGCTCGACGACACGCTGTGGGTGGTCGGCGGCGAGTACGACAACGCGCTGTCCGCTGCGATTCAGCGCATCGACCTCACCACTGGCGCCGTCACCGACCTGCCCGAACTCGGCACGCCGGTGTCTCGTGCCAACGCGTTCACCGTGGGCAACTCGGTGTTCGTCGCCGGCGGCCGAACCGCCGGCGGTGGGTCATCGGCCATTTTGCGTTTCGAGCCCTACAACGGCGGATTCGTTGTCGCCGGCAACCTGCCGACGCCACGCTACGACGCCGGGATCGTCGTCGAGGCCAACCGCGCCTGGCTGATCGGCGGCAGCACCCCGCAGGCGTCGACCGACATCGTCGAACTCACCGCCTCCTAGCGATGTCCCTACAATGAGGGGTTCCCGAGTGTCGAGCCCCCTTCGAGGCCAGCGGTCATGATCCAGTTTCGTTACATCGGAACCGACGAGTTCGCCCAGGTCGGCGCCGAACTTCTCGCCGAGCGCATCGACGAGGCGGTCGCCGAACGCGGCGTGTGCCACCTCGCCGTTTCCGGTGGTCGCGCACCGTGGGAGCTGTTCGGGGTCCTCGGCAGACGAGACCTGAAGTGGACCCAGGTGCACATCTGGCAGGTCGACGAGCGGGTAGCTCCCGACCGCGACGTCGATCGCAACAGTGTCGGGCTCAAGACCTCCCTGCTCGCGCTCGCACCAGTGCCGGAGTCGAACATCCACTGGATGGACGTGACCTCCGACGACCTTGAGTCAGCCGCCGCAGCGTACGCCGAAGAACTCGACCGGGTCTGTGGCGGCGTCCTCGACATCGTGCACCTCGGCCTTGGCGCGGATGGCAACACCGCGAGCTGGTCACCCGGCGATCCGGTAAGCGATGTCGACGATGCCGACGTGGCGATCAGCGCCGAATTCAACGGATTCGTCCGCATGACCCTCACCCCCCGATGCGTGAATCGGGCGCGGGGGCGCATCTTTCTCGTCACCGGTGGCGACAAGGAACGGGCGATCGACGAGCTCACCAACGGCGGCGACATCCCCGCCGCGAAGGTGACCCCGGCGGCCACGGTCGCGATCGTCGCCCTTCCGGCACCGCTACACGAGGATCTCGACTGAACGAGCGCGCGGCGCCGCGTCGAACGGTCCTGCTCGGGCGGTCCTGCTCGGGCGGCCATGCTCGGGCGGTAATCCACTACCGGTACGGACGCGAGCGCGGCGACGTCCCATTCGTGATAAACAAACCAACAGGCCGGTTTTAAAGACCCCCGGCAGGAACGACGAGATCGCCGTGGCCGAGACCTCGAGACGAACACAACAAGACCGCAGCGCCGCAACCCAGCGCGCCCTGCTCGACGCGACGATCGAGTGCCTCGTCGAATACGGCTATGCGGGCACGACCACGCGCCTGGTCGCCGAACGAGCACAGGTCTCCCGCGGTGCACAAACCCACCACTACCCGACCAAACGCGACCTCGTCGTCGCCGCGGTCGAGCGGCTCTTCGACGAACAGGCGCGACATTTCACCAGCGCGTTCGATCAGGTCGACCCCACGGTGCGGACCCTTGAACATGCGGTCGAGGCGTTGTGGGAGATCGCGACCGGACCGGCCTACGCGGCCGTCCTCGAAGTGCTCGTCGCCGCACGAACCGACGAGGAATTGCGTGTCGTGGTCCACGGGGTGGCCGCCGCGCTCGAAACCACCGTGGTGGACCTGTTGATGTGGTTCGCCCCGGCGATCACCGACCGCGACATCGCCCGCCGCCTCGTCGGGCTGGTGTTCACCCTCGTTCAGGGCGGGGCCGTCTCGCGCCTCGGCGGGTTCGGACAACCCGACGAAGTCATCCGGCTGGCCACCTCCATGATCGACGTCGCCCTCGCGGCGGTCATCGCCCCAACCACGGAGCCGACAGCGCCGTCGGAAGCGCTGTCGACCACCGTCGCCACGACACCACACCGCGATACCCAACCCACCCGCACGAACCTCTCGGAGGACCGGCCGTGACCATCCTTGACCCACCCATCGCAACCGAGATCACGTCCGCCGGACCCGAGGTCGGATCCACGAATCCGTCGGCTCACCGCCAGATTCCTGTGCGGCATCTCCACACCGACCCCACCGCCGTCGAGTCGGGCTGGCTCGTCCCCGACGACCCGATCTTCAGCCACCTCCTCGCCACGCTGTCGGCGGTGTTTCCCAACGGCGAGGACTTCTTCGTCGCCGCCGTGCGTCGGCACCGCGACGCGGTCGGCGATAATCCGACGCTCAAGGCGCAGGTCAAGGGGTTCATCGGGCAGGAGGCCATGCACGGCCGAGCGCACCGACAGCTCAACGCCAGGCTCGCCGAACTCGGATACCACACGGTTCGCGCCGATCACCTCATCGAGGTCATCGTCGCCCGGATCCTTCAGGCACCGCCCCGGACGCTCGCCATCGCGGCGACCGCCGCCGCCGAGCATTACACGGGCCTGCTCGCCGAGTCGGTGCTCGGCCACGAGCCGACCCGCAAGATCCTGTTCGGACATTCCGCGGTCGAGCCGCTGATCTGTTGGCATGCGCTCGAGGAGCTCGAACACAAGAACGTCGCCTTCGACGTCATGGACGCCGCGGGCGCCGGATACCCCACCCGGGCGCTCGGCTTCGGCGTCACCACCACCGTGCTGGCCGGCTACGTCGCGGCCGAGTGGGCCCGGGCGGTGTTCGAGGATCGTCACCGCATCACCCGAGCACACCGGCGCCGGTTCCGATCCAACCTCGCCCGCCAACGCCTCCTCAGCTGGTGGTTCCTGCGGCGGGCGTTCATGTACCTGCGACCGGGCTTTCACCCCGACGACACCGGAACCGACCAACTCGTCGAGACGTGGCGATATCGCCTCTCGCAGATCGCCACGGTTCCCGAAACGAAGGCGGCCCGTTCGTGAGTGCCGCCGACCCGCCCACGACCTGCGCGCCCGCGGGCATCGACGCGCTCGACGACCCGATTTTTCAGCTCGATGGGTGGGCGCAACACGGAGCCCCATTCGATTGGTTCGCCGCCCGTCGTCTCGAATCGCCCGTCTACGCCCATGCGCGCAATCCGCACGCGGGGGCCGGCGCGCCGCAGGTGTGGTCGGTGCTCGTCCACACCAACGTCGTGCAACTCGGTCGCTGCCCGGACGTTCTCTCCTCCGACTAGGAACGCGGCGGCGCGACCGGGCTCGGGGTGGGGCACGAACTTCAAGCGGTCAATGACCGAACGATCGACAGCGTCGGCGTCTCACGGGAGATGGTCGTGGCGGCATCGAAGCATCTCTTGACCTTGGACCCACCCGAGCACACCTCCTATCGCAAGATCGTGAACCGAGGGTTCACACCACGCCAGATCGGCCTTCTCGAGTCGACGGTGCGCGAACTCCTCAACGACCTGCTCGATCAGCACACCACCCGCGAGGCCTTCGATTTCACCACCGAGGTTTCGATGCCGCTGCCGGTCAACATCATCGCCCGGATGATCGGTTCGCCCGCAGAATCTGACGCCCTGCTCCTGCGATGGAGCAATGAGGCCATCGCGTCGACCGACCTCGAGTACTCGGCCGGCGAGATGTCCCAACTCGGAGCGGTCATGTCGCTCATCGGCCACTTCAACACGTTGCGCGTCGAACGCGAGGCGGTCCCGAGCGACGATCTCATCTCGTTGCTGCTCGATGCGGAGGTCGACGGGGAGTCGCTCACCGATACCCGCCTCATGTTGTTCCTCATCTTGTTGACCGCCGCCGGAAACGAGACCACCAGAACCGCGTTCAGCCATGCGGTCGTCGAATTCGCGAATCACCCCGACGAGTGGCAGCGGCTGCGCGAACACCCCGAGCTCATCCGCTCGGCGGTCGAGGAGATCGTGCGATATTCGTCACCGGTGCTGTACTTCCGCCGCAATGCGGTCGAAGACCTCGATATCGCCGGGCACCACGTCTCCGCCGGCGACATCGTAGCCCTGTGGTACGCCTCGGCAAATCGTGATCCGGCGGTCTTCGACGACCCCGATCGCTTCGACATCGGACGCGACCCCAATCCGCACGTCTCCTTCGGCGGAGGTGGCCCCCACTTCTGTCTCGGGGCGTCGCTCGCCCGCCTCGAAATCCGAGTGCTCCTCGAAACGCTCGTTGAACGCTACGAACACATCGAACTCGCGGGGCCGATCGAGCGGATGCGGTCGAATTTCCTTCACGGAATCAAGCATCTGCCGGTCGTCCTTCGTTGAACGACAGGTAGATCACTGTCGCCGAATCGCACCTGCGCTCGGCGCGGATCTAGCGTTGACCCATGGCCGACTTCGACTTTTCCGAGCTGCTTCCGCTCGGCGACGATCCCACCCCGTACAGGCTCATCAGCACCGAGGGTGTCAGCACCTTCGAGGCGAACGGCAACACGTTCCTTCAGGTCGAACCCGAGGCGTTGACCCTGCTCACCCAGACCGCCATGCGCGACATCGCGCATCTGTTGCGGCCCGGACACCTCCAGCAGCTCCGCAACATCTGCGACGACCCGGAAGCGAGCGCGAACGATTACTTCGTCGCCCTCGAGCTGCTCAAGAACGCCAACATCGCGGCAGGCGGGGTGTTGCCCTCGTGTCAGGACACCGGCACCGCGATCGTCAAGGGCAAGAAGGGACAGTTCGTGATCGTCAACGGCGGCCACGACGAGCAACACCTGGCCCGCGGCGTGTTCAACACGTATCAGACCTCCAACCTTCGCTACAGCCAGATGGCGCCGCTGAACATGTGGGACGAGGTCAACACCGGCAACAACCTGCCAGCGGAGATCAAGATCTCCTCCATCGACGGCAACGCCTACAAGTTCCTGTTCATGGCCAAAGGTGGCGGCTCCGCCAACAAGAGCTACCTGTTCCAGGAGACCAAGGCGTTGCTCAACCCCAAGAGCCTCGCTGCGTTCCTCGACAAGAACCTGCGCAACATCGGCACCTCAGCCTGTCCGCCCTATCACCTCGCCATCGTCGTCGGCGGAACCTCGGCGGAGTTCGCGCTCGAGACCGCCAAGTTGGCCTCCGCCCGGTACCTCGATTCTCTGCCGACCGAAGGGTCCAAGCTCGGCCACGGGTTCCGCGACCTCGACATGGAACAAGAGGTCCTCGAGATCACCCGCAATTTCGGCATCGGTGCCCAGTTCGGCGGCAAGTACTTCTGCCACGACGTCCGCGTCATCCGGCTCCCCCGCCACGGCGCCTCGTGCCCCGTGGCCGTGGCGGTGTCGTGTTCGGCCGACCGCCAGGCGCTCGCCAAGATCACCACCGAGGGGATCTTCCTCGAGCAGCTCGAAACCGACCCGGCGCACTACCTGCCCGACCCGCACGAAGGCCAGATCGGCGGCGAGGTCGTGTCGATCGACCTCAACCGCACCATGGACGAGATCCGCCAGGAGCTGTCGAAGTACCCGGTCAAGACCCGCCTGTCGCTCACCGGAACCCTGGTGGTCGCCCGCGACATCGCACACGCCAAGATCGCCGAACGCCTCGACGCCGGCGAACCGATGCCGCAGTACCTGCGCGATCACGCGGTGTACTACGCCGGACCGGCCAAGACCCCCGAAGGGATGGCCTCGGGGTCATTCGGCCCGACGACCGCAGGCCGGATGGATTCCTACGTCGACAAGTTCCAGGCGGCCGGTGGCAGCTTTGTGATGTTGGCCAAGGGCAACCGCAGCCAACAGGTCACCGACGCGTGCCAGGCCCACGGCGGGTTCTACCTCGGCTCGATCGGTGGCCCGGCCGCACGCCTCGCCAAGGACTCGATCCGCAAGGTCGAGGTTCTCGACTATGAGGAACTCGGCATGGAGGCCGTGTGGCGCATCGAGGTGGAGGATTTCCCCGCCTTCATCGTCGTCGATGACAAGGGCAACGACTTCTTCGCCGACGTTTCCACCCCGGTGACGCTCAAGTAGGCATCGCCCGGGAATCTTCGGCGACCGGCCCCGAAATCGCCGCCACGCCCGCAGGCGCGGGCGTGGCGCGGTCAGTCGGTGCTGAAGCGGGCGGCCGGTCCATCGGCCCGAGTCGATTCCGACTCGCCCAGAAACGCCCCCGGCACCGGTGGAGGCGTCATCGACGCTGACGAGGCACTGGACGCAGCCGAATCGTCGGTCGCCGCCTTGCGCTCGTCGAGTTCCGAACCGTCTGCCTCATCGGTCGTCGCGACCACGTCGTCGCCCACCTCATGAGCGACGGAATCGGCCTCGGCTTCAGCATCCCCGTCGGCCTGGGGGGCGTCGGCCTCGGTTTGGGGCGCGTCGACACCACCCTTGAGCGTCTCCACCGCACCGTCGAGGTGGTCCTCGAGCGACCGCAGGCCATCGTGATACCGCCCGATGACCGCGGTGAGCGAGGCCAACTCCTCGAACAACTCGGCACGGCGCGCCTCCCATGCTGCCGCCTCACCGCGCACGCGGTCTCGCTCCTCACCGAACTCGGCCTCGGCCTGTTCGCGGCCCTGGCGGATGATCAGCGTCCGCTGGCGCTGGGCATCGGCCACGAGCTCCTCGGAGCGGGTGCGGGCGTCCGCGATAATCGCGTCGGCGGTCTGTTGGGCGTAGCGAAGCGTCTTCGACGCGCCGAGGTATTCGGGCTCGATCGTCTCGACGCTCGGACGTGAGGACAGTTCGTCGATCGAATCCTGAAGGCTGGCGATCTGCGACCTCAACGCGTCGAGTTCGGCGCTCGCCGCGGCCACCGCGGTTGGCGCCGCGGCCACCTCGGTCGGCTCCGAGACCGTCGCCGAGGCGTCGGACGTCGACGCATCGGAGGCCGATGAATCCGAGGCCACCGTCTCGAACTCAACCACCCCGGCCGCCAGCTCTTCGCCGGACGCGTCAGAAGGTGCCCTGTCCGAAGGTGCCGGATCCGAAGGTGCCGCGTCAGACGACGATGTGTCGGACGATGCGGTGTCGGGAGATGCGGTGTCGGGAGATTCAACGTCGCGCCCGTCGGCGGTGGGAGGGTCCTCGGGAATCGCCGTGAAGCGACCGGGTGGCGCTGTCGGTGGTGCCAGATCAGCGATCCCAGCAGATCCCGCGCCGGCCGAGGTCGGCGCCGACACTCCTTGTGCACGGCGCGCTGCGTCGCTGAACACCGGTGCCGAAATGGGCGAATCGGAGCCCGGTGCTGCGGGTTGGTTGGGCGAGGCCGAGTCGGATGGGTCGACGGTCGGCTGGTCTGAGGCTCGCTGGGCCGGGGGTTGGAAGGGGTTCACCCGCGCCGGCGGAGGCGAGGCCTTCACACCCTTCGCCTTTTCCGCGCGTGCCTCGTCGCGACCCAATCGCCCACTCCATGCCATCTTGTTTCTCCCAGCTGACCACAAATGCTGAAATGGAATGTACCGAGATACTCGGCCCGAGCCAAGATCTGATCTCTCGGGATCGCTCCTCGGGCACCCGGTCACCAGAGCGCAACGGTGACCTGGTCGAGCAGCAACCGTCCACGGTCGGTCGCCGCCAACAGCGCCCCGTCGATGTCGACCAGCGCATCGTCGCTCAGGCGTGCCAGTTCGCTGCGACGCACATCGCGAGGGTCGACGCCGCTTCGGCGAGTCACCTCGTCGAGATCGACCCCGTCCACCCGTCGAAGCCCGCACATCAGCAGGTCGCGCATCAGGTCTTCGCCATGCACATGTTCGACGGAGCCGCCGCCGTCGCTTCGGGCGTCGCGATCCGACTCGATGACCATGAGCGGCGACCTGGCGACGCGCCACCGATCGAGTGTCGGATTGGTCCAGCGGATCAACGAACCGTCGTCACAGCACACGACCCCCGACGCCGAGGGGCCGATGCCGAGCGACGGCGCCACCGCCCAGTACGCCTGATTGTGGAGGCAACGCGCTTGCGGTCGCGCATAGTTCGACACCTCGTAGCGTTCGAACCCGGCGGCACCCAGCAGATCGGCAGCGGCGCTCAACGCCTCAGCGGCACCCCCGTCATCGACGCGAACCCCGTCCATCGCGAAGGGTGTTCCCGGCTCGATCGTCAACGCGTACACCGAGATGTGTTGTGCCCCGGTGGCGACCGCCCGGCGCACATCCGCCGACACGTCTTGACCCGCGGTCGGCATCATCAGGTCTACCGAGGTCACCTGCGCCGCGGCGAGGGCCCACTCGATACAGGCCAACGCGTCGGCACCGCTATGGGTGCGGCCGAGGCGCCGCAGCACCTCATCGTCGAAACTCTGGGCGCCGATGCTGAGCCGGGTGAATCCGAGTTCGACCCAGTGGCGCACCCGCGACGCGGTTGCGGTCGAGGGGTGCACCTCGAGGGTGGCCTCGCGGCGCGGGCGACCCAGGTGCCGTTCGACCATCTCACACAGTCGGGCCAGTTCCGCCGTTCGAAGATACGACGGCGTTCCGCCACCCACATACAGGGTGTCGAGATCGACCGGCACCACCGCCACGATCTCGGCGAGTTCCTCCTCGAGCCGATCGAGGTAGGCCGCCACATCACCGGCCTCGCGCACCTTCACATGGAAGCTGCAAAACGGGCAGATCGACGCACAAAACGGAACGTGCACGTACGCATGACGAACGGGTACCGCAGACAGCACCCCACCCACCGTAGGGCCACACTGCACCGGCTTCAGCCCACGGATCGACCTGCGGGATCGATCTGCGAATCAGCTGGCCGACGCGTCCGTGGCGTCGCCGGGGTTCGCGCCGTCGGCGTTGCCATCGCCGAGGGCGTCGCCGTCGCCGAGGGCCTCCTCCTCGCGGAGGCGGATCGGGCCGTACAGCTCCGGTTTGAAGCCGACCTTGGGGCCGTAGTACTCGCGGAAGAGATCCATGTCGGCGACGAGGTCGCCGCTCGGATGCACCGTCGGTCCGATCTCGACCACACGGGTCTTCGTATCGATCGAACACATCACGATCGGCACCCCCGCGCCCTGAGCGATGCGGTAGAAGCCCGACTTCCAGTATTCGGTGAGACTGCGGGTCCCCTCCGGAGGGATCGCGAGATACAGCCGTGGGGTCTGTTCGAAGCGTTCGACCATTTGGCCGACCAGGCCCTGGGGCGCCGTGCGATCGACCGGGATTCCGCCGGTGGCGGTGAAGAACTTACCGAGGATCGGCTTTTCGAACAGGGTGTGCTTGCCCATCCACGACAGTTCCATGCCCCGGGACCACGCCATGAGCATCATGAGGACGTAATCGATGTTGGCGGTGTGTGGCCCCGCGGTGATCACACAACTGAACTCCGGGCGCTCCCCCACGGGCGTCCAGCGCCACAGCTTGAGGATCAGCTTCGAAAACTTCGCTTTGAACGACACGTCCGAACCCTACCCGTTCGGCCGATTCGATTCGCAGAACCTCAGCCGCGGCTGCGACCCAGCCCGAACGCGGCGCGCCACCCCAGCGCTGCGGCCGGCACCGCGAGCGCCAACGAAGCCGCCATGAACGAAACGCCGACCTCGTCGCGGACCGTGACCACGGTGACCGCGTCGGCGGTGTCGGCGGCCGCCGACATCTTCACCCACCTCGTGTCGCCATCGTCGCCGTTGAGGCTCGCCAGCGTGCCGGCGCCCAACACGACATCGCGCACACCGAACAGTCGAATCCACCCGAGCGCCGCCGCCGAGGGCTCACTGCGATCGAATCCGGTGAGTACTCGCGGGCGCAGCAGACACAGAAGACCGAACAGGGTGCGTCCGGCGGCGATCAGACGTGCGGTGGTGCGATGGTCCATGGACGAATGCTCCCACACGCCAACCCGAAGCGTGCGGATCCGCGCAACACAGCGCCGTCGACCATGGTCCGCGGCCTCGACCGAATCAGGGGCGGCGACGACAGCGGATCACTGGGATGTCGCGGTCGGTACGGGCCTGATACGTCTCAAAATCCTGGTACATCGCCACCAGCCGGGGCCACAGTTCGGCCTTGTCCTGCGGCGATACCTGCGCTGCGGTGTAGTCGCCGGCAACCGACCCGATCTGAATGGTCACCTCGGGATCTGCCTTCAGGTTCAGATACCAGTTCGGGTTGCCGGGAAACCCACCCTTGGAAGCGACCAGGACGATGTCGTCGCCGTCGGCCAGGTAGAGCAACGGAGTGGTTCTCGCCTCGCCGGAGACCCGGCCGATCGTGGTGAGCAGACACACCGGGGCGCCCCGTAGGAACCGGCCACCGATACGTCCATTCGTGCGCCGGTACAGCGCCGTGGTGAGCTTCGACATCCGCTTGATGACCGCGTCGCCACGGCGAACCTGGGCCTCGGTGTACGGCTTGGGGGACTTGGCTGCCATGGCCGAGGAACCTACTGCCCTGTCTGCGCGGGTTGGTCGACGCCGGCGCCGCCGTCCACCACGAGCGCGTGTCCGACCACGAACGACGCACCGGGGGAACACAGAAACGCCACCGCAGCGGCGACCTCCGCCGGCGTCGCGGCGCGTCGCAGCGGGCCTGCCGATGCCCCGTCGAGTTCATCGTGGCCGGCCGTCGAGGTCGCAACCGCGCAGATCGCCACCGCGTTCACGGTGACTCCACGCCCGGCCGCTCCGGTCGCCGATTTTGTGGTGAGCGCCAACAGCTCTCGGTGATCGCGGTCGGCGATGTTGACCACTCGCCCATAACGCGCCGGGGCCATCGCGTCGAGCGCCGCGCCCGTCAGGTTGAACGCCGCGGTGAGGTCTCGGCGTCGGTCCTTCGACTCTGCGACGTTCACGACGATGTCGATACCACCCCACTGGTCGACCACCCGTTGGATCAGCAGTGACGCGACCCGGGGGTCGACGACATCGCCGACGAAACCCGCGACGGGATACCCCTCGGCAGTGAGTTCGTCGACCCGATCCGCGACGCGGTCACCCGTTGCGCCGAGGATGACCGAGGCTCCACGCGAGGCCAACTCCAACGCGACCGCGGCCGCGATGCTTCCCGCGCTGTCGGCACCGGAGACCACGGCGATCTGGCCCAACAACTCGCCAGCGGCGCGCAGCGGCGGCCGTGACCGCGGCACCTCCGCGCCGGCAGCCGGGTCCGCGTTCGAATCCGTACTCGTCATCGACGATTCCTACCCTTCGGCCGACCGAGGTTCGACCAGCGCATCGACGGCCTCGCGAAACGCCGCGGTGTGGGCCTCGACGTCGGACGCGGTGTGCGCCGGGCTCATCAGCGCCATGTTGTGAAAAGGCGTCAGCAACACCCCGCGGTTGAGCGCGTGCAGGTGGAGGTAGGCCTCCAGATCCTCGTCCACGGCGGCAGCCGCATCGCGCCCATTGCGGGGCGGCGGGCAGAACCAGTACTCGCTTCGACACCCGAGGCGGTTGACACTCCACGCCAACCCGGCGCCGTCGATGACCGACTGCACACCGTCGCTCCAGGCCTGGGCCAGCGGAATCATCCGGGCGAAATCCTCACCGCGCAGGGTACTCGACAGGGTGGCGCGGATCGCAGCCAAGGCGAGCGCGTTGCCGGTCAGGGTTCCGCCGACCCCTGCGGTGTCGATGGTGTGATCCCCGAGAACCGGACCGAGCCGCTCGGCGATCTCCGCGCTCATCCCGTAGGCCGCCGCTGGCACACCGCCGGCGATGGCCTTACCGATGACGAAGAAGTCGGGCCGCAGATCCCATTCGCGGGTTGCGCCGCCCGGTCCGACACACAGCGTGTGGGTCTCGTCGATCACCAACAGCGTGCCGGTGCGGTCGCAGATCTCGCGTAACGCCTCGTGGTATCCGGGGTCGGGCAGGACGATGCCGATGTTGGTGAGCGCCGGTTCGGCCAACACGGCGGCCACGTCGCCGGGGGCGAGCGCGGCCTCGAGCGCATCGAGATCGTTGAACTCGACGACCTTGGTGGTGTCCGACACCGGCACCGGTGAACCGATCGTTCCCGGCCTTGTGACGACCCGGCCCTGGTCGTCGAGCACCGCGAAGGTCTCGTCGACGGTGCCGTGATAGCACCAGTTGAACACGAGCACTTTCGGGCGGCCGGTGAGATGGCGGGCGAATCTCAGCACGAACCGGTTGGCGTCGGTGGCGGTCATCGCCATCTGCCACGAGGCAAGCCCGAACCGGCGGGCCAACTCGTCGCCCACCCAGGCGGCGTCGGGGCTCGGCAGCATCGTGGTGATGCCGCGACGCGCCTGCCGCTCGATCGCGTCGGCGACCTGGGCGAGTCCGTGGCCGGTCATCGCCCCGGTATCACCGAGGCAGAAGTCCACATACGAATGACCGTCGATGTCGACGAACCGCGCTCCGCTCGCCTCGTCGACGATGATCGGAAACGCTCCCGGCCATCTCGTCATCCATGCCATCGGCACGCCGGCGAGCAACGATGACCCGCCCGCCGCAACCGCGGCGGCCTTCGGATGGGTCTCGATGAAGCGCTGTTCCTCGCTGGCAAGGCGCCGAGCGAGCACCGATCGGTCGATGACGGTCATCGCGAAAGCCTACGCCTTGGCCGAACCGCTCATCAGGGTGTTTGCACCTCGTCGCGAACGGCGTCGACCCCGCCCGCCGGCTTCTCCACCGAAACCTCGGCCACGATGTCGCCGGAGGTCGGCACCCGCGCTGCTGGCGGCACCAGCGTGTCGAGCGCAGCGAGCGCGACCTCGATCTGGTCGTCGGCGGGCTCCCGGGTCGTGAAGCGCTGCAACATCAACCCCGGCGCGGCGAGCACCGCCGCGAGCCGAGTGTGATGGGAGGTACCCCCGGCGCGCAGGATCTCATAGGCGACGCCGACGACCACCGGGGTCATCAGAATTCGGCTGAGGACGAGCCACGCTGCGGGAAGCGAACCCACGAGCGCGAAGGCCAGTATCGAGATGACGAAGATCAGCAGGAAGAAGTCGGTGCCACATCGAGGGTGGCGGACACTGAACTCCCGTGCCGGAGCGATCCCTCGCGCCACGCCGTGTTCGTGCGCCGCGATCACCATGTGTTCCGCCCCGTGATACTCAAGGGTCCGGCGAATGCCCGGCAGCTGCGACAACATCGCTAGGTACCCCACGAACAGCGCGAGGCGCACGAGCCCCTCGACGATCACGGCGCCGATTCCATCGCCGACGACGGAGTGCAACATGGCCGCCACCCACAACGGCACGATGAGGAACGCGGCGACCACCCCGGTCACCACCGCGGCGACGATGGCCCGCTCGCGCAGCGTCGGTCCGGGCGAGGCCCCGCCTGAGGCAGCACTGCCCGAGGCCGCGGGTTCGGAGTTGTCACGAGACCACCGCATCGCTCCCATCCCGATGCGCAGCGAATCGATCAGGGCCCCAATTCCTCTCACCAGTGGAATGCGCCGGGCGCGGCCGAGTGCCGGCTCGCTCCGTTGCAGGGTGGTCGCGATCGTTCCATCCGCACGGCGACAGGCGGCGGCCCACTGCTCGCCCCGGCGCACCATGACGCCTTCGATGAGGGCCTGACCACCGACGAGATCCTGCGACATGGCGCCCACGGTACCGAGGGATCGCCTGAACTCCACCGGTCAGGCGAGGCTCCACCCCGGCAGCAGGCCGAAGGTCCCCCTCGGGCACGAATGTTTGTGTCGCCGGCGAGTTCTCGGGGAGAATGAGCGCCGTGAAGGTCGTCATCGTCTACGAAAGCCGTACGGGCAACACCGAGCGCGCCGCCCGTGTGATCGGCACCGAGATCCGCAACGCAGGCCACGAGGTGTCGGTGTTTCCCACCAAGGGCATCAACCTCGAAGCCCTCGCCGAGTCGGATCTCGTCGTCATCGGCACCTGGACCGACGGCCTCATCATCGCCGGGCACCGTCCCGGCGGGGCCGGCAACATCGCACGGCACCTTCCCGAGATCTGGGACAAGCCGGTGTACACCTTCGTCACCTATGCGGTGCGGCCCGGCAACGTGTTGCGCGGGTTCCGGCGCCTCCTCGAGTCGAAGGGCGCGAAGGTGCTCGGGGGCCTCGAATTGGGCCGCCGCCACCTCGACAGCGACGCGATCGACTTCGCCGAACAGGTGCTGCGCGACTCCAAGTCGCTTCAGAGCGCCTGACGTCGCCCCACACCTGACCGGTTCGATGAGGACTGGGCGCGCTAGCGGGTCACATCCGACCCACTAGCGCGCCCAGCCCTCGCGTTTGGCGCCGGCGTCGAACCGGCGGCACGGGCGCGCCTCGCTCACCCGGCTGGCCATCGGGTCGCCCCGGTGGCCACGGCGGAGGGCAACGGTGCGTTCGGCGAGGTGAACTCATCCGCGATCGGGGTCCCGGCGACGACTCGCAGCGGGACCACCCCTGCCCAGAGGTCGCTCAACTCGTCGGGGTCCGGAAGGTCGACTTCGTCGTCGACCGGCCCGCCGTCGCGAACCTTGACCGACAATTCGACAAGGGGGAACTCGATCACCATCGTCTGGCGTTGTTCGGGGCGGTTCGCCCGCCGGGCCTCCTCGACACGACCCGGCATCAGGTGCTCCATGATGACGTCG
Organism: Microthrixaceae bacterium; assembly: GCA_023957975.1. Classification (NCBI taxonomy): domain Bacteria; kingdom Bacillati; phylum Actinomycetota; class Acidimicrobiia; order Acidimicrobiales; family Microthrixaceae; species Microthrixaceae bacterium. The sequence goes on along the minus strand of JAMLGM010000002.1, from coordinate 212,498 downwards.
AAGGCGTCCATCGCCGCGTCGTCACGCAGCCGGCGTGCGGTGCCGAGGGCCACCACACAGCGGTAGTTGACCGAGTGGTGGAAGTGGCTGCGGGCGAGCACCAGCCCGTCGAGCTTCGTTACGGTCACGCATGCGCTGACCCCGGCGTCGAGGGCCCTCATGATGCGGGTGGCCACCGACCCGTGCAGGAACAACGAGTCTCCCCGACGCCCGTACACCATCGGAATGACGAAGGGCTGAGCGTCGAGCACAAACCCGACGTTGGCCACCACGTCGTCGTCGAGGATCGCGTAGGCCTCCTCGCGGTCCAGTCGCGCCCGCTTGGCGTTGCGGATGGTCGTCGCCGGCGTGGGCGAGATCACCTTGGATCCAACCTCTGGAGTCGGCGGCGTCGAGTCGGTCGAGGCTGCGGTCGTCGGTGAGGTCGGCGGTGGCGTGGGCGGCGGGGTTTCGGCCATGGACCCATGGTCCCGCAGCGCGACCGCCCGCGTCGCTGTAATTTCGTGAGCACTCGTTGTCCAAAGGGGGGCTTCGAGGACGACCAGGAGGTTGCCATGCTCGGCACGATGATGGATTTCCCGCTGGCCCTGCCGCACCTGTTCCAGCGCGCAGAACAGCTCTTTGCGAAAAAGGAGATCATCACCAGCTCTCCGAAGGGCATCGAGCGGACCACCTATGGGGAGTGGGCCGACCGCAGCCGCCGCCTCGGCTCGGCGCTCGACACCCTCGGGATCTCACCCGGCGGACGGGTGGGCACCTTCGGCTGGAACACCGCCCGCCACCTCGAGTTGTACTTCGCGGTCCCGTGTTCCGGCCGGGTGTGCCACACGATCAACCTTCGGCTGTTCCCCGAACAGCTGCTGTTCATCGTGAATCACGCCGAGGACGAGGTGCTCTTCATCGACAACTCGATCGCTCCGTTGGCCTGGCCCGCACTCGAACATTTCAAGACCGTCAAACACGTCGTCGTCATGAACGACACGGGCGCACCGATTCCAACCGAGGCACCCAACGGCATCGTCGTGCACGACTACGAGGAACTCATCGCGAACGAGTCCCCGATGCAGTGGAACATCACCGACGAGAACACTGCGGCCGCGATGATGTACACCTCCGGCACCACCGGCAACCCGAAGGGCGTCGTCTACACCCACCGCTCGATCGTGCTGCACACCTTTGCCGCGATGATGGCCGACGTGGTCGGGATGCGAGAGTCCGACGTCGTGTTGCCCGTGGTGCCGATGTTTCATGCCAACGCCTGGGGCCTCGCTCACGCCGCCGTCGCCACCGGTGCGACGCTCATCATGCCCGGCCCGGATCTGACCCCGCCGAGCCTCGTGAAGCTGATGGAGGACTACCGCGTCACGCTCGCTGCCGGTGTTCCCACGATCTGGATGGGTGTGCTCAACGCCATCGACGGACACGACGTCAGTTCGTTGCGGCTCATCCCGTGCGGCGGCTCCGCGGTGCCGCCGGCGTTGTCGGAGGGGTTCCGGGCCAAGATCGGCCTGCCGATCTTCCAGGCCTGGGGCATGACCGAAACTTCGCCGGTGGCGGCCGCGACGTTGATCAAGTCCTACCTGGAGGACACCCCGGAACTCCGGGCCACCGTCGGTCTCGTCGTACCCGGGGTCGAGTTCCGGGTGACCGAACCGAACACCATCGACGAGTTGCCGTGGGACGGCGAGAGCCGCGGCGAGCTGCAGGTCCGCGGGCCGTGGGTGACCGGCACCTACTACAACGACCCGCGCTCGGCGGAGTCGTTCACCACCGACGGTTGGCTGCGCACCGGCGACGTGGCGACGGTGGATTCCGAGGGCTACATCCGCCTCGTCGACCGCACGAAGGACCTGGTGAAATCCGGAGGTGAGTGGATCAGCTCGGTCGACCTCGAAAACGAGATCATGGCCCACCCCGATGTCGTGGAGGCCGCGGTGATCGGCATCGCCCACCCGAAATGGGACGAGCGACCCCTGGCCTGTGTCGTGTTGGCCGAGGGGTCGGAACTCACCGAGGCAGAGCTGCTGGAATGGCTCACCCCCAGGGTGGCCAAGTGGTGGCTTCCCGACGGCGTGGAGTTCATCGACGAGGTGCCCAAGACCTCGGTCGGGAAGTTCTCGAAGAAAGACCTTCGCGATCGTTTCGCCGACTTCCGCTGGCCCGAGAGCTGACGGATTTCAGGTTCGCCGAATTCTCACACAACCGACATATGGAGGACGGCCACAGACTGTTATGGTCGCCCTCCATATGGGTCGGCCCAAACTCCTCATTATCGCCGCGGCGTGTTTCGCGGCCGCTGTCTCGACCACGTCGATAACGGCCGTGCCGGCCTCAGCGTCGCTCTCCGGGCAACGACAACTCGAGCCACAGCCCGCCGAGACGACCGTACCGATCAGCCCCGCCGGGTCTGAGGACCGTGGGCAGCCGAACCCTACCGACGCGGTTGCCGACGCGGGTATCGACGTGGCGGCGACCGTCGGGTTGAACAACCGCTACGGCACCAACAATCCGCTGCCGGTCCGCATCGAGGTCACCTCCGACCGCTCACGCCAGGTCGAGGTGGTCGTCGAGTCCAACGTCGGCGACACCGCCTATCGACTCGATCTGAACCGTGATGCGACTGCGTTCATCGACCACGTCGGGCTCACGATCGGCCTGCCGACAGCGATCGTCGTACGCGAGGACGGGCGCCGAATCGCCCGGGTACCGCTACAGCCCATGAAGGCCTCGGGCAGCCTCGTCGGAGTCACTTCGAACCTCGCTCCCGACACCGCTCAGACGATCGACCTGTTCGACAACACCTTCAGCGCCACCATCGACCGGGTGGACGCAGAGTGGCTCAAACGACCGGCGGCGCTCGAACACCTCGGGGAACTCGTCGTGTCCACGGCAGAACTCGACGGCTTCGACGACGGTCTCAAGCGGCGGATCGGGCACTGGGTGTGGGCGGGTGGCCGCCTCGTGATCGACGGGGTCGCTCCCGCTCACGACCCCGTGTTCGACCAACCGATCGACGCCACCGAGGCCCAACGAGGCGCAGGGCAGATCCGCTTCGTCGGCGACGCCGCGGTGCGGGGCGATTGGCGCAACGTCGTACAGCCACAGCTCGACACCGGCACGGCGATCGGGCCGGAGGACCAATGGTTCGGCGACGTCGGCAACGACCTCAGCTGGCGCGGACTCATCGAGACCGAACGAGCCTCCACCTCGACGCTGCTCGGACTGCTCGCACTTTCGATGCTCCTCATCGGCCCAGCGCTGTGGTTCGTGCTGCGCAAGACAGGCCGACCCCAGTTCATGTGGTTCGCCGCGCCGTTGTTGGCCCTCGCGATCGGCGGCCTGGTGGTGATGATCGGCCGCGGCAACCTCGACGTGGCGCGACCCGTGATCTATGGGCGCCAAAGCGTCTCGCCGCTCGGGTCGACCCACGCGGCGATCACGGCCACCGCCGGGACTGCGCAGACCCGTCTGCCGCAGGGGTGGAACGTCACCGGGTCATCGAACTCGGTGGTGGTGGACGGCGACAAGGTCACCACCCGGGGCGAGGGCACCGGTTGGGAACCCCTCGTCGCCGGCAGCTTCGAGTTGGACGAGACCTCCCCGATCACCCTGGTCGTCACCCCTGCGGAGGGCACACTGGTTCACGTCGCCGTCACCAACCACACCGATTCTCCGTTGGTCGCCGCGGAGGTGTCGGGTTTCGGACGCAGTCGATCGTTCGACCGTGTCCGCCCCGGCGAAACGGTCACCCTCGATTTCGAAACCGCCCAGGACATCGATGCCTGGGCAAAGCCCTTCGGCTGGGGGCTTGCGACGAGCGACTGCGCCATGATGTGCGACTCCAACGTGAATTTCGGCGGGTTCCCCATCATCGACAACATGGTCACGAACGGAGTCGTACGAGTCGCCGGGTACCTGGCCGATGACGACGACACCTTTGGCCAGGACCGTTCGCGACTCGATGTCGTGGCCGCGACTGCAACGGTGAGCGGCTGGAGCGGGCCGGTCGACCCCGACGCCGCCCACGCAGCGTTCATCGTGGAGCCCCTCGGCGGCACCCGGGACGGCTGGAGCGCCTATCGCATCACCGCCAACGCGTCGGTCGCCACGGCGCGTTGCTCGATCGCCGACTTCGTCGACGACGTCGCCATCTGGGACGAGGAGAACCCGCACTGGGCGGCAATACCCTTCGGGGTGGAGGGCCTGTCGGAGCGCTACGTCGACCCGATCGGTGTGCGCACCTACGACCTGGGAGCGGCCGAACCGGGCTGGCAACGCATCATCCGATTCCGTGCGGGTGAGTTTCAGATTCAGTCGAGTTCGAATCACATCTTGTGCGGGGTGCAGCCATGACCGAAGCGCCGATTTCCCCCGCTGAAGCCGGACGCTCCGGCATCGCCATCCGCACCGAGTCGCTCACGAAGACCTACGGCACGAACCGTGCGCTCGACTCGTTGAGCGTCCAGATCGAATCCGGGACGGTCTGTGGGCTCATCGGGCCGAACGGCGCCGGCAAGTCGACGCTCATGTCGATCCTCGCGACGCTGCTTCGTCCGACCTCGGGATCCGCGGAGATCTTCGGGATCCCCCTCACCGACACCGAGGCGATCCGTCCGATCATCGGCTATGTCCCCGACGTGTTGGGCATGTATTCCGGGCTGACCGTGCAGGAGTACCTCGACTTCTTCGCCGAGGCGTACCGGCTCCCCCGCGACACTCGAGGTGCCACGATCGAGGGCCTCCTGGAACTCGTCGACCTGAGTTCGAAGCGCTACGCCGACGTCAACACCCTCTCGCGCGGCATGAAGCAGCGCATCGGCCTCGCCCGTGGGCTCATCCATCAGCCACGACTGTTGATCCTCGACGAGCCCGCCTCCGGGCTCGATCCGCGGGCTCGAATCGAGCTGCGCGACATCATCAATCACCTGCGCGAACTCGGCATGACCGTGCTCATCAGTTCGCACATCCTCGGCGAGCTGGAGGAGATGTGCACCCACGGGTTGATCGTCGAACAAGGCCGACTCGTCGGATTCGAGTCGCTCGCTGACGAACCCACCCGATCGGTCGAGGTACGGCTCCTCGACGGCTCGACGAAGCGCTTCGAGGTGCCCGACCTCGCCGCACAACGCGACCTCATTCGAAGCCTCATCCACGAGGGTTTCGAGGTGGTCGCCGTCACCGAGGTGTCGACTCGGCTCGAAGACCGGTTCCTCCGTCTCACCGAAGGGCAGGTCAACTGATGCGGTCGCTGCTGTCCAACCCCTTGATGCGACTGGAGTACCTCCGACGCTTCCGAACCGCCACCGCGGCGTGGACGATCCCCTTGCTTGCGATACTTCCGATCATCGGCGTGTCGCTGATCTACGGCGTGTCCAACACGGCATCAGGGTTCATGGCCTTCGACTCGATGGGTAACGAGATCCCGACCGCAGATCTCAACTTTCCCACGAACCTTCAGGCCACCTCGCAGATCGACATCGGTGGGGTGAGCCTCCTGATCGGAACCGCGAGCGTGCTGACGGCTCTGCTCGGGTTGCTGGTGCCGGCGATCGTCGGAGCGTCGATTGCCGGCGAACGGCAGGGCGACACGTTGCAGCCGCTGCAGCTCACCCGGATCCGGCCGATCGACATCGTCATCGGCAAGCTGGTCGGCTCGCTCGGATACGTCCTGTTCCTCCTGGTGTGCCTCGCGCCGATCCTGGTCGTTCCCTACCTCGCCGGTGGTTTGTCGGTGTCGACGATCGCCTTGACCTACCTCGTACTCGTCGCGTTCGCCGTTGAACTCGGGTCCGTGTCGATCCTCGCCAGCAGCAGAGCACGTCGACCCGTCACCGCGGTGATCATGGCGTTGATCGCGAATGTGGCGCTCGTCGCCGGCCCGTGGATCGTCGCAGGGATGATCGAAATAGCGCGATTCGATTCCGGCCCCATCGAGCCTCAGGTCTCGCGGGTGGTCTGGTTGTCGCCCATCACCCTGTTCAGCATCGTCGGCCGGGTCGGCGACACCGAGTTGCCCGGCTGGTGGACGACGACGGACCAGATCGCGACCGTGGTGTGCTGGGCCGCCGTGATCACCGTTTCGATCGTGTTGGCGAGGCGCGGAGTTCGCGCCCCGGTCGACAAGGACCGATGACTCCCGAGGCACTGCTCGCCGCGGCCGGCCGCCGGGTTCGTCTCGTTCGAGTCGGGCGAGCGCTGATGGCAGCCGCTCCTTTCGTGGCCTGCGCGCTGGTGGTCGGGTTGGCGATCGCATGGTGGGTGCCGTGGGGTTGGCTTCCGCTCGCGGTGTGGGTCGGTGCCGCAGCCACACTGTTGTGGGTCGCGTTCTCCGCGTGGCACGCGGCACTCGATCCGGCCTCGGTCGCGGCGATCGCCGATGCACACCTCGATTCCCACGATGCGCTCGGGGCATACCTCCAGTTCGCAGGAGCGGGCTCGCTCGGGAGTCTGGGGGCCGACAGCCCGTTCCTCGAGCCGATTCGTCTTCGGGCCGAACGAACGGCCGAGGGGTCGAACGCTGCAACCGCCGTACCCACCTCGCTTGTCGGAGACCATCGCAGCATCACGCGTCGATCGTCGATCGTGCTCCTGCTCGTCGTGGCCGCGGTGGCGTTGATGCTCGGCGAGAGCCCTGCCGATCGCCACCGCGTCCAGGCCGCCGAGGACGCCGCAGCAGTGGAACGGGCCCGGGGCGTGCTCGAGGAGCGCGCCGAAGCGTTCCCCGAGGGGTCCGAGACCCGCGAGAGACTCGAGGAACTGGCGGCGTCGCTCGACGCGCGCTCGCTGGAGGACTCGCTCGAAGCAATCGCCGCGCTGGAGGCCGAACTGAACGCCACGGTCGGCCGTGGGCTGGACTCCGCGATGGCGGCAACCGACGGCTTGAACGCGTCGCTGCAAGCTCAGCCGCTGCCAGGGGCCAACCCATCGCAAAGCGCCGCCGAGCAACTGGCTGCTGCTGGCGCGGCAGCGGCCTCGATGTCGGCCGATGAACGAGCTGAGTTGGCCGAGCGCCTCGAACGGCTGGCGGCAACCCAGGTCGCCGCCCCCGAGGTCGCCGCTGCGCTGCGAGACGCCGCCGCGGCTGCGGCATCGGGTGACCCGTCCGCGATGTCTGGCGCACTCGGGGCGGCGAGCGAGGCGGTGGCGAGCAACACCGAGTCGCTGGCGACCCGCGCCGCGGCACGGGCGGGGGCCAGCGCGACGTCCGCGGCGAGGGCCGCCGCTGCCAACCCCGCCCAAGGTCAGGGACAGGGCCAAGGACAAGGACAAGGCCAAGGACAAGGCCAAGGACAAGGCCAAGGCCAGGGACAGGGCCAGGGCCAAGGACAAGGACAAGGCCAGGGCCAAGGTCAAGGTCAAGGTCAAGGTCAAGGTCAAGGTCAAGGTCAAGGTCAAGGTCAAGGTCAAGGTCAAGGGCAGGGGCAAGGCCAAGGACAGGGACAGGGCCAAGGACAGGGGCAAGGCCAAGGCCAAGGACAGGGCTCCGGCGGACAGGGCGGCGGCACGAACGCACAGTCGGGAACCTCCAACTCCACCAATCGACCAGGTTCCGGTCGGGGCGACGGCACGAGCGCTCAGGGCGAACAGGCCCCGACGGCGTTCGTGCCCAACGCGCAGGGAACCTCCGCGGACGACGGACCCCAGAGCGGCAGCGGCGGATCGCTCGGCGAACAGGTCGGCACCGGCCAGGCCCCGTCCCAGCGCGGAGGCGCATCGGTGCCATTGTCCGAAGCCATGGCCCGCTACCACGAACAAGCCACCCGTGCCTTGGACGACCCCTCGACCCCTCCCGGAACCCGCGCCCTCATCGCCGGATACCTCGACCGCCTCGCGGCCGGCGCATGAACCGGCGACCCAATCCACCCGTACCGATCCCGACCACCGCAACACCAATCCGTACCCAAGGAGCCCCGTGCAACCCGAACGTTTCGCCGAACTCACCGAGGCCCTCGCGAACGAGGTCGCCACGGTCATCGTCGGTCAACGCGACCTGGTGCGCGACGCACTGGTCTGCCTGGTCACCGAAGGACATCTCCTCATCGAGGGTGTGCCGGGCCTGGGCAAGACCCAACTCGTCACCGCACTGGCCGCCGCCGCCGGCCTCGACTGGAAGCGGGTGCAGTTCACCCCCGACCTCATGCCTGCCGACATCGTCGGCACCCAGGTGCTCGTCACCTCCGATACCGGCGCACGCAGCTTCTCGTTCCAGCCTGGGCCCGTGTTCTGCAGCCTGCTGCTGGCCGACGAGATCAACCGCGCCACCCCCAAGACCCAGTCGGCCCTTCTCGAGGCGATGCAGGAGCGGCGGGTGACCGCCGGCGGCGAGACCCGACCGCTGCCGCGCCCGTTCCTGGTGCTGGCGACGCAGAACCCGATCGAACAGGAGGGCACCTACCCGCTTCCCGAAGCCCAGCTCGACCGGTTCCTGTTGAAGGCCGAGGTCGGCATGCCGACCGCAGCCGAACTCACCCAGATCATCGAGCGCACGACCGGCTCCCATCAGGCCACACCCCGCCCCGTGACCACCCCGGGTGAGGTCTCCGAGATGATCGCGTTGACGCGTTCGGTTCCGGTGCCTGAGGCGGTGGTTCGCTTCGCCGCCACCATCGTGGTGGCCACCCATCCCAACAGCGAGGGTGCCCCCGATGCCGTACGCCGTTACGTCGAGGCCGGGTCGAGCCCCCGCGGCGCACAGGCCTTGATCCTCGCGGCGAAGGCGGTCGCGCTGATGGACGGCCGGCCGTCGGTGAGCTCGGATGACATTCGATCGGTCGCACAGCCCGCGCTTCGCCACCGCGTCGCCCTGGGCTACGACGCGATCAACGACGACGTCGCCGTGTCGAGCGTGATCGATGCGGTGGTCGAATCGGCCGCCACGGTGGCGTTGTAGGCGTCGCGGTCGGCATCGCGAACGGCGAGAGCAGGGTTCGACGTGTTGGAACGAGACGAGCGCAGGCGGCTCGAACGTTTGGCGGTGCGGCTCGATCGGCGCGTCGGAGCAGGGTTTTCCGGCTCACACCGGTCCAGCCAACGCGGGCGATCCCTCGACTTTGCCGATTGGCGCGACTACCTCCCCGGCGACGACGTCCGCTCCATCGACGTTCAGGCATGGGCACGCCTCGACCAGGTTGTCATCCGCCTGTTCGAAGCCGACGTCGACCTGTCGGCCCAGTTGCTGTTGGACACCTCCGGGTCGATGGCCGGCGCCGCTGGCGACCGGTCGGATGCCGGCAGCATTGGGCGAACCAAGTTCCTCCAGGCACAACGGGTCGCCGCGGCGATCGGCATCATCTTGTTGACCCGCAACGAGTCGATCTCGCTGACCACCTTCGACGACCGCGTCGCCGCCCGCTACCACTCGCGAACGGCGGCCGCGAAGTTTCTCGCCCACCTCGAACGGCTCAGCGCAGCCGGGCCGACGCCACTCGCCGACAGAGCAAACGCCATCGTGACCCGACGCCCGCGCCGCGGACTCATGGTGGTGATCTCCGACTTCCTGACCGACGAGTGGGAACTCGCGCTCGGGCGGTTGGCGGCGCGTGGCGAACCGGTGTTGGCCATCTGCATCACCGACCCCGCCGACGACGCCCCCGATCTGGCCGGTGAGGTACAGCTCCTCGACATCGAGACCGCCGTGCGGATCAACGTCGACGCCTCCCCCGAGGTGGTCGCCACCTTCACCGAACGCCGGGCAGCGCGTCGCGACGCACTGCGGCGACGGGTGCTACGCCGCGGCGGCCGGTTCATCGAAATCGATGCGGGCGCCGACCTGTTCGGCGAGGTCACCCCCGCCCTGTTGAAATCGGGGCTCTTCACATGACCTTCGCGAATCCGTGGTGGCTCCTCGGCCTCGCCGCGATGGTGCCCGTCGTCGTGTTGCACATCCTGCGTTCACAACGCAGCGAGGTGTCGGTGTCCTCCGTGCTCGACTGGGAAGACCTCGATCGCCCCACCACCGCGACCCGCCCGTGGCAACGGTTGCGGTGGTCGGTTCCCTTGCTCTTGCAGTTACTCGTGGTCGCGCTGGTGTCGCTGTCCCTCGCCGGGTTGTCGCGGGACACGGGCAAGATGTCGGCCGAGCACCTCGTCGTCATCGTCGACACGAGCGCGTCGATGGCTGCGACCGACGGCTCCCCCATCCGACTCGACGATGCCAGGGCGGTCGTGCGCGACCTTCTCGACGACCTCGGGGTGTCGACGACCGTTTCGGTCATCGACGGCGGCGCCCCGGCGTCCATCGTCGCCACCGATGCCTCCCCAGCGGAGATCTCGCGGCGCCTCGACGGGCTTCGCGCCCGCGAGGGCGGATTCGACACCGAGGCCGCCACCTCGCTCGCAGCATCGCTCGACCGACCCGACCGGTCGACCGAGTTCGCGCTTGTCTCCGACGGCCGAATCCCCGCCGAATCGTTGCGGCTCTTCCCTCGGGGCACGCGCTATCTGCCCGTCGGCACCTCGGACCGCAACGTCGGCATCACCAATGTCGTGACGAGCCGGGCCGGACAGCAACTCCACGTGCAGGCGACCCTGACGAACGCGTCGCGGCGGTCGGTGGCCGCCACCGCACGATTCGACGTCGACGGGCACACCGCCGACACCACCTCGGTCGAGGTGCCGGCCGGGGGCAGTGCCGAGGTCGCCGCCACCGTCGACGATGGCTCACGCGTCGAGGTCCTGCTCGTCGAACACGACCTCTTGCGACTCGACGACCACGCCTATGCGGTCGCTCCCGACGAAGCGGTCGTCCAGGTCGCGGTCGTCGGCCCGCCGTCGCTGTTCCTCGACGCAGTGCTCGACGCATCGCCCGGGCTCGAAGCGGTGCCGATGACCGAGGTCGAGGCGCTCGCGCCCGGCGGACTCGCGTCGGTCGACGTGGCGGTGTTCAACCAGGTGGCCGTACCCAACGACATCGCGGTGCCGTACCTGGCGATCGCCGCGCCGGCGGGCACCGGGGCGGTCACGGTCGGGCCTGCCGTCGAGAACCCGATCGCCACGCTGGTGCGTGGCGACACCGACGTGATGGCCGATCTCGACCTTCGCGAGTTCGCCGCCGCTCAGGCGCAGACGCTGAACGCACCCGCCGCGACGACCCTGGTCGGCGACGAGCACACCCCGCTCATCGTGTCGGGCCGCGACGGCGACGTCGCCTTCGTCTACCTCGGCTTCACACTCGAAGCCTCGAATTTCGGCCTCCTGCCCGCCTTTCCCGTGTTCGTCGACCGAGCCCTCGCGACCCTCGGCCAGACGCAATTGGTCTCCGGATCGCTACGCCCGGGCGACCGGCTGCCCGTCACCGGCGCGGGTGAGGGCACGCTGGTCTCCCCATCGGGAACCGAAATCCCGGTTGTCGCCGGCTCTGCCACCCCGGTGCTCGACCGCACCGGATTCTGGACCGTGCGTTTCGAGGGACAACCCGAACGGCTCGTCGTGGTCAACCCCGCACCGAGCGAAACCTCCCTCGCGCCGCGCTCCGACCTCGGGCTTCCGGGCGGGCGGCCGCTCGCCGAGGCCGACTCCGTGCCGGTTCTGCGCTCGCTCAAGACCTGGCTCGGTCTCGCGGCCATCGCGGCCATCGCTGCCGAGTGGTGGTTCTCGCGCCGCCGTCGCGGCGTGACCAGATCGCAGTGGCGATGGGCCGAGCGTGCTCGCCTCGCGGTAGGTGCCTTGCTGGTCCTCGGGCTCGTGTTGCCCTCGATTCCGTTGCCGAGCCGACGCGTCGCCGTGGTCGTCGTCGCGGATGTGTCGGCCTCACTCGGCTCGAGCACCGACGCCGTCGAGTCGGTCGTCGCCGAGGTGTTCGGTGCACGTGGCCGCAACGATGTCGCCGCGGTGGTGGCGGTCGACGCCAACGCCCACATCGATGCGTCGCTGTCGACGGACTGGAAGAAGCTCTCCACGACCCGCGACCCACAGGCCACCGACCTGGCGGGCGGGTTGCGGGTCGCCGGCGCGCTCGTTCCCACCGATCGGGCTTCGCGCATCGTCGTCATCTCCGACGGCCGCCCCACGACCGGTGACGCGACGTCGGAAATCGATCGGCTCCGCGACGCCGACATCCCCGTCGATGTCGTCACCGTCGAACCGATGACCCCCGAGGACCTCGCCGTGGTGTCGGTCGACGTTGCCTCGCGAGTCCGCACCGGTGACCGGGTCGACGTGGCCGTTTCCATCGAGGCGACCACGCCACAGCAGGCGTCGGTGGAGTTGCGTGCGAACGACGAGATCGTGGGCACCAAGGTCGTCGATGCCCCCGCCGGGCGAAGCGAGGTGCGCTTCGAGGTCGCAGTGCCCGAGGCCACGTCGATTCGCTGGCGGGCCACGGTGGCGGGGCCGGCCAACGGTCGCGTCGAAAACGACCGGGCCGGGGCGTCGACCCGGATCGAAGGCGTGCCGAATGTGTTGGTCGTCGAGGGTTTCGAGGGCTCCGGTTCCGCGATTTCGGCGGCATTGGGCGCGGCGGGCAACAACGTGTCGGTGCTGGCGGCGACTGCGTTGAGTTCGATCTCGCAACTCGCCACCGTCGATATCGTCGTGTTGGCCGATGTCGCCGCGAAGGATTTCAGCCGCGCTCAAATGACCATCGTCGACCAGGCGGTACGGGAACTCGGCGTCGGGTTGTTGGCGGTCGGCGGGACCAACTCGTTTTCCGCCGCCGACTACCTGGGCAGCGATCTCGAAGCGTTGTTACCGGTGACCAGCGAGGCGAAGGACCCCAAACGTCGTTCACGCCTCGCCCAGGTGTTCGCCGTCGACACCTCCGGATCGATGGGGGCCTGCCACTGTGCCGACGACGCTGACGGCGACAACTCGCGTCTCGAGGGCGGCGTCCGCAAGACCGACATCGCCCACGAAGCCATCGAGTTGGCCCTTGGCGAGTTCCGCCCCGACGACCAGGCCGGCGTCTTGGGGCTCGACTCGTCGTTTCGTTGGCTCGCTCCCCTCGCTCCCGTCGGCGATGCGGCCGACCTCGGCAAGGCGATCGGCGGACTGGCCCCCGATTCGGCCGGATCGGGGACGAAGTTGGGCAGCGCGCTGGACGAGGCCGCCGCGGCGCTCCGCAACTCCGACACGGGGCTGCGTCACGTCGTGTTGTTCACCGACGGCTTCGTCGACCAGGGCCAATTCACCAAGCTCGAGGCCGATGCCGCGGCGCTGCGCGAGGAGGGCATCACCGTGTCGGTGTTCGGCACCGGGGAGGGCGCGGCACGCCAGCTCCAGTCGATCGCGACGGCGGGTGGCGGGCGCTTCTACGCAGGTCGTGACCTCAAGGAGTTGCCGGATCTGCTGTTGGAGGAGACCAAGGTCGTCGCCCGCCAACTGATCGTCGAAGGCGAATTCGTTCCCGAGCGCACCTCGAACGCGGCGATCGTGTCACGCCTCGACGCCGCACCCGTCCTGCGGGGGTACCTCGCGACGACCGAACGTCCGACCGCGACGGTGCACTTGCGCATCGGCGAGGACCGCGATCCGCTGCTGGCGACCTGGCAGGTCGGGCTCGGGCGCACCGCGGCGTGGACCAGCGACGGCGGAACGCGCTGGGCGGCCGGGTGGAGCGGTTGGGACGGTGCCGTGACGTTCTGGAGCGACCTGGTCCGTTCGCTCGCTCCGCAGCCGGCCGGCGAGGTGTCGATGCGTTTCGGCGAACGTGAGACGATGCTGGTCGCCACCTTTGGCGACGATGTGCCCGACGGGGCGACGGTGAACGCGACCGTCACCTCCCCCGACGGCACGGCCCAGGTGGTCACGATGCGGCGGATCGACCAACGCACCTTCGAGGCCGAGGCCCCCACTGGACCTGCTGGCAGCTATACCGCTGCGGTGACCGCCGAGGTGCGCGGATCGGCCGTCGGCTCGATGAGCGCCGTTGCGGAGCGGGGATTCTCCGACGAATTCCTGGCGCGCTCCGCCGATCACGACTGGATGCAGACGCTGTCGAGCTCGACGGGTGGACGCGGCGAGATCGCCGCCTCGGCGGCGTTCGAACGCACCGGGACCCGCAAGGGTGAACGCGACCTCGACCTGCGATGGATGATGCTCCTGCTGGGGCTCATCGGCTGGATCGCGGCCATCGCGATCGGCCGTCTCCGGTTCCGCACCGGGGCACTCGCCATCGTGCGGGCAACGGATCGCGCCAAGGCCGTCCCGGGTCTCGACGCCGTCGGAGCGCGGCGGGCACGCGCAGCAAAGGACCGGGCGAGCGCGATTGAAGGCTCGGCCGAGCGCGCTCAGGCTACGTCGGCGCCGGACACGTCGGCGCCGGCCGGGCCTCAAACCGCACCGCCGTCACCGTCAACAGCCTCGGAGACACCGGCACCAACGTCGGAGCCCTCGGCCGAGTCGAGTTCGCTCGACGCACTGCTGGAGGCGAAGCGCCGCCGCTCCCGCGGGTCCTGAACCCGGCCAGATCACCCGGGATGTTCTGACCGGCCGCGCCGCCAACGCAGCGCCGAAACCACCGCCCCGGCGGCGACGAGCCCACCACCGACCCACACGGCTCCGAGTCCTGGGTGCCGACGGACCTCGACGCGAACCCGGTCGGCGTCGACGTACAGCACGACCACCTCGGTCTCACCCCGCCAGTCGCTGCGCCGCGCCGGACGCGCGCGGGTTCGGTCGAGATCCAGGTACTGCACGACGCTCGGTGTGAACAACCGACCGTCGACCATGACGTCGACGTCCACACTGCGCTGACCGGACCCGTCGCCCCCGACTGCCTCCCCGTCAGTAACGCGCTGCTCACCGATCGACACGGAGCGACCGTCGATCTCAACGGCCGACTCCATCGTCGATCCGGTCTCGATCGACGCCGTCGCCGATGAGTCGAATAGCGACGCGACGACGCCCACGGCAAACACGAGAACTCCGAGATGCGCCACGAGCCCACCGACTCCGACCCGACGCCGAATACCCCACACGGTCACCCCGGCCACCAACGCGACCCCGGCGGGGATCAGCGCTCGCCCCACCGTCGGGCCGTGCAGCGCTGCGGGTGGGGTGCGGGTTCCGAGCCAGGCCGCGGCGACCTCGGCGGCGACAACGACGAACGCGATCCATGCTCCGACGAGCGGCACGATCACCGACTCTGCCCGCGTCGAGCGTGGCGTGTGCGGCACAGGTTCGCGACGTCGCTCGGCACGCCAAACGGCGACGCTCACGACGAGCGCCCAGGTCGCGACCAAGGCCGCCGGTGCCGCGCTCGGGGCGAAGGAATGCACCGACGACGCCAGTCCCGACCGGGCGACCGCTACGCCCACGAGCACGGAGATCAGCCCCGCCGCACGCCACCGGTGCGCACGCTGCCAGTTCGCCGACCTCTCGCCGTCGCTGCGGCGTCCCGGCAGGTGCGCCGCTGCGGCCAGCAGTGCGATCGGGGCGAGCGCGGTGTTCTCCACCGGGTCCCACGCCCACCAGCCGCCCCACCCGAGTTCGTCGTGTGCCCACCACGCGCCGAGCATCGTCGCGATCACGAACACCGCCAGCGCGGCCAGCCCGAAACGTCGGGCGCGGCGCTGCGGGCCCGTCAACGCTGCGACGACCGCCAGCGAGTGCGCGAGGTACAGCACCGGAGGATGAATGCTCATCATCGGGTGTTCGAGGACCGGGTTCAGGCCCGCCCCGATCGCCGAGGTGCCGTCGGCCAGGCCGAACGGACTCGCCGGGCCCAACAAGACGAACGCCGCACTCATCGACGCGACTGCGATCCCACGCCGCCAACCCACGGCCGCCGGCCCCCCGGTTGCCGAGATGGCGGCCGTTGCGAGCAGTGCTACCCACAACAGCAACGACCCCTCTGGGCTCGCCCACGTCGCCGACCAGCGCAGCCATGCCGGTGCGGTCGACCGGCTGAAGCGATCGACGAGATCAAGGCTGAGGTCGCTCATGGCGAAGCGATTCATCAGCCATGCGAGCGTCGACCACCACGCCACGATCGTTGCGGCGGCCACTCGCCGATCGGCTGGACGAACAGCCAGCGCAGCACTCGCCGCGGCAGCGACCACCAGCCCCACGACGCCGACGAGATTCACCCCGGCAAGCCTACGCGCCTGGCCTCCCGCACCTCACCTTGCGCGGCTCGCCTCGCGCGTCGACAAGCCGCAAGCCAGGGGCGTCGCTGTCAGCGGGAGACCGACGCGAGCGCGGCGTCGATCAGATCCTCAGCGGCGACCACCCGCGAGACGATCCCCTGGCCTCGCAACTCGATGGCGCCGACGCGTTGAAGGTCGGCCATCTCCGCAGCGTGATCGGCATCGCGACGAACGATCAGCGACGCCGCCTCCGGAGCGATCGGGGCGATCCATGCATCGGGTGCCGCGATGATTTCATCCGCGGCCAGCCAGGTCATCGCCGCCCCGCCGGTACCTTGGCCGGCGACCAACGCCACGGTCGGCACGGTCAGGCGGCTCATCGTGTCGAGCGATTTGGCGATCTCACCGGCGAACCCCTCGCGTTCCTGCTCGCCGCCGATCATGGCGCCTGCGGTGTCGATCACCGCGACGACCGGCAGCCGCAGTTCCTCGGCGAGGGCCATCGCCCGCAGTGCTGTCCGCAGGCCGGCGGCCCGAGGCCGAGCTCCCGGATCGCGGTGACCGATCACCATCAGTGGGCGGCCGTCGACCCGGGCGATGGCGCACAACACCGCATCGTCGACGGCGCCACCGCGATCGCCACGTACCTCGAGATGATGATCCGCTCGCTTCAACAGTTGTGCCACGACATCGAGTCGTCCACCGGACCGCGAGGCCTGGACCGCGGCCCATCCGCTCGGACCATCGGTGACCTCGTCGGGATAGTTCACGCGTGCCGACTCGCCGCCGACACTCGATTCGGCCACGACCGAACCGGATCCCGCGTCCCACGCCTCGTCGCGATCGAGCGCAGCGAGTGCGTTGGCCAGCTCCGAACGGATCAGCTCCGGGGCCACCACGGCGTCGACCAGCCCGTTGGCGAACAGTCCTTCCGCGGTCTGCGACGATGCCGGTTCGATGGGTTCACCCAAGGCCGCCGCCACCCGCGGGCCGGTGAATCCAATGGTCGCGCCCGGCTCGGCCCACGTGATCGTGGCGAGTGATCCCCACGACGCAAACACACCACCCGTGGTCGGATCGGCCAGGTAGACGATGAGCGGAACCCCGGCAGAGCGGACCCGACGGGCGGCCCGCGCTGCACCGACCATCTGCATGAATGCCCGAGTGCCCTCCTGCATGCGCGCCCCGCCGGAGTTGGCGAGTGCGAACACCGGCGTCTCGTCGCGGGCAGCTGCGTCGAACGCGTCGACCAACCGCTTCCCCGCCGCGATCGACAGCGTCCCCGCCGCGACCTCGAAACGGGACCACACGAACATGACGCGTCGGCCTTCGACGCGGATCCACGCCGCGGCAACCGACTCGTCGTCACCCAAGAGCGGCTGTTCGGATCCGGGATCGGCGATCAACCCGATCCAGTTCACGTCACGGCGCATGGGTTCACGCTACAGACCGAGTGCCGGAACCACCGCTTCGATGAGGGTGGGTCCGTCGGTCGCGAGGCCCGAACGCAACGCCGTGACGAACTCCTCGGCGGTGGTCGCACGGGAGGCATCCACCCCCAGGCCCCGGGCCAGCGCCACGAAGTCGAGTTCGGGTCCGGTGAGGTCCAACATGCGCTTGGCCTGCTCGCCACCGGCCTCGGCTCCGACCCGGCTGAGCTCCATGTTCAGCACCGCGTAGGAGGAGTTCTTCAGGATCACCGTCGTCACGTTGAGGTTCTCGCGGGCCTGGGTCCACAGCGCCTGGAGGGTGTACATCGCCGATCCGTCGGCCTCGAGGCTCAGCACCGGGCGATCCGGACAGGCCACCGCGGCACCGGTTGCCGTCGGGATGCCGAATCCGATGGCGCCACCCGGCAGGCAGAGCCAGTCATGGCGTGGAGCGCCAGCGGTCGCGCCCGGGATGAACAGTCCGGAGGTGTTGGCCTCGTCGACGACGATCGCTCCCTCTGGCAGCAACGCTCCGATGGCCGCAGCGACGCTTTCGGAGGTGAGTTCCCCGGTCGGCAGGTCGGGACGCGACGGCTCGGCCACCTCGACCTCGACCGGCGCGTCGAGGTGCGCGGCGAGCGCTTCGAGCAGTTCGGCCGGGTCGTGTTCGCGCGACACCACCGTCACCACGCAGTCGTCGGGGGTCAGCACCGACGCCTTGTCCGGGTAGGCGAAAAAGGACACGGGTGCGGCGGCGTCGATGGCGACGAGTCGGGTGGCGCCGGCGAGTTGCATCTGCGCGAACTCGGCGAGGTAGGCAATCCGGTCGAGCGGCGGCAGCCCGGCCCCACGCTCCTCGCGGGCGGGGAAGGTCTCGGCAAACACCCGCGCACCGGTCGCCGCGGCCACACGGGCACCGGCCACGCGAGGAGCGGCGCGCAACGCACGGCCGCCCAGCAACAACACCGCACCGGGCTCCGACAGCGCAGCGGCCAACTCGGCGAGCAACGCCTCGTCCACCGGCTTGGGGGCCGCGGGGACGACGGGCGACACAGGCCCGGGGGCCGGAAGCCAGCACACGTCTGCCGGTAACGCGAGGGTCACGACCTGGTTCGGCGAGGCCAACGACTGCGCCACCGCATCGGCGGCGTCCCCGGCGACCTGATCGGGTGTCGTCGAGCGAATCACGGCGCCCGAACACGCCCCAGCCACGGCATCCATGTCCGATTCGAGCGGGGCGTCGTACTGCTTGTGGTAGGTCGCGTGGTCGCCGACGATGTTGACCATCGGCACCCCGGCACGGCGAGCGTTGTGGAGGTTCGCAAAGCCGTTGCCGAGCCCCGGGCCGAGATGCAACAGGGTTGCGGCGGGCTTGTCGGCCATACGTGCATACCCGTCGGCAGCACCGGTCGCGCCGCCCTCGAACAGGCACAGCATCGCCGTCATACCCTCGACCTCGTCGAGTGCCGCGACGAAGTGCATCTCGGAGGTGCCGGGGTTGGTGAAACACACCTCGACCCCGGCGTCGACGAGGGTCTGGATGAGTGCGCGTGCGCCGTTCATGTGATGCTCCTGCGGCTGGAAAGACTGGAAGGACTGGAATGGCGGCTGTTGGTGCCGTCGATTAGAAGACGGCGCCCGGGTTGAGGATGCCGTTGGGATCGAATGCTGCCTTGATGCGGCGTTGCAACTCGAGCTTGGCCGGGTCTTCGAGTTCGAGGTAGTAGCCGCGCTTTTCGGTGCCGATGCCGTGCTCTCCCGAAATGGCGCCGCCGAGGTCCATGCCGGCCCGGTAGAGCTGCATCATCACCGAGGTGCGGACCTCGGGGTCGGCCTGAAACACGCCGAGGTGCACGTTGCCGTCACCTGCGTGGCCGCACCCGGCGATCCACGTCGCGGTCTCCCCCGCGATGCGCTGGACCGCCTCCATGAACTCCGGGATCGTCGCACGGGGCACCACGATGTCGACCACGTCGTTGGCACCACTGGCCTTGGCGAGCCAGAACGCCTTCTCGCGGGCCTCGATGAGCTGCGTCGCCGCCCCTGCGGGCAACACGTATGCGTCCATCGCACCGAGGTCGCTGAGCAACATGCCGAGCGCATGAAGGTCGGCTTCGAGGCGGTCGTCATGGGAGTTCTCGAGGACGACCACCAGATACGCGAGCGCCGAGGTCTTCACCTCCTCGGGGATGCCGAGGTCGAGGTCGCCCGATGCGGTCATCGCCGCCATGGTCAACAGGTCGATGTATTCGAGGATCTGTGGCCCGAGGCCCGAATCGATGACGCGGGGCACGGCCTTGGTGACGTCTTCCAGTGTGGCGAACGGGGCCAGGATCGTCGCGGCGTGGGCAAGGCGAGGATGCAACTTCAGGGTGGCTTCGGTGACCAACGCGAGCGTGCCCTCCGACCCGATGATGAGCTGGGTGAGGTCGTACCCCGTCGAGACCTTCACGATCTTGCCTCCGGATCGGATCACCTCGCCGGTCGGCAGCGCGGCCTGGACGCCGAGCACGTGATGGCGCGTCACCCCGTACTTCACCGCCCGCATTCCACCGGCGTTGGTGTTCACGTTGCCGCCGAGGCTGGCCGAGTACTCGCCGGGAAACACCGGATAGACGAGGCCGAGCGGGGCGAGTGCCGTATCGAGTTGGTCGAGGGTCACGCCCGGCTGCACGACCGCTGCGTGGTTCTCGGTGTCGATCTCGAGGATGTTGTTCATCCGCTCGAAGCTGACAACGATGCCGCCGGAACGCGGGATGCACGAGCCCGACAGGCCGGTTCCGGCCCCTCGGGCGGTGACGGGGATCTTGTGCTCGTCCGCATAGGCGAGCACCGCGGCCACCTGCTCGGGGGTCTCTGGGAACACCACGGCATCGGGTCGACCCCATTGCGCGTTGAGCGCCTCATCGTGGCTGTAGTCGTCCCCCGCATCGGCGCCGGACTTGGCGGCGCCAGCGCCGACGATCTCCGCGAGTGCCTGAATCAGATCTGCCACGAAACCCCCTCATCGACGAGCCTCTTTTCTAGCAAACGGCGTCAACGCAAGGAATCGCGGGCCGCCGGCGCCCGGCCCCATGGGTAGCGTGGTTCCATGACCACCGAAGCCCTCACCACGCTCACCGCCGGGATGGCGATTCTCGCTGGCGGCGACCGCGTCATTCGCGTCACCCCCGAACTCGCTGCGGCATGGCAACCCGGCGATCGCCTCACCGTCGCCGGCGACGCCGTGTTGCACATTCCTGCAGCGGAGGCCGAGATCGCCGGACGTGCCGTCGGTGCTGCTGTCGATGCGTTCGCAAGGATGGGCGCCGTCAGCGACGAGCAGATCACCGCGTTCTTCGAGGCGTTCGCCCGGCGGCTCGGCGACGACGCCGCCTTCGCTCCGATCGCCGAGGCCAACGCCGCCGATGTCGAGGCCGCGAAGGTCAAGGGACGTTCGACCACTCGCCTGGTGCTCTCGGACACGATGCGAGCCGACATGGCCGAGGGGCTCCGCTCGTGGGCGGCGGCGCCCTCTGGTCGCGGATCGGTGCTCGAGACCGTGCAACACGAGGGCTGGCAGGTCGAGTTGCGGCGCGCCGGACTCGGCGTCGTCGGGTTCGTGTTCGAAGGTCGCCCCAATGTCTTCGCCGATGCCTGCGGGGTCATCCGATCGGGCAACACCGTGGTCTTTCGCATCGGTTCCGACGCGCTCGGCACCGCGAAGGCGATCGTTTCCCACGCACTCAACCCTGCGCTTGCCGAGGCGGGGTTGCCCGAGGGCGCGGCGTCGCTCGTCGAGTCCGCCGCGCACGCGGCGGGCTGGGCGATGTTCGCCGACCCTCGCCTGGGACTGGCGGTGGCGCGCGGCTCGGGGCCGGCGGTCGCACAGTTGGGAACGGTCGCCCGCGAGGCCGGCAACCCGGTGAGCCTGCACGGCACCGGCGGCGCCTGGATGGTTGCCGACTCCACCGCAGACGCCGGTGCATTGTCGCAGGCGGTGTTGCATTCCCTCGATCGCAAGGTGTGCAACACCCTCAATGTCGCCGCCGTCGTGAAGGACCGGGCCGAAGAACTCGTCCCCGCGGTGCTGTCCTCGTTGCGCTCCGCGGCCGAGCGTCGGGGCACCAACCCGAAGCTGCATGTCGCCCCCGGCGCCGAGGACTATGTCGATGCCGTGTGGTTCGAGACCACCGCCATCACGCGAGCGGAGGGCGCCGTCGAGGAGCCAGGCGCCGAGCCGATCGCCCTCGGCTCGCTCGGCACCGAGTGGGAATGGGAGGAGTCGCCCGAGATCTCCCTCGTCGTCGTCGACTCGACCGACGAGGCCATCGAGTTGTTCAACGCCCACTCGCCCCACTTCGTCGTTTCGCTCATCAGCTCCGACGACAGCGAACAGGATCGCTTCTACGAATTGATCGACGCGCCCTTTGTCGGCAACGGGTTCACCCGCTGGGTGGATGGTCAGTACGCGCTCGGCAAACCCGAACTCGGACTGTCGAACTGGGAGGCGGGGCGCCTGTTCGGCCGCGGCGGCGTCTTGAGCGGCGACTCCGTCTATGCCGTGCGCACCCGGGTCACCCAGAGCGACCCGAGCGTCCACCGGTAGGCGGCTCGGGCCGACGACACTGGCCGACGACACTGGCCGACCCGAGCCATCGCCAACGACACAGGAGCGCGAACCGGCGCGCGTCAACGGCCCGCGGATGCGGGTGAGTCACCAAAGACGAGTACCCGGAACTCGCTCGCCGGTTCATTGGCGTATCGGTGGTTGGGGTGGTTTGGTCGGGGTGAGTGAGAGTTGCCCGACTGTGGGGCGCCCGGCCCTCGTCGCTCCGCCGGTTCGGCTGCTCCGGCCCGAGTTGCGGCCTGTGTTTGACCGGCGGGCGTCGTGGGGTCGGTACATGCGGGTGTCGGGGGTGGCGGCCATGCGGTCGTAGCGGCGGCGGATGGTGGCGATCGCGTCAGCGAGATCGACGGTTCCGCCGCGGACTTTCACCTTCGGTCGGGCCGGTGGTTCGGGTTGGGTGTTGAGTTCTTCGGGGAGGGGGCCTTGGCGTTGTACGCCGTGTTGTTGTCCCCAGATCGTGATCCCGCAGGGGTGGGTGTAGAGGGTCCATCCGTCGGTGGTGATGTGCATGGCCCATCCGACGCGGTGTACGAGTCCGTGGTGGTGTGGGCACAGACACGCCAGGTTGTTGACCGCGGTTGCGCCGCCGTTGCGGTGATGGCGGACGTGGTGGGCTTCGGTGTGGTGGGCGGGTGCTTCGCAGCCGGGGAAACAACACCCCCCGTCGCGTGCGGCGAGTGCGGCGCGTTGAGCATCGGTCGCCAACCGGACGCTATGGCCAACATCGAGCGGTTGGCCCAACGAGTCCAACAGCACGGCACGTAGTTCTGGGTCACACATCATCCGTTCGATCACGTCCGCGGTGAGTGGATCACCCGTAGGCGAATACGCGCGTGGTTTACCGTGTTCGTCGGCCTGCAAGATGATGGTGACTTCGGCGGTTCCTGGCCGGTAGTTACCCGACAGGGTGAACTGGGTGCCGAACCGGCACAGGTCCATCAACGCTTTCGCCCGTAGTTGGGATTCTGATGTCGTCGGTGACCGGTCGAACTGTTCAGCGTCGTTGCGGACCTGTTTGCGGTGACGTGCGGTGGCGTCGGTGATGGCCTGGCGTACAACCTCCGCGTAGTCGCCGAAGAACTCTCCGACGATTTCCACACCGATGACACCGTCGGGGCCGTGGATGTCGCGCAGGTCGAGCCAGGACTCTTCTGCTGGTGGGGCGGGTTCGGTGCCGTCGGTGTCGACGAGGCGTGCCAACGCGGCGATGACTTTCTCCCATTTCGCGAACGTCAAATGTTCCGCGAGGTCCAGCATTGGTCCGGCGTTGTCGGACCAGGTGGGTTCGATCCTCGGGTTCGACCACCGTCCGATCACGACCAGGTGATCAAACCCCGCAACACCGGAGCGGAGCCGGTCCAACACGTCGGGTCGATACCGGCGCCGCACCGCCCGAGCCACCGACACCCGTCGCGCCGCGGTCACCCCGGAACAACGAGCGGTCTTCGACACCCACGCTTTGGTGGACAGGCCTTCGACGATGTCGGTCATCCCAACAGCGTCCAGTTCGCCCAACACGTCGATCATGTGTAGATCCAAACGGCGTTGCAGCTCGAACAGGACCGTCACATCGTCGATCCCGGAACCCAGGTTATTCAGTTCGCTGTCGAAGCCCTCGAACATGCGTTTGATACTAAACGGAACCCCCGACAACGAAGCCCCGAGACGCCGAGAATCCTCGAGAATTCTCGAGAATCGCTGGAAATCAAAGCCAGGCACCCCAGCAACAGCGGCCAGAGCGGCCAACAACGGTCAATCCTGCACCAGCGAGGGGCCTCGTCAGCTCAGCTGCTCGACCCCGAAGTCACCGCCTTGCTCGGCAATCTGGGCACCAATAACTCCCAGGCGTCGTGCGGACACACACGTTGTCGAGGCGTCGTCGAGAAGTTCGACGTTGCTTCCGCCCTCGACCTCGATTGCAGCGAGCACCGAATCAAGTGCCGCAAGATCATCGGGTGTGGCGATCAGGCAGTCGGTCTCCGCGGAGGTTGCGTCGGTGACCGACAATCCCCGACGAAGGGCCGACTGCCGCCAAGCCCCGCGGCGCTCGGCAGACGCACAGGCCGATTCGATCAGCGCAGGGGCGTCCACGACCGGGCCAAGGAACGCCGGTGCGCTCCGAAACGCCGTGTCGAGACACGCCAACTCAGTGTCGTCGGCCCCGTCGAGCCGCCGGGAGGCGAGGTACTCCGGGAGTATCTCGTCGATGACCTGAGCATCGAGCGCCTCCCCGTTGGCCGCGGCGAGCACATTCAACTGGTCTGCGCTGGCGCAGTCGCCAGCAAGCTGCGCCAGCACCTGTGCCTCGACCGCCGTACTGGTCGTGAGCGACATGGAGATGACGACCGGCGACGTTGCCCCTTCGTAGTGCAACAGCACACTCGACGGTGTCGGGTCGCCCGGCGCCGAGATCGCCGGCGCCGAGATCAGGTCGGCGTGGATGGGGCTTGCGAGGAGACAGGAAATCTCCTCGTCGGTGAATCCCAACTCAGCGTAGAAATCGCCGTCGGATACGTCCTCGTCGCCCTCCAAACCCGACTCCACATCTGGCTCCACGCCCGGCTCTGAACCGGATGTGGACGTCGTCGTGGGCATGACGAACTCGGTCGTCGAAGCAGGAACCCCCGCGTCGTCATCGCCGCCGCATGCCGTCGCCATTGCGCAGACGAACACCGCCGACAAAGCGACTGCAGACACCCGGACCGCCGGCGAACCCGACCCCAACCGCGGACCCATCACAGCTTGCGGATCAATTCGACCCGCTGCTCCGAGGCGTTCGCATCCGCGCCCTTGTCGTCGAGCAGTTGCAGGCGATCGCGTTCGGCCGCCTCCTTCGCCGCCTGCAGATCACCGCGCTCGAGCGCGCGCTCAACGCCGTGTTCGACGATGAACTCCGCCCATTCGACGAGCGTGTCGACCATCTCGTCCTCCGGCACAACCGCGACGTTGGTACCTCGCACGAACAGGTGACCACGCTTGTTGCCCGCAGCGATGCCGATATCGGCGTCGCGGGCCTCACCCGGACCGTTCACAACGCAGCCCATCACCGCAACCTGCAGCGGAATCTGGCGATCGCCGAACGCCCGTTGTGCCGCCTCTGCCACCGCGATCACGTCGACCTCGGCACGGCCACAACTCGGGCAGGCGATGAGGTCGACGTTCTTGCGCTCACGCAACCCCAGCGCCTCGAGCAGTTGGCGGCCGGCACGGGCCTCCTCCACCGGATCGGCGGTGAGCGAATAGCGGATCGTGTCGCCGATGCCCTCCGCGAGCAACGTGGCGATCCCCGCCGTCGCCTTCAGCAGCCCGCTACTTCCGGGCCCCGCCTCGGTCACGCCGAGATGCAGCGGGTAGTCGCAGGCGTCGGCCAGCATGCGGTATGCGGCGATCATCAGCGGAACATTCGACGCCTTCACCGAGATCTTCACGTCATCGAAGCCGACCTCCTCGAAGTAGCGAAGCTCGGTCATCGCCGACTCGACCATCGCCTCGGGGGTGACCTTGCCGCCGTACTTCTCATACAGATCCGGGTCGAGCGAACCCCCGTTCACCCCGATACGGATGGGCACGCCCCGGTCACGACATTCGGCCGCCACCAACTTG
This sequence comes from Microthrixaceae bacterium, assembly GCA_023957975.1. Classification (NCBI taxonomy): domain Bacteria; kingdom Bacillati; phylum Actinomycetota; class Acidimicrobiia; order Acidimicrobiales; family Microthrixaceae; species Microthrixaceae bacterium. The sequence goes on along the minus strand of JAMLGM010000002.1, from coordinate 186,831 downwards.
ATGTGTTCGGGCTTGCGGATGTTGCCCGGGTTCAACCGAAGGCAGGCCACTCCGGCCTCGAGCGCAGCGAGTGCCATCTTGTATTGGTGATGGATGTCGGCGACGATCGGCACCGGGCTGCGCGGCACGATGCGGGCCAGCCCCTCGGCCGCCTCCTGTTCGTTGCAGGTACAGCGCACGATGTCGCAGCCGGCAGCCGCGAGGGCGTAGATCTGCTGCAGCGTGCCATCGACATCCGCAGTCTTTGTGGTCGTCATCGACTGCACCGAAATCGGCGCGCCACCACCGACCGGCACCTTGCCGACCATCACCTGGCGGGTATTGCGACGGGGGAACGAGATCGAACCGGCTTCCATGGGACTGAACCTACCGAGTCTGAACGACGATCATGACCCAGCGGCTCAAATCTGCACCGGATCTGCAATATCGAGATAGATGGCCATCAGCCCGATCGCCGCCATGATGATCACCACACCTGTCGCGACCGGCATGATCTTGGCGTAGTCGGCGAGATACCGACGACCGTCGCGACGCAACAACTCCCGGATCTTTTCGTAGGTGCCGATCAGGACATGGCCGCCGTCGAACGGGGGCAGCGGGATCAGGTTGAAGATGCCGATCGCCATGTTGAGCAGGGCGAGGAACTGCAACAGCGGGCCGAGCCCATCCTCGGTGAGCTGGGAACCGAGACCCACCGCGCCGACGATGGAGACCATGCGGTTTGCGTCGTCCTCCATGGTCCGCTCGGCCTGCGTGCGATTCGGCGCCGGTTCGTCGCGGGTCGATTCCCCGCTCGGGGTCGTGGTGAACACGCGCTCGACGAAGCCCCACACGTTCGACGGGCGAAAGAAGTTCCACACGCCCACCACCGAGGCCTTGGCCACCTCGCCGAACCACTCGAAGGACTTCGGAACAGCTGCGATGGGCGAGTACTTCACGATCGTACGCTCCTCCCCCACTCCGAAGAACCCGACCTGCTTGGTGACTCCGACGCGCGATCCAAAGTTCACCGTCGACTCACTCGCCGCGCCTTGAGCATCGACCTGACCGAAGGTGACCTCGGTGGTCGGCACGAGCGTTTCGTCCTCCAGCGCTGCCACGACATCGGCCGACTTCTCCACGGGGCGCCCGTTCACCGACGTGATCTGTGCACCGTCGACAATGCCGGCGCTCGCCGCACCGCTAAGAGGCCGCACCGACACGATCGGCTCACCTTCTTCGCCGCTGAAGACCTGAAACTCGTTGCCGTTGAGACCCACGACCGCGAAACGCGACGTCACCTGAACCTCGAGCGGGATGTTTTCACCGTCGCGCTCGACCACCACCTCGACTCGGCGGTCGGGGTTGGCTCGTGCCTCTGCCGACATGGCAGCCCAAGAATCGACGCTCACGCCTCCGAACTCGACCACCTTGTCGCCAAGCCGCACCCCGGCACGTTCAGCCGCGCTCCCCGGAGAGATGTTGTCGACCATCCAGTTCGACGGATCGCCGAGGCCGATGAACACGAGCGACGATCCGATCAGCAACAGGGCCATGATGAAGTGCATCGCCGAACCAGCGACCGCCACGCCCATGCGCTGCCAATACCCCTTCTGGCGGTAGGTTCGGTCCTCGTCACCGGGAGCGACCTCCTCGATGTTGGCCATTCCGATGATCTTCACATACGCCCCGGCAGGAATGGCTTTGAGCCCGTATTCGACATCACCGCGGCGAAACGAAGCGATGCGAGGACCGAACCCGATCATGAACTCGGTGACCTTCATGTCAGCACGCCGCGCCATCACGAAGTGGCCGAGCTCATGGAAGAAGATCATCACGATGACGGCGCCGATGAGCAGCAGCGTGCGCCAGCCCTGCCAGATGCCCACCGCTGCCAACAGGGCGACGAGAATCGACAGCCGGCTCCAACGCACGTACGGCTTGCCAATTTCGGCGCGTTCGCCGCGCACACCGCTGCGGCCGAGATCGTCGGGATCGACCGCTGCGGCAGCGGCCGCGGCAGCAACCGGTTCGGTGCCAACCGGTTCGGTGCCAACCGGTTCGGTGCCAGCCGGTTCGGTGCCCGCATTATCCGTGTGGTCGATCGGAGTCGTCATGAGGGAACCTCGGCGTTGAGAAGCAATGACTCGGCGTGACGGCGGGCCTCGCGGTCCGCATGCAGAACGGCTTCGACGCTGTCGGCCGCGAGCCCGTCCCAGGCATCGAGTGCGGCCGCGTTGAGCGCCGCGATGTCGACCCAGCGGACTCGCCCCGCCAGGAACGCGTCGACCACCACCTCGTTCGCCGCGGAGAACCAGGCTGGAGCGGTGCCGCCGGCGCGTCCGGCGTCGAAGGCAAGACCAAGGCACGGGAACGCCTCGAGGTCGGGCGGGTCGAAACGCAGCTCGAGCGGCTGTGTCCAGTCGATTTCGCCGAAGGCGGTCGGGAGCCGATCGGGCCAGGCCAGCGCATATCCGATCGGCAGGTGCATCGTCGGGTTCGACAGCTGGGCGATCGTTGAACCGTCGCTGAACGTCGCCATCGAGTGGACGATCGAACTCGGATGCACCACGACGTCGATGTGGTCGTAGTCGATGCCGAACAGTTCGTGGGCCTCGATCACCTCAAGGCCCTTGTTCACCAGCGTGGAGGAGTCGACGGTGATCTTCGGGCCCATCGACCAGGTCGGATGCGCGAGCGCCTCTTGCACCGTCACCGACTCGAGTTCGCGAAGCGATCGCCCTCGAAACGGCCCGCCCGAGGCGGTGAGCACGATTCGCTTGAGGCGAGGGCCGCCAGCACCTTGTGCTCCGGAGCGAAGACATTGGTGGATCGCGCAATGCTCGGAGTCGACCGGGATCAGCTCGGCGCCCGGGGTTGCACGCAGCGGTTGCACGACCGGGCCTGCGGCGATCAACGACTCCTTGTTGGCGAGTCCGAGGCGCTTGCCGGCGCCCAGCACCTCCATGGTCACGCCGAGACCGGCGAATCCGACCACCCCGTTGATCGTGACATCGGCCGCCGTGGACACCTCCGCAAGCGAATCCGGGCCGGCGACCAGTTCGATCCCTGGATCGAGTCGCTCCTTGAGTTCCGCGGCCTTGGCGTCGTCAGCAAGAGCGACGACGCGTGGACGAACCGTGTTGGCCTGTTTGGCCAAGAGATCGAGATTGCCGCCGAACGCCCCGAGCGAATCGACCTGAAACCGCTGCGGATCGGTTGCGATGACCTCAAGGGTCTGGGTCCCGATCGAACCGGTCGACCCCATCACTGCAATCGTCGTCATGATCCCCGCATCGTATCGCCGAGTACGGACACTCTGGCCGCTGGCTCCTGAGCACCGTGTCAGCCCGCGCCTGCCACCCCGGACCCGTTCTCCGATAACCAGTGGTCGTGATCACGACCACTGGTTATCGGAGAACGCCGGCTGGAACGGCCGGCGGGCGCGGCTGGCGGGCAGGCTCGCCTCGACTCACCCGCGGGCGAGCCGTGATCAGCCCGTGATCAGCCCGTGATCAGCCCGTGATGAGTCCGTGATCAAGCCGTGATCAGAACAGGGGCGGTGTGCCCAGCTCGAGCAGCCGCGCCATGAAGTAGGCCGTCGGCAGCACGAACAACAGCGCATCGAAGCGGTCGAGGACACCGCCGTGGCCGGGCAACAGGCTCCCCATGTCCTTGACGCCGAGATCTCGCTTGAGCGCAGACTCACACATGTCGCCGACCGGCGCCATCAACGCACAGATGAGGGTGAATCCGATCGCGGTCTTGGCATCGACGCCGACCGGGTCCCATTCGCTCAGCCAGAGCACCAGGAACGGCAGCACCACCGCGACCGCAACACCGCCGAACAGCCCCTCTTGGGTCTTGTTCGGGCTCGTCGCCGACAGCGGCGTGCGGCCGAAGGACTTGCCGATGAAGTACGCGCCGACGTCGTAGCTCACCGTCACCATCACCGCAGCGATGATCACGCCGATGCCCTGATTGGTGGTCTTGTCGGTCTCGACCAGCCGGGCCTGACCCAACAGCAGCGTCGCGAAACTGCCCAGACCGCCGATGTAGGCGACGCCCAGCAGGGTCGTGCCGAGGTTACGCACCATGTGCTTTCCCGGTTGCGCGAACGTGTACCACGCGAAGCCGACGATGACGGTCAAGGCCGCGATGATCGGATACGCATACGTGCGCTGCCACAACGGGGCAAGGGCCAGCCCAGCAACGGCGACCACCCCCACGATCCCCGAGGCCCGAATCCCCGCCTCGTTCACCGACTCGAAAAACTCCTTCGCACACAGGGCGAGCACCACGGTGATGAGAATCGTGGTCGGCAGAGCACCGGCGCTGAAACAGAGCACGCCGATGACGACCAGTGCCACACCGACGCCGACAGCCAGCGGCAGGTTTCGCTCACCATCACCGGAATCGGCCCCCCGTGCGACCCGACGCTGCGCCCCCTGACGCGACCCGGCCGGTCGCTGTTGACGTTGACGCTGGGCCGAAGGGTCGGCCTCTGACGGCCGGCGACGAACCGGTCGCGCCGGCGCTGCAGCGAAGTCATCATCCCCGCGACCATCGGTGCTGCGGCCGTCGGTAACGAACTGGCCGTCGTCGAGATCGTCATCGCCGAGATCGCCGGCCCCGAAGTCGTCGAGGTCACCGTCGAACGGTGCAGCGGCCGGAGTCGGCGTCGGATCGTCCGGCACGCCGATCCGCACGAGCGGACGTTGCGACCGAGCATCAGCCGCGGGATCGGACTCCCCGGCGCCCGCACCCACGGCGGTCGCCGTCGTTCGCCCGGCCCCATCCTCGAGATACTCGTCGTCGAGATAGTCGTCATCGAGATAATCGTCATCGAGTTCGGCTTCGGGGTCCTCGACGAAGTCCGTGGTGTCGGGATGGCCGAGGTCCTCGTCGTCGAAGCCGATCGGAATCGCTCGATGCTCGCCGGTCAATGCGACCCGTTCCTCCTCCGACACGAGTTCTGCGAAGCCCCCTTGTTCGTCGAAGTGATGCTCGGTGTCCCGCCAGCGAGGTTGGTCGGCGAGGTCGGCCCAGCGGGCGTCAGAGTCCTCGCCCAGCACGACCTGAGGAACCTGTCCGGTCGGCGGGTCGGAGTAGTGCGGCAGCTCGAACGCGTGCTCCGGGTTCACCGGCTCAGCGTCGACCGTCTGATGGACGCGGGTGGCGTCGCCGCCAGTACCACCTACAGCCGGATTCGGGTCACCGAAATCGATCGGCTCGTCATCGGAGAAGTCGACCTGTCCGTAGTCGGTGTCGATCATCCCGTCGTAGCCCCGGCGCGCCGCGGAGCCGGCGAGGTCCTCGACATCGAGCTCATCGATTTCGTCCGGGCCCGACGTCGCACCGTAGGCAGAACTCGAACCGTTCGCAGCGTCGTCCTCGTCGGCCCAACGCGGCCCGTCAGCAGCACGACCGACGGCCTGTCCGGCCTCCTGCGCGCCGATGATGCGCACCCCTTCGGTGGGCAGCCGTTGAGAGGTGCGGACCTGCTCTTCCTCGTCGAAACCATCCGATGCCATCAGCCCTCCATCAATTCGACGGTCTTGGTCTCCAGCGCAACATCGATCTCGGCCTCGAAGGTCTTCGTCGACTTGTCGACCGCATCCTCGCCCCGGCGCAGTTCGTCCTCGGTGATCTCACCGTCCTTCTGAAGCGCATCGAGGTCTTTGCGGGCGTCGCGTCGCGCCGCCCGGACCTGGGTTTTCGCGTCCTCGGCCTTGGTCTTGGCCATCTTCACGAACTCCTTGCGCCGCTCTTCGGTCAACGCTGGGAACGCCAAGCGAATCTGCACACCGTCGTTGGACGGGTTCAGGCCGAGGTTCGATTCGCGAATTGCCCGCTCGATGGCGTTCAGCGATCCCTTGTCGAACGGGCTCACCACCAACAGGCGGGCCTCGGGTACCGAGAACGATGCGAGCTGTTGCAGCGGGGTCATCGCGCCGTAGTAATCGACCTGGATCCGCTCGACGAGGCCCGGGTTCGCCCGTCCGCTGCGGATCGAGGCGAACTCACTTCGCGCATGGGCAACCGCCTTGGACATCCGTGCTTCCGCGTCCTCACGCACCGCGGCAAGAAACTCTTCACTCATGCGCCACAGCCTGACACACTCGCGCCCTTCGGCGGTGACAAGCGCTGATCGCCTGATCGACCCCCGACAACTCCACCCGCTGCGGCCAGCCAGGCGGACTGCACCCGGGGTCAGGAAACGAGCGTGCCGATCTTTTCGCCGCAGAGGATGCGGCTGATCAGTTGCTCGCCGAGCAGATCAAACACCACGATCGGCAACTCGTTGTCCATGCACAAGGTGATGGCGGTGGAATCCATCACCTTGAGGCCACGGTTGAGCACCTCGATGTAGCTGACCTCGCTGAGCAGTTCGGCCTGATCGTTGGTGCGGGGGTCGTCGGTGTAGACGCCGTCGGTGCCGTTCTTGCCCATCAGGATCGCTCCGGCATCGATCTCCACCGCTCGCAGCGCGGCGGTGGTATCGGTCGTGAAGAACGGGTTGCCGGTGCCTCCGGCGAAGATGACGACGCGGCCCTTTTCCAGGTGCCGGATCGCTCGGCGGCGGATGTAGGGCTCGGCGACCTGACTCATGTGGATGGCCGACTGAACCCGGGTCGGTTGGCCGAGCCGCTCGAGGGTCTCCTGGAGCGCCAACGCGTTCATGACCGTCGCCAGCATGCCCATGTAATCGGCCTGAGCCCGATCCATGCCTGCGCCGGCGCCGGTCATGCCGCGCCAAATGTTGCCGCCGCCGACGACGACGGCGATATCGACCTCCATCGACGCCTTCACGTCGATGATGGCCTGTGCGAGCTCAGCGACGATGCCGCCGTCGATACCGAAGCCGGCGTCGCCGGCGAAGGCTTCGCCCGACAGCTTCAGCAGAACCCGGTTCCAGCGTGGGGTGACGGCGGCTTCGCTCACGGGATCAACCGATGGAGGCGAGCGCGAAGCGGACGATACTGCCCTGACCGAGACGATCCTGGACCGTCTCTTTGTCTCCGAACATGCCCTGTTCCGGCAGGACCCGTTCGGCGTACCACGAGCTCACGCGGCCCTCGACAATCTTGGGGATCGCCTGTTCCGGCTTGCCCTCTTTGCGGGTCAGCTCTTCGAATCCTTCGCGTGCGGTTTCGACGAGCGCCGGGTCGATCTCGTCACGAGACAGCGCCTGGGGCTTGGCGAACGCGATGTGCAACGCGATCTCGTGAGCCAGTTCCTCATCGGCACCCGAAATCTCGACGAGCACGCCCACGGTGCCGCGGCCGTCCTGTTCGTGGGTGTAGGAGTCCAACACGTTGCCCTCGGCGGCCTCGTAGCGGGCCACCTTGCCGAGTTCGATGTTTTCCTTCTTCGAGATCTTGAGGTCCTCGAGTTCGGATCGAAGGGTCTCGACCGCGGCCTCGCCATCCGCGAGCACCGCGGCGGCGAGCTTGCCCACGAGGGCCACGAAGTCTTCGGACTTCGCCGAGAAATCGGTTTCGGCCTTGAGCTCGACGAGCGCCGCAGTGTTGCCGTCGCGGGCGATGGCCACGGCACCCTGGTTGTTCTCGCGATCTTCGAGCGTCGCGACCTTCGTCAGCCCCTTCTCCCGAAGCAGGCGCGCGGCCTTTTGGGCGTCGCCGTCGGCCTCGGTGAGGGCCTTCTTCGCATCCATCATCCCGGCGCCGGTCGCGTCGCGCAGCGCCTTCACGTCCTTGGCGGTGAAATCAGCCATGACTCTCCTGAACTTTGTGTTGTCGTCTCGTTGTGTGTGGGGGAAGGAGATCTCGTCGATCTCGCAGATCAGGCCTCGGCCTGCTCGCCGGCATCGGCGGCAGCTTCGGTGGCGGCCTCCGCCGGTGCCTCTGCAGCAGGCGCCTCTGCAGCGGTCGCCTCTGCGGCGGCCTCGGTCGAGGCTTCCTTGGCCGCAACGACGCGGGCCTCGCGCTCGGCAGCGGCAGCGGCGGCCTGACGGCGGGCCTCGGCCTGCTCGCGGGCCTTCGCCGCGTCCTCTTCCGGGGTGCGCGGCATCACGACGGGCTGACCGGTGCGTGCGGCACGGATCTGACGACCCTCCTCGACGGCGTCCGCGATGACCCGGGCCATGAGATCGCCGGCGCGGATCGCGTCATCATTGCCGGGGATGACGTACTGGATGACGTCGGGGTCGCAGTTGGTGTCGACCACCGCGACGATCGGAATACCGAGCTTGTTCGCCTCGGTCACCGCGATGTCTTCCTTCTTGGTGTCGAGGATGAACACCGCATCGGGCGCCTTGTCGAGGTGGCGCATGCCGCCGAGGTTGCGCTCGAGCTTGACGAGTTCACGGCTCAGCAGCAGCGCTTCCTTCTTCGGCATGGACTCGAACTCCCCCGAGTCGCGCATGCGCTGGTATTCCTTCATCTTGGCGATGCGCTTGGAGATCGTCTCGAAGTTGGTCAACATGCCGCCGAGCCAGCGCTGGTTCACATACGGCATGCCGCACTTGTTCGCCCAACCCTCGACCGATTCCTGGGCCTGGCGCTTGGTGCCGACGAACAAGATGGTGCCGCCATCGGCGGTGAGGTCGCGCACGTAGGTGTACGCCTGTGCCAGGCGTTCCATCGTGATGCGCAGATCGATGATGTAGATGCCGTTCTGCTCGCCGTGGATGAAGCGCTGCATCTTCGGGTTCCAGCGCCGGGTCTGGTGGCCGAAATGCACACCGGCGTCGATGAGCTGCTTCATGGTGATGACTGCGGTCATGAAAGGTCCCTTCGGTTGGCGGCCAGGACGCGGCACACCACGACGGTGCGACCGGGGATGCGCCCTGGTGCTGATTGAGTAGTAGGTACGGGAAGGTGTACGAGCGCGGCAGCGTGGCCGCGCCGAGGTGCCATCATAGTCCCCGCGGCGCCCCCACCTTCGAATCCGCTTCGACCTGCCGGCGAATCCGGGCGGTGATTCACCTCGGAGGAACGGGCACCAGGCGCGCCGTCATGCGCACCCGGGCGATGAACGGCTCGGGATCGAGGTAGGTGTCGCCGTCGCGAATGGTGAGCCCCACCCGCCCCGCACTCGTACCGAGGCGTTGGCCGGCGATCACCTGCTCCCCCGCTGCGACGTCGATGCTCGCCATCGGCCCGACCGTCGAACGCAGGCCGGCGGGGTACCCGGCGGTCGCGGTCTCGACGCCGGTGTGCATGACCGTGACCCATACCGCACCCGCAACCGGACCTGCGAAGGTCACGACCCCGTCACCGATGGCGCTCACCACCGATCCGGCGGGGGTTTCGAAGGAGATGCCCCGATTTCCGGGCCCGTAACGCCCCGCATCGTGGTCGAAACGTTCGACGATCGGCGCCTCGGTCGGCGCAAGGAAGATCGGCGTGATGACCTGGGCGAGCAGGACCAGGACGATGCCCACGGCTCGGCGGCGGTGGCCGAAACGGCGGGATTGCAGCATCTGATCGAACACGGGACTCCTTCGCAGCGAAGATTCGATGGTTGCGAGGAGGTCTGCCTCCGAGTGCCCGACGGGCGGTGACGATTGTGGGGTGTGACCCGGATTCAGTCGGTGTGATCGAACAGAGCGAGCAGGTCGGAGCGTTCGAACATGCGCGCCGTTTCGCGAGCGGTCGGCGTCCCGAGGTCGGGGTTCGCTCCGGCCGAAATCAAGACCTCCACGACGTCGGAGAATCCCTTGAACGTCGCCCCGGCGACCGGAACCTGCCCCTTCGCGTTCGGCGCGTTGACCTCCGCGCCGCGGGCGATGAGCGCCACCACCGTGTCGGCGTGGCCGTGGTAGGCGGCGAGCATCAACAACGTGTCGCCGGTGGCCCCGGCGAGATCGACCGGAGCCCCGGCGTCGACGTAGGCCGCGAGCAATTCGGTCTCACCGCGGCGTGCGGCGTCGAACAACTTCTGGGCCAATGCCACCACCGCGACATCGGATGGCTCGTCGGATGGTTCGGTCGTCGGGTCGGACGGGGCGTCGGTCATCGGGCGAGACCGTATCAGCCTCGGGGATCGCGAACTCAGCCGTGATCGCGCTCCAGGTTCGACAACCTGGTCCGAAGTTGGATCATCGCCTTGGTGTGGATCTGACACACCCGCGACTCGGTGACGCCGAGCACGCGACCGATCTCGTTCAACGTGAGATTCTCGTAGTAATAGAGCGTCAGGACGACCTTTTCGCGCTCTGGCATCCCGTTGATCGCCTGGCTGAGTAGTTGGCGGGTCTCGGCAACCTCGAACACACCGGTGGGTCCCGCGGCCGAATCCGCAATGGTGTCGCCAAGGGTGATGGCCTCACCGCGTTCGCTGCCCACCGAGAGAATCTCATCGAGCGCCGCCATGCCGGTCACCGAGATCTGTGACAACACCTGTTTGAACTGCTCGTCGGTCCAACCGAGCTCGGCGGCGACCTCCTCCTCACTCGGGGAACGCCCCTCGCGGGCTTCGAGTTTGGCGAAGGCCTTTTCGACCGCGCGCACCTTCGAACGCACGGAGCGAGGCACCCAGTCGATCGAACGCAGCTCGTCGAGGATGGCGCCCTTGATGCGGCTCATCGCGTAGGTCTCGAACTTGAAGCCGCGCTCTGGTTCGAACTTGTCGATCGCATCGATGAGGCCGAACATCCCGTAGCTCACGAGGTCGGCCTGTTCGACGTTCTGGGGCAACCCCACTGCAACACGGCCCGCCACGAACTTCACCAGCGGTGAGTAGTTGAGGATCAACGCATCGCGAAGCCCGGGATCACGGGTGTCTGCGTATCGAGCCCACACGGCATTGATATCGGTGTCAACGGTGATCGTTGGCTTTCCTTGCATGCGTCAGGCCCTCGGATGAGTCGTGTCGTACACCGTTCGCAGCCGCTCCTTGGACACATGGGTGTAGATCTGGGTGGTTGCCAGATCCGAGTGCCCGAGCAGCTCTTGAACGACTCTTAGATCGGCACCGCCGTCCAAAAGATGAGTCGCGAAAGAATGGCGCAACGTGTGGGGGTGAGTGGGAACCGGCGAGCGTCGATCGAGAATTCGCTGAGCGTCTCGCGGGGTGAGCCGTCGACCTCGGTTGTTGACGAACAACGCGCCTCGGTCGACCGCTTCGGTCGAGGTGTGGCCATCTCGTGCGCGGAGGTGGCGGTGTAGGGCATCGACGGCTGGCGTGGAGATCGGAACGCGTCGTTGTTTGGCGCCCTTTCCCCAGACAGTGACGGCCCGCTGAGCCAGGTCGATGTCGTCGGGGCCCAGCCCGCAGAGCTCACTGACCCGCAACCCGGAGCCGTACAGCAGCTCGAGGATCGCGTCGTCGCGGGCCTGCTTGGCCGGGTCGTCGCTTCGGTGGGGCGACTCGGCGGATTCGTCGAGCATCTGGTGCAGCTGGTCGGCGCTGAGGACCCGGGGCAGCTTTTTGTCACCACGCGGTGCCGAAATATTCGAGGTCGGGTCGACCTCGATGCGACCCTGTCGGGCCATCCAGCCGTAGTAGCGACGCAACGATGCGAGGCGGCGACGAACCGTCGCCGGTGATTTCGCGGAGGCGGCGACGCCGTGACCGGCCTGCTCGGCGAGATACCGCCGCACCAACAGGCGATCCACCGACTCCGGAGCGTCGCTGCCGGCTTCGCCCGCCCACTGCGCAAAGGCCGCCATGTCGCGGACGTATGCGCCGCGGGTCGACGCTGCCACCGACAACAACGATCGCTCAAATGCGTCGAGGTCCCAGGCCATGCAGACACGGTACACCTGACATCGCTCTGCGTGCACGACCGTTCACTCTTCGCGCGAACCGCGGTGAAACCCGGCGGTTACCGGGGTGCGCCGTCAAGGCCGCGGGCGTGGCGCTTGCGATCCGGGCTGTGTTTGCGGCCGCGGCTGTGGCTGGGGCTGTGGCTGCGATGGTGGCTGCGGCTGCAGCTGTGGCTGCGCCAAACCTTGGGACTCGACCGCAGCGTCGCGTTGCGGGCGCCCCGTCGGGGTGTCCTCGAACGCAGAACGCACCGCCTCGAGTTCGTCGGAAATCGACGACACCATCGTCTCGACCGACTCGAATTCGTCGGGAGCCACCGAGGAAATCGACAACTCGATCCCCGCGGCAACCACCTCGTCGAGGCGAGCGTTGAGAAACTCGAGGCGCTCGACGCTGGCATTGATGGTCGCGTCCATACGCTGAGCAGCTGCGATCTGTGACTGCAGCGATCGGATCGTCGCCTCGGTCGTCGCCGACATCACCCCGCTGCTCGCCTTCGCCCCCACCCGATCGAGATCGCGCTGTGCAGCCGCCGTGTCGATGCGCGCCCGCGCTCTGAGTAGCTCCTCTCCCGCCCGAGCGACGTTGTACACCTCGCCCACCGACGCCTCGATCCGTGCGCCGAGCGCCATCAACCGGTCGCGCATGGGGCCGGCCCTGGCCCAGCGACTCGTCTCCAGAAACTGATCGCGAGCGGCTTGGGCATCGAGCACCAGGTGCCGCCACGGTTCGGTGAGACCGTCGACGTCGAAGCGATCGCGCTCTGGACGGCGCGGAATCGCCGTAGCCACCCGCGCGCCCCACCCCGCCAGGGCGCCGACCACGGCGCCGACGATGCTCCAAACGCCCCCGCCACCGGCGAGGATGCCGGCGCTGGCCCCCGCTCCGGCCGCGAGGATGCCCGAGGAGGAGGTCATCGCCCGAGCCACCGCCGGGGCGTAGAAGCGGTCGCGAAACGCGGGCATCAGAAGTTGCTCACCACCTGCTCGAAGACCTTTGAGATCGTCGACGCATCCTTCGCGTTGTAGGCGGCGCCTGCCGAAGCCGACGCGATCTGGTTGAGGACGTCGGTTTGTGCACCCTGGCCGTAGCCGACGGTGAACATGCGAATCGGTCGGGCCAACTCGCCCGTACTGGATGCCCGCAACGACTCCACGAGCTCGTTCAACTGGCGACGGTCGTCGCTATCGTCTCCGTCCTCGTTGGCCCCATCGGTCAACAAGATGACGGCATTGATCTTGGTCGGGTCATAGCCCTGCTGCATCTCGTCGTAGGCCGCCTTGGCCACGGTGTAGAGGGGGGTTCCGGCGACGGGGACCAACGAGCGGATCGACGAGCGGAGTCGTTCGGCGTTGGCGGCGATGGCCTCGATGGGCTGCAGGTCTTGAAAGTCGAGGTCCTCGTTCGGTCCGAGCCCCGTGCTGAAGATTCGCAACCCCACCTCGTCGCCGGGATTGAAATCGCCCAGCGCGCCGATGACCGCGTCCTTGGCCAACTCGAGCTTCGTGTCGCCATCGCCCCCATCCACCGAGTCGCCCATTGAACCGGACACGTCCAACACGATGAGCACCCGCGCCTGCTTGCGATTCGCCGCCCACAGGTCCAACAGGTCGACCATCACCGACGGCGCGGGCACCTCGAGCAGTGTGGAGGGTTGTGCCGGGTCGACGCCGTTGTCCGCCACGATCGGCGCACCGAGGGCCACCGCAGGGTTCGCGGGACGGAACCCGTAGTCGAGGACTCGCCGCTGATTGTCGGCTTGGAGCACGAACTCGGTGAACTGCTCGGCGCCGTCGCGTTCCGCGTCGCTCACCCACTCCGCGTCGAGGATGTAAAAGGGGCTGTCGGAGTACAGCGTGCCCTCGGTCGGGTAGATCGACACGAGTTTCACGTTCGGTTCCCTGGGGGTCTCCCCTGCGCTCAAGACGCCGTCGGGGTTGCCGCTGTTGTAGTCGATGACCGACTTTTCCTCGACCGCGACCGCCGACGCATAGGTCAACGAGGTGCCGCGACGGTCGGCGGCAAACCAGTTGTTCAGGAAGGTCATCGTGATGTCGCCGTAGTGGACGACCGAACTCTCGATCTGACGGGAGAACTCCAACACCGCGGGATTGTTGAGGTCCTCGGTGCTCAGCCCACCGGTCTTTCCTGCCGCGGCGTAGGTCTGGGCGATGAGGGCGGAAATGCCGGAGGTGGAAAAGTTCGGGTTCGTCTTACCCAACCGGAACGCACCCCACTCGGGGTGGCCGTGAGCCGCCCAACCCTCGGGGTCGGTGGCGAGGCGGGCGAGGTCGGCCCACCCGATCGGGGTGTCGGGGTAGCCCAGCGCCTCGGCCATCGGTTCGGGCATGGCGATGACGAGCGGCGTCAACATCAGCGGTTCAGCGTCGGCCGGGGCCATGGCCGGCTGGCCTCGGTCGGCCAGCTTCTGGTTGAGCACCGCACCCCAGGACGCGGCGGCCGGAGACCAGATGACCGGACGCGGACCGTCCTCGTCTTCATCCCAGCCCTCGGCCAGGCGGGTCGCCGCACCACCGGAGGCCTTCGACACGGGCCGCACGAAGATGCACGTTCCGTCCGCAACGGTGTTCTTCTGCCCGTTGAACGTGCTCGCCAGATCCTTCAACAGGTCGATTTTCTCGGAGGACACCGCGACATCGACCGCGACGCAATCGCCGGGATCCTCGAGATCCGACCCCGACGACATCGAGCCGTCGCCGTCGTCGCCGAAGCAGCCGGCGAGCAGCAGCGTCGTTGCGGCGATCGCCATCAGAACCGCCGAACGGCCGTGGTATCGCGACCCGCCGTCCGCGGGTTGGCTTGAGCGCTGGAGAAATCGTCGGATCATGGCCGGGTCCATTTCGTGATCACAGGGTCGAGGATATGGGCCGGGGTCAGCCCGTCGTTCGCGGTGTCGTTGGCGGGGTCGTCATCGGGGTTGCCCCACTGCTGGCGGCGCGCCAGCTCGGAGATCCTCTCGGTGGAAATCCGTTTGAGCACCTCGCGGCGCGCCTCAGCGCTCGAGGCCACAAGTACGACCGAAACCGACGCTGCGGGGGTTGGGGTGAGGACGGTGAGATCCCCCTGACGACCGAGCGCCCCGAGGCGCATCGTCGCACTGGTCACCACGACCGCCCCATAGGAGCCGCCCGCAGTCAAGATGCTGTCCAGCGGCGACCGCCGTGATCGACCTGCTCCGTCGCGCAGCGCCAGAAGCCGAGTGGAGAAAAGTTCGTCGATATCGAGAATGTCGTAATTGCTCAGCGGGGGGTCGAGCGAGGCGAACCATCCATCGACGAGTGCTCCAATTGCCGCGACCCCGTCGGTCGTCTCCGGCGAAGCCACCCCGATCGTCAATGCACCTTCATCGACTGCATCGACCAGACAGCCCCAGGTGGGAACTGCTCCACATCTCCCCCGCACCACGTCGGTCCATCTACCCAGTGCGACCGCGACTTCGACCGGGCGACTCGCCAGTCGCTCGTCGGCACCGTCAAACACCGTCGAACGACCGGCCTCGGCGAGTCGCGCCTCGGCAAGGCCGGGCCAGGGCGTGGCCGTGAGCCAGGCGTGGGGCGGATCGGCCGACGCGTAACGCTCGATGGTCTTCGATGGCGTCTCCACCACGACGGTGACCCGCTTCGGGTCGAGTTCCTTCTCGACGGCCGCACACAGTTCGGCAAGGTCCTCGGCACATGCGAGGTCGAAGGCTCCGTCACCACGCCCGCTGCCCGACCCTCTCGAACCCGACGTGCCGTCATCGTCTCCTGGCCGCACGAACCAAATCGCCAGGGTCACCATGGCGATGGCGATGGCCACGGCGGCCAGGCGCCCGATCGCCGCCTTCATCGGGTATCGCCGTGCGCAACGGCGGGTGCGACGGCGGGTGCGCAGCACGCCGGGGGCCGAGGATTCACGTGCTCAGGCTACCCAGTCTCTGCCCAGTCCGGCAGCGCACATCACCTCCTCCGCTCGATCCACCCGTCGGAGTCGACGACCGCCCCGCTGCGCAGCAGCTGTTGAACCGCGAGTGTGACCTCCCCCAACGACAGCGCCGAACAGCGAATCGCCAGCATCTCGATGCTGGCCGGCTCCCAACCGAGCGCGTCGAGGACGTCGAGTTCCGTCGCACTCAACGCTGCCGGTGCGGAGGAAGGCCCGTGGCCGACGGCCGAGTGGTTCCCGGCTCCCGACCCGGCCTCCGGAGCTGCGATGTCGTGGCCTCGTCTCGATGCTCCCTGGTGACCGACACTCGGCGTCGTCTGGCCCAGAACGTCGAGCACGTCGTCCACACCGAGACATGGCGCGCAGCCATCGGCGATCAGACGGTTCGTGCCGGTGGCGTTGTGAGAACGGATCGAGCCGGGAACGGCGAGCACCGGAACCCCGCGCTCTCCGGCGATGCCGGCCGTGATGAGCGACCCCCCGCTCGATCTGCTCTCCACGACGACCAGCACGTCGCACAACGCCACCAGGATGCGGTTGCGGGCAGGGAAGCGCCAAGGCGCCGGTGCCGTTCCCAGGGGGTATTCGCTGCACAGCGCCCCGACCGACGAGACCCGCTCATAGAGGTCGGTGTTTCGCTGCGGGTAGGCAACATCCAGGCCGGTGCCCACCACCCCGATCGGCGCCGCCGCCCCAGTCGGCGCCCCAGCCGCCGCCACTCGACCCGGCTCGGACGATCCCAGGCGCGAGAGTGCGCCCCGATGCGCTGCGGCGTCGATTCCCGCCGCGAGGCCCGACACCACGGCGACCCCTCGCCTGGTCAGCTCGGCCGCAAGTTCGCTTGCGATCTCGGCACCCAGCCGACTCGCACGGCGGGTGCCGACGATGCCGACCCGGGGCGACTCCTGACCCACCGGACTTCCCAACCACGCGAGTACTGCGGGAACGTGTGGGTCTCCGATGTCGATCGACGGGTGAGCAGCCGTCCCGTGGCGAGTCAGCGTCACGCCGAACTCGACGTGACGACGCGCCTGGGCGCGAACCTCTTCGACCGCGGCAGAACTCAGATGCCGGGCCCACGTGGCTCGATGCTCCTGCCGCACCCGAAAAGACGGGGGCCCGCCGCCGATCAGCCGTTGCCACTCTGCCTCGAGCCCGCCTTGCGCCTCGATCTGCCACATGGTTCCAGCGCCGATGCCGTCGAGCGCACTCAGCCCGATCCACGCCTCGAACAACTCGTGGGTGGCAGTCGCCGCGCTCACACTCACACTCACATCCGCACCCACACTCACACTCACACCCGCACCCGCACCCGCACCCGGCCCGGGCTGAGTGCTCGCCATCAGCAGCTCGCGCGGCGACGCCGACCCGTTGTCGCTCACGACATCACCGCCGCTTCACCGAATCGCAGATCCGCTCGCAGCGAGAGCGCGTGTGCGATCACTCCCGCATCGAGTGTGCCGTCGCCACCGCGAAGATCGTCGAGGGTGAGCCCGACCGATTTGATCCGCCGAAGCCCACGGCCCGACAGCCTTCCCGAGGCCAGCGCATCGTCGAGCAATTCGCGCGCCGGAGCCTCCAATCCGACGAGCCGGTCCAACTCGGTCGAGCTCAAGAGCCGATTGACCCGAGCCCCGCGCCGAGCCGAGCGTTCGCGCACCTTGGCAACTCGCTCGGCGACCTCGACGGTCGGCTCGCCACGCTCGACCGACAGCAGGTCGATGGTGTCGGTCGGCTCGACGCGCAGGCGTAGATCGAACCGGTCGAGCAGCGGCCCCGACAACCGCCGTGAGTATCGGTTGAGCGCCGCAGGGGTGCAGCGACACTCTTGGCGTCGAGCCCCGGCGAACCCGCACGGGCACGGATTCATGGCCGCAATCAGCTGAAACGACGCGGGCATGGCCGCCGACGCATGGGCGCGGCTGATGTGGATGACTCCCGATTCGAGGGGCTGGCGCAGCGCGTCGAGTGCCACGGCGCTGAACTCGCCGAGCTCGTCGAGAAACAACACACCGTTGTGGGCGAGGCTGATCTCGCCCGGACGCAGCGCGTGCGACCCTCCGCCGACGAGTGCAACATTCGACACCGTGTGATGCGGCGCTCGAAAGGGCGGCATCTCGATGAGGCCGTTGGCGGGGAGTGTTTCGCCGGCCGCACTGTGGACGGTGGTCACGTCGATCGCCTCATCCGCGCTGAGCCGGCCGAGCACTCCGGGCATGCGCTCGGCCAACATCGTCTTGCCGCTCCCTGGCGGGCCGACATACAGCAGGTGATGGCCACCAGCAGCCGCCACCTCGAGTGCGAACCGGGCAAAGCGATTGCCTCGCACGTCGGCCAGGTCGGGAGGCGGCGGGGTCGGGTCGGGCTCCATCGGCCCAGGAACACCCCACGGCGAGTCACCCTTCAGACAGGCGACCACCTCGCCCAAGGACTCCGCGGTGAGAACTCGGTGGCGCGAAAGCACCTGAGCTTCGCGGGCGTTGCGTGGCGGCACGACGAGCTCGGGGGTCTCGATGCACGCGGCCAGAGGGACGACCCCCACGATCTGCCGCAGCGTTCCGTCGAGGCCGAGTTCGCCCAGAAAGGCCATCGAGTCGTCGCCGCATTCGGGGTTGGGGACCTGCTTGGTCGCCCGCAGAAATCCGACGGCGATCGCGAGATCGAGGCCCGAACCGACCTTGCGAATCGCGGAAGGGGCAAGGTTCACCGTGACGCGAAACTCGCCCCACTTGAACCCGCTGGTGATGACCGCGGCGCGAACCCGGTCTCGGGCCTCGCGACACGAGGCGTCCGGAAGCCCGACGATGTTCAGCCCAGGGATTCCGTTGCTGACGTGAACCTCGACTCGAACCGGCGAGCCCCGCACGCCCAAAAGGGTCGCCGCCTGCACTGTTGCCAACATCGCTGCCTCCAGCGGCCCGAGCCTGGGCCGAGATTCGTGAACGTGAGGCAGCGAAGCTGCGAGTCGGGGCCGACACCGTCCCCGATGAGATGACGACCGAAGCGTATCGCCGACCCATGACACTCAGAATGGACGTGTCCTCGATCGGGTCGGTCTGACCGGTCCTATGACTGGCTCACCCCTCGGCGCTGTCGAGGCCGAGTTCGCTGCGCACCTCGGCGAGCAGTGCAGCGAGTCGCGCCACCTCGGATTCCAAGGCCTCGATGCGAGCAGCCTGTTCTGTGGCCAACTGCGACGCTGCACCGCGTGCCGCTCCGGCGCCGCCGCCTGGCCGATCGCCGCCCTCACCGGCCGAGATGAGCGGAGTTCCGTGAAAGGTGTGCGTCCAGCGGTCCTCGCGTTGGCCGACCTGGCGGTCGAGCCGCACGACCCATCCTTCGGGTCGATCCGCCAGGCGTTGCAGCGTGGTGGCCGCCTGTTCAAGCGACTCAATCCCGCCATAGCGCTCCGAACGCGACTTCAGTTCCGGAACCGTCTGGGCGCCGCGCAACAACAACAATCCGACGATCGCGGTCTCCTGCGGGTCGAGTCCCCACGCCTCATCGACCACGTGTCGGTACTTGGTCACCGCACGACCGGTCGCCATGTGGACGAACCGGACGAGCCCCATCGCCTTCAACTCCGCGACGACCCGTTCGACCTGGCGCTGGTCGTAGTTCACCACGGGGTCGCGCGAGGTGCTCTGGTTGCACGCACGCATCAACGCGTTCGCCGTCAGCGGGTAGTCGTCGGGGGTGGTGCGCGATTTCTCGATCAGGCTGCCGAGCACACGAGCCTGCTCCTCGGTCAGCATCCCGGCGGTCTCATCACCGCCCCCGGCGCCGTTCTCTGCTGCCGGATCGTCGGGGGTCGAAAGGTCGCTCATGTCCGCACAATACTGGGGGTCCTATCGCTGCGAGGGCACCGAGGTTCACCATGGGGTTCAACCCGCACCACAAGTACAAACGCCGCCCGATCGATGTCTGGCTCATCGTCGCCGCCGTGGCGATCGCCGTCGCCGCGGTGGCCTGGGCCTTGCTCGGCACCGGAATCTGACGCCGCGCCGGCAGGGTTGCCGCGCTGGAAGGGTTGGCGCTGACCCGGGCCCCGCTCAGAACGCACCCTCGATCACACGCACTCCATACCCGTGCGGTGATCGATCGACGACCGCAACGTCGAAGCGGATCGAACACGGCCCGCCATCGCGTTGAGCGAGGTAACGCACCGTCGCGGCACGGATCTTGTACTGCTTCGACCGGGTCACCGCCTCGGCCGCCGATCCGAATCGAGCCGACGATCGGGTCTTGACCTCGCACACCACGACGCAGGCGACTCCGCGTTCGTCGATGCGATGGGCGACGATGTCGAGTTCGCCCTCGCGGCAGTGCCAGTTCCGAGCCTCGATTTCGTATCCCGCCCTCAGATACCAATTGGCCGCGACGGTTTCTCCATCGCGGCCAATCGTTGAACGTTGTGTCGACATGTCTCCCCTTGCCTCGTTGTCGGCGTCGTGTCGATCGCCGGACCTGGCCGGGGAACAACACGGGAGGAGAAGTCGTTGTCACGCCATCGCCATCTCCGAGGCGGGTGACGTCGCCACCTGTTGTGAGGTGGCCACAGGATTGCGCTTAGCGCTTTTCCTTGATCTTGGCCGCCTTACCGACGCGGTCGCGCAGGTAGTAGAGCTTCGCCCGTCGCACATCGCCGCGGGTGAAGACCTCGATCTTCGCGATCGTCGGCGAGTGAACCGGAAACGTTCGCTCGACGCCCACGCCGAAGCTCACCTTGCGAACGGTGAAGGTCTCGTTGATTCCGCCACCTTGACGACGGATGACGGCGCCCTGGAACACCTGGACACGCTCACGAGTGCCTTCGACGACTCGCACGTGCACCTTCAGGGTGTCGCCCGGGGCAAAGTCGGGTACGTCGTCTCGCATGCTCTTCTGGTCGACAACGTCGGTCGGCTTCATGGCGCGGTAGCTCCTGCGGGGATGTTTCGAACTGGGGCGCGCCTGCGGGCGCACAGGGATGAGAGCCTACTCGTCCACGGCTCTCGGCACCAAGACCGAGCCCCGACCCCGACGAAGCGACGCAGAGCATCGCGTTCAGGAGGCGGATTCACCCGTGGGAAGGCCGAGGAGATCATAGCCGTGGTCGGCCAACAACGCGCGGTCCTGATCGCTCAACGCGGCGCCGGCGATCAGATCGGGCCGCCTGCGCAACGTCTTGGCGAGCGCCTCAGCCCGTCGCCACCGCTCGATGCGGCCGTGATCGCCGCTTCTCAACACCGCCGGCACCGACCACCCGTGAAACTCCGCGGGCCTGGTGTAGTGGGGATACTCCAAGAGCCCCGAGGAAAACGACTCGTCGAGGCCCGACTCGGCATTGCCCATCACGCCGGGCACGAGTCGCGTCACCGCCTCGATCATCACCAGCGCCGCCACCTCGCCACCGTTGAGGACGTAGTCGCCGATCGACACCTCACCGTCGCACAGGTGGTCGATCACGCGCTGATCCACGCCCTCGTATCGCCCACACAGCAGCGAGAAGCCCTCGCCTCCGGCCAACTCCTCGGCCATCTCCTGGTCGAAGCGCCGCCCCGACGGGGACAGATACAGCAACGGACGGGGCGCGTCGGCCGCCTCCACCGCAGCGAAGATCGGCCCCGGGGTCATCACCATCCCGGCACCTCCGCCGAACGGCGCATCGTCGGTGGTCTTGTGACGGTCTGGGGCGTGATCGCGCAGGTCGTAGGCCCGCAGGTCGACGAGACCGTTGCCGCGGGCTTTGCCGAGCAGCGAGTGTTCGGCGAACCCGCGGATCATCTCGGGAAAGATGCTGAACACATCGATGCGCATCACGGATGCCTACAGGTCGAAAAGACCGTCGGGAACCTCGACGCGCACGACTCGGCGCTCACTACCACCGCCATCGCCACCATCGGCGCCGTCGCCACCATCACCGCCGTCGGCCCGTTCGACGTCGCCGACGATGAAGACCATCGGAACCAATACGTCGCCGTCGAGCACCAACAGGTCGCTCGCCGGGTTCGCTTGGACTGCACGAACCACGCCCCGGTCGATACCGTCGGCGTCGACCACGTGGGCGCCGATCAGGTCGTGGACGAACAGCGCACTCGGATCGTCGATCGCCTCGGCCGACAACACGGTGCCCTGCAGTTCCTCGGCTGCGGTGCGGCCCGCAACCCCCTCGAACTGGACGATCCAACGATTCTGGTGTGGGCGCGACGAAACCACGGTGAGCACACCGCGGTTCGTCTGCAACTGTGATCCTGGAGCGACACGTTCGAGCCGATCGGAGATCAGTCGAACGCTCACCTCACCCCGCAGCCCGTGGGCCTTGCCGATCCGGCCGACCTCCAGCAGTGCCATGGGATGTCGTCGTTGCTCAGTCGACGAATTCGACGTCGACGTCCTCGCCGTCGATCGCCGCAGCGGCACGGCCCAGCGCGCGAATGGCGTTCGCGACGCGGCCGCGGCGGCCGATGACCCGGCCCATGTCGCCCTCGCCCACTTCGATGTTGATTCGGGCGGGATCGCGGTCAGTGTCGGTGGAGACCCGCACGACGTCGGGATGATCGACGATCGCGGTCACCACGTGACGCACGACGTCTTCAGCGCGTTCGCTCACCTCGGTGCCGCTCATTTCGACTTGGAGGCCTGGAACTCGTCCCAGACGCCCGAGATCTTCAGAAGCTTCTCGACGCGCTCGCTCGGCTGGGCGCCGTTGCGAAGCCACTTGACAGCCTTTTCGTTGTCGAGGGCGATGGCGGAGGGCTCACGGCGCGGATCGTAGGTGCCGACGATCTCGATGAAGCGCCCGTCGCGTGGCGAGCGGGCATCGGCGGCGACGATTCGGTAGGTGGGCTGCTTCTTTTTGCCCATGCGCATGAGGCGGAGACGGACTGCCACAGTTTCTCTCTTATCTTCAGTCGAGGTGCCGCGGGGAATGCGAACAAGCGCGGCGATGGAACATTGTGATCGGTGATCGGGGTACCGGGCAACTCCCGCTGCCCGGACACGGGGAACGATCCTAGGCCATGGCGGCACCCGAGTGGGCCACCCGAGGCCGAAAAGACCGGGTCGGGGTACCCCTCCGGTCGTCGGGACGCAGACTCAGGAGTCGCGCCCGAAGTCGAGACCCGGAAGGTCGATGCCGGCCCTTTCGAGTTCTGCCGCGAGCGGGTCGACCCCCGGCATCCGCATCCCCTGACCGAGCGGCATCGTGCCCTTCGCACTCACGCGACTCGGGTTGCCGCCCTTACCCTTGCGCTTGGCCCCCTTCTTCATCTTCTTGGCCTTGCGCTTCGAGAAGCGGTCCATGTTGCCCATCTGCTGCATCATGCGCCGCATCTCTTTGAACTGCGTGATGAGCTGTTGGACCTCGGTCGGGTTGGTGCCGGAGCCCCTCGCGATGCGCTGGCGTCGACTCGTATCGATCACGTCGGGGTTGGCGCGTTCCTCGATGGTCATCGACCGGATGATCGCCTCGACGCGGCCGACCTCCTTATCGCCGATCTCGATGTCGCGGACCTCTTTGGGAATGCCCGGCAACATGCCGATGATCGACGACAGCGACCCCATCTTGCGCAGCGCGTTGAGCTGTTCGACGAAGTCGTCGAAGGTGAACGTGCCGGCCATGAGGCGTTCGGCGGCGATCTCGGACTGTTCCTGATCGAAGACCTCCTCGGCCTTTTCGATGAGGGTGAGCATGTCGCCCATGCCGAGGATGCGGCTGGCGAGTCGATCGGGGTGGAAGCTGTCGAAGTCGTCGAGCTTCTCACCGGTCGACGCGAAGGCGATCGGCTTGCCGACGACCTCCTTCACCGACAGCGCGGCGCCGCCGCGTGCGTCGCCGTCGAGCTTGGTGAGGATGACGCCGTCGAGTTCGAGCGTCTCGTTGAAATGCTCGGCGACGGTGACCGCATCCTGGCCCAACATGGCGTCGATGACCAGGAACGTGTAGTCGGGGTCGACCGCGTCGGAAATCTCGCGGACCTGGGCCATCAACTCCTCGTCGATGGCGAGACGACCGGCGGTGTCGACGATGACCACGTCGCGGCCCAGGCGGCGCGCCTCGGCGATGGCCCCCTGGGCGACGGCGACCGGATCGGTCGGCTCGGAGTAGACCGGCACGTCGATCTGTTGGGCGAGCACCCGGAGCTGTTCGACCGCGGCAGGCCGTTGCAGGTCGGCGCCGACGAGAATCGGGTTGCGACCCTGGGCCTTGAACCAGCGGGCGAGCTTCGCCGAGTTCGTCGTCTTGCCCGAACCCTGCAGGCCGGCCATCAGCACCACGGTGGGCGGCTTCGACGAGAACGTGATCTTCATCGTCTCGCCGCCGAGGGTATTGATGAGTTCCTCGTTGACGATCTTGATGATCTGCTGGGCCGAGGTCAGCGCCTCGTGGACCTCGGTGCCGACCGCGCGTTCACGGATCCGGTTCTGGAGGCTGCGGACGACCTTGATGTTGACGTCCGCCTCGAGGAGGGCGACACGAATCTCGCGCAGGACCTCTTCCACCTGATCGGCGCTGAGGTGTCCACTGTTGCGGAGACGCTTGAAGATCCCCTCGAATCGATCTGACAGTGCTTCAAACATGGCGTGATCAGCCTACGTGACTCGGTGCGAGATCCGGTGACTCCGTGCGGGGCGCACCGACCCGGTGCGGGTCAGTCCTCCGCGAACAGGGCGTCGACGAACTGATCCGCGTCGAAGTCGACGAGGTCCTGGGCGCTTTCGCCGAGTCCGACGAGTTTGACCGGGATTCCCAGCTGGCTCTGAATGGCGAACACGATGCCGCCCTTCGCCGAGCCGTCGAGCTTGGTGAGCACCACTCCGGTGAGGTCGACCGCGTCGGTGAACTGCTGAGCCTGGATGAGCCCGTTCTGGCCGGTGGTCGCGTCGAGCACCAACAGCACCTCGGTCACCGAACCGGCGCCCTTGTCGGCCACTCGACGCACCTTGCCGAGCTCGTCCATCAGGTTCGACTTGGTGTGGAGACGACCGGCGGTGTCCGCGAGCACGAACTCGCTGCCCTGCGCGGCGGCCTTGGCCACGCCGTCGAAGATGACCGAGCTCGGATCCGACCCTTCGGCACCGCGCACGATATCGGCGCCACAGCGCTGCGCCCACGTATCGAGCTGCTCGGCTGCGGCGGCGCGGAAGGTGTCGCCGGCCGCCATGACGACGCTGCGGCCCTCATCGGTGAGTCGCTTGCCCACCTTGCCGATCGTGGTGGTCTTACCCACGCCGTTGACGCCGACGAACAACCAGATCGTGGGCCCCTCGGCGCTCTCGGCCAGCTCGATCGACGGACCCCGCAGGCGTGACTTCATCTCGTCCTTGACCGCGTCGATGAGTTCGTCCGAGGTGGTCAACCCGTTCGCCTTCACCGTCGCCCGCACCGATTCGAGCAGCTCGGTCGCTGGCCCGATGCCGACATCGGCACGCAACAGCGCCTCCTCGAGGTCGTCCCAGGTGTCCTGGTCGATCGTCGAGCGTCCGCGGATGGAACCGAGCGCACCGCTGAATGCGCTGCGGGCCCGGGCGAGGCGGTCGCGGAAGGTCGGCTTGTCGACGACGACCTCGGGTTCGATCAGCCCCGGCTCGACCACGGTGGCATCGAGACCCGAAACGTCGGCCGGCGCCTCCACCCCGTCGTCGAGCAACGGACCGGTGTCGCCGATGCGTTCCATCTCGGTGTCGATCGCCGAACCGAAGGCGTCCTGTGCGGTCTCGGAGGCATCGACCGCTGTCGCCGGCAGGGTGGGTTCCTGGGTCTGGTCCGGGATCAACGAGCCGCCGACGTCGCCGGGCTTGCGGTTGGTGAGACCGACGAAGGCGACCGACGCAACCGCGATCAGCAGGACCGCTATCAGGATCAGAAACAACACGGTGTTCATGGCGTAGAGACTAGGTGAGCCGCCACGACGCCGAATCGGCGAACCGACCGAGCGCCCGGAGCCACGACACCTCTGAGTCGCATCTCAGCGCAGAAACCCCACTCGCGCTCGGCTTCGCCGTACCCTTCCACCTGGCGTCGCCAGGTGTGGCGCCAACCGGGTCGGCCCGCGGGACGGCGTAGCGCATCGGCATCCTCACCACAGCCGGCCCCGAAGAGAGATCGACCAGGAGAGCCCATGTCCACGACCGACGCCCTGTCATCCGACGATCCGGCGGCACCACCCCGCAACACCTCCACCCCCCATGAGATGCTGGAACGTCTCCTGTTCGAGATGCGCAAGGTCGTGGTCGGCCAGGAGCGGGCGATCGAGCGGATGATCGTGTGTCTCGTCGCCAACGGTCACTGCCTGTTGGAAAGCGTCCCGGGCCTCGCCAAAACCCTGTCGGTGGAGACGATGGCCCGCTCCGTCGGCGGCACGTTCAACCGGATCCAGTTCACCCCCGACCTGTTGCCCTCCGACATCGTCGGCACCCGGATCTTTCGCGCCTCCACCGAGGAGTTCGATGTCGAACTCGGTCCGGTTTTCGCCAACTTCCTCCTCGCCGATGAGATCAACCGAGCGCCAGCGAAGGTGCAGAGCGCGCTGCTCGAGGTGATGGCGGAACGCCACGTGACGATCGGCGGCCAGACCTACCCGGCCCCGGACCCGTTCCTCGTGTTGGCCACCCAGAACCCGATCGAGAACGAGGGGGTCTATCCCCTCCCCGAGGCCCAGCGCGACCGGTTCCTCATGAAGATCGTCCTCGGATATCCGAGCCCGACCGAGGAACTCGAGATCGTGAACCGCATGGGGGTGTCGCCGCCCGAGACCCACGAGGTGCTGGCGCTGGCTGATGTGGCCACCCTGCAACGGCACGCCGAGGCGGTCTATTGCGACCGGGCCGTGCTGGAGTACGCCGTCAACCTCGTGTTCGCGACGCGTACACCGCAGAACTACGGCCTGGCCGACCTCGCACCGTTCATCGAGTTCGGAGCCAGCCCTCGAGCCAGCCTCGGCCTGGTTCGTGCCGGTCGGGCGATGGCGTTGATGCGCGGCCGCGACTACGCGGTGCCACAGGACATCTACGACGTCGCCCCCGAGATCCTGCGCCACCGACTGGTGTTGACCTACGAGGCGCTCGCAGCCGAGGTCGACTCCGAAACCGTGCTGGCACGGATCCTGTCCTCGGTCCCCGCTGCGGCGGTGCAACCGGTTCACGCGCGGGCCGCCACGACCCCGCCGACGAACCCGTACGCTCCGACCCAGCCCTCCGTCGCGGCGCCCTCGCACGCCGCCACCGCCGCCACCGCCGCCCCAGGGGTCGGGTCTGGGGTCGGGTCCGGAGCGATCCCCCCGGCGGCTCCCGCATCGTCGCCGACGACGCCGATTCCGCCGACCTACCTGTAGAACCGAATCGTCGCGACCGTGGCCAAGCGCACCAACGCCAACACCATCACCCCGCCCGAGGGCGGATCGCTCGCCGATGCCGTCGCGAGCGATCGACGTTCCGCCGAGGTGTTGCGCCGACTCGAGATGTCGATCACCCGACGGCTCGACGGCATCTTGCACGGCGACCACCGCGGGCTGGTTCCCGGACACGGCTCAGAACCGGGAGAGGCCCGCGTCTACGCGCCGGGCGACGACGTTCGACGGATCGACTGGACGGTCACCGCTCGAACCGCCCAGACCCACATCCGTGAGACGATCGCCGATCGGGAACTCGAAACGTGGATCGTCGCCGACCGTTCCGCCAGCCTCGACTTCGGCACGGCGGAGTGGGAGAAGCGCGACCTGGCGTTGGCCGCCGCAGCCGGGGTCGGCTTCCTGACCGCCCGCTCCGGAAACCGCGTGGGCGCGGTGATCTCCACCGCAGACCGCGCCGTCACCATCCCCGCACGACAGGGCCGCAAGCATCTGATGTCGATTCTCCAGCGGGTCGATGCGTCGCCGCGAGATGCCACAACCACCCGCATCGGGCTGCTGCTCAAGCAGGCGACCGCAGTCGCGCGGCGGCGAGCGCTCGTGGTGGTGATCTCCGATTGGCTGGATGAGCCTGAGCACTGGCGGCACCAGTTGGCCACCCTCGCGGTGCGCCACGAAGTCCTCGCCGTGGAGGTCATCGACCCCCGCGAACTCGAATTGCCCGACGTCGGCGTCGTCACCCTGCACGACACCGAGACCGGGCGACTGCGCGAGGTCGACACCTCGTCGCGGCGACTGCGCGCCGACTATGCCCGCGTCGCCGCCGAACAGCGTCGCGCTATCGCTGCGGCCATCACCTCGTCGGGGGCCCACCATCTCCGGTTACGCACCGACGAGGACTGGCTGTTGGCCCTCGCCCAATTCGTTGCGTCGAACCGGCGCCACCTAACGATGGGCGGGCGGTAGCACCCGCCATGATCGCCGCCGCGCTGAAACCCCCACTGGAACTCGCACTGGAATTCGCCCTGGGACTCGCCCCAGAACTCGCCCCGGGAAGGAACTGAGGAAACACCGATGGATTGGAAGTTTCTCGATGCCCAGCGCCTGTGGTGGCTGGTGGCCGTCGCTGCGCTCGTCGTCGGCTACATCGCGGTGCAGTTTCGTCGTCGGCGAAGCGCCGTGCGGTTCAGCAACGTCAACCTGATCGACAAGATCGCACCGAAGAGCCCCGGCTGGAAACGCCACCTCGTCGCGGCGTTGCACCTGTGTGCGCTCGCCGTGCTCGTCACCGCCTATGCCCGACCGCAGAACGAACAGCGGGTGCCCCGGGAACGGACCACGATCATCTTGGCGATCGACACGTCGCTGTCGATGTACGCCACCGACGTCGACCCGTCGCGCATCGAATCGGCCAAGTCCGCCGCCGTCGATTTCGTCGAGTCGGTTCCTGCCAACCTGCAGCTCGGGGTGGTGAGTTTCAACGGCAGCACCTCCTTGTTGGTGCCGCCGACGACCAACCGTCGCCAGGCGGTGACCGCGATCGACGGTTTGGAACTCGGCGAGGGAACCGCGATCGGCGATGCCGTAAACACCTCACTGAAGGCCATCGCCTCGGTGCCTGCCGACAGCGACGGCGAACGCCCGCCGGCGGTCATCGTATTGCTCTCCGACGGGATGACCACCGTCGGCACGCCCACCGAGGATGCGATTCAGCCGGCGCTCGACGCCGGCGTGCCCGTCTACACCATCGCCTTTGGCACCGCCGACGGATACGTCGAGGTCGACGACGGAACGGGAACGGGCAACACCGAGATCGTGCCGGTCCCGGTCGACACCGACGCCCTCGGGAACCTCGCCGAACAGACCCACGGACAGTTCTTCGAAGCCGCCTCCACCAAGGACCTCACCAAGGTCTACGAGGAGTTGGGCAGCTCGATCGGTTACGACATCGAACGGGTCGAGATCACCGCGAAGGTCCTCGGCTGGGGCCTCGGGTTGCTCGCGTTGTCGAGCGTGCTGTCGCTGTGGTGGTACCAGCGCCTGCCGTAGTCGGCTGGTCGGCCCTGAGCATTTCGGGCTCGTCTGGTTCATCGGGCGTTCGTGGTTCCCGAAGATCTGGCCCACCCGGCTTCAGTGTCAGGGGTCGCGTTTAGAGTCATACACATGTTCGAGGGCTTCGACAGCGACCTGAATAACCTGGGTTCCGGGATCGACGATGTTGCGGTGTTGTTCGAACTGCAACGCCGTTTGGATCTGCACATGATCGACGTGGTGGGCGAGTTGGATGCTGTTGGGATGACCGACGTCGTCGAGGGCCTGTCCACCAAAGCGTGGGTGTCCAAGACCGCTCGTTGTTCCGGTGTGACCGCCGCCCGACGCGTTTCGGTCGCTCGGGCGGTACGACGCCGGTATCGACCCGAGGTATTGGACCGCCTGCGGTCGGGTGTCGTGGGGTTTGATCACCTGGTCGTGATCGGACGGTGGTCGAACCCGCGGATCGAACCCACCTGGTCCGACAACGCCGGGCCCATGTTGGATTTGGCGGAGCATTTGACGTTCGCGAAATGGGAAAAGGTCATCGCCGCGTTGGCACGACTCGTCGACACCGACGGCACCGAACCCGCCCCACCTGCAGAGGAGTCCTGGCTCGACCTGCGCGACATCCACGGCCCCGACGGTGTCATCGGTGTAGAGATCGTCGGAGAGTTCTTCGGCGACTACGCCGAGGTCGTCCGCCAAGCCATCACCGACGCCACCAACCGTCACCGCAAAGCTGTCCGCAACGACGCCGAACAATTCGACCGGTCACCGACGACATCAGAATCGCAGTTGCGGGCTAAAGCGTTGATGGACCTGTGCCGGTTCGGCACCCAGTTCACCCTGTCGGGCAACTACCGGCCAGGAACCGCCGAAGTCACAGTGATTCTGCAACACGACGAACACGGCCAACCACGCGCGTATTCGCCTACCGGTGATCCACTCACCGCGGACGTGATCGAACGGATGATGTGCGACCCAGAACTCCGCGCCGTCCTGTTGGACAGCCTGGGCCAACCGTTGGATGTCGGCCACTCCGTGCGGTTGGCGACCGACGCTCAACGCGCCGCACTCGCCGCCCGGGATGGGGGGTGTTGTTTCCCCGGCTGTGAAGCACCGGTCCAACAGACCGAAGCCCACCATGTTCGCCATCACCGCAACGGCGGCGCCACCGCGGTGAACAACCTGGCGTGTCTGTGCCGACACCACCACGGCCTGGTGCACCGCGTCGGATGGGCCATGCACATCACCACCGACGGATGGACCCTCTACACCCACCCCTGTGGCATCACGATCTGGGGACAACAACACGGGGTACAACGCCAAGGCCCCATCCCCGAAGAACTCGCCACCCAACCCGAACCACCGGCCCGACCGAAGGTGAAAGTCCGCGGCGGAACCGTCGATTTGGCCGACGCGATCGCCACCATCCGACACCGCTACGACCGCATGGCCGCCACCCCCAACACCCGCATGTACCGACCCCACGACGCCCGCACCCACCGAAACTCGGGCAGGAGCAGCCGAACCGGTGGAGCGACGAGGGCCGGGCGCCCCACAGTCGGGCAACTCTCCCTCACCCCGACCAAACCACCCCAACCACCGATACGCCAATGAACCGGCGATTGCGACTCCTCAGGACAAGCCCGGACAAGCCCGGACCTGCCCAGCCGTCTGAACCTCCAACTCTCGGTCCACAACGCAACTGCGTGGGCATCGGCGCGCCCCTAAAGCGAGCGGGTGCTCAGGCACGGCACCATGGGTCGGGCCAGATACAGTTGGCCCCTATGAAGCGACTCATCGGTGCGCTCGCGGTGGCCGCAATCTTGTTCACAACGGGATGCGGGGGTGACGACGACTCCTTCCCCGAGGACGAGTTCGTCAAGCAGGTCACCGCAAACGGGGTCACTGAAGACGTCGCTCGATGCACCTACGACGGCATCCGCGACGACGCCGACATCATGGCCGAGCTGCGACGAACCGGCGGCCCGAACGATCAGATCTCCGACGCCGCGGCCCGCACGATGTCGAGAACCATCGCGGCATGTCTCCTCGGCCTGGAGCTCGATGAGGACGGCCAACCCATTTCCGCCGTGACCACGACCACCGCCTCGCCGTCGAAATCGACAACCACCGAACCCGCGGGCGAATCGCGAGCCACGACGACCGCACGCGACGGGGCCACCTCTGAGACGGGTCGAACCACGACCACGCGCGCCTCGGACCGAACGACCACCTCGCTCGGAACTCGCTCGGGCAACTGAGGCCGCCACTGCGAACGCCGCGGCGCATCCAGGACCATCCGCGTCCCCGCCGCGGTCCCCGCCGCTGTCCCCGCCGCCGGTACCGCACTCAACGCACAGTTCAGGAGCGTGCGGCGCCGACCTTCTCGCTGAGAACCTTCGAGGACCCGCCGGGCTCCATCGTCACGCCGTAGAGCACATCTGCGGCCTCCATCGTGCGCTTCTGGTGACTCACGATGATCAACTGTGCGGTCGAACGGAACTCGGCCACGAGCGACAGGAACCGGTGCAGGTTCACGTCGTCGAGCGCCGCCTCCACCTCGTCCATCACGTAGAACGGCGAAGGGCGGCTACGGAACACCGCAAACAGATACGCCAACGCCACCAGCGAGCGCTCACCGCCGGACAACAGCGACAGCTTGCGGACGTTCTTACCCGAGGGCCGCGCCTCGATCTCGATGCCGGTGCTCAGCAGGTCGTTCGGGTCGGTCAGCGTCAACCCACCCTGGCCGCCGGGGAACAACAGCTCGAACAGTTCCTTGAAGTTCATCGCCACATCCGCATACGCGGCGGCGAACACGTTGACGATCTCCTCGTCGATCGCCCGGATCACCTTCGTGAGTTCCTTGCGGGTCGAGCGGATGTCTTCGAGCTGGCTCTCGAGGAACTGATGGCGCTCCTGGAGCGCCTCGAACTCCTGCAGCGCGAGCGGGTTGATCGGCCCCATCAACTTGAGGTCGCGTTCGAGTTCACGCAGGCGGGCCTGCGGGGTCACTCCGTCGGGGAGTTCGGGGCACTCGGCGCGAATCGCTACCTCGGGCTCAGCATCGAGTTCGGTGCGGACCTGCTCGGTCGCGGCCTCGAGCCTCATGCGGGTCTCGGCGTCCGCGATCTCGGCCCGCTGCATCCGCTCGCGGTTCTCCTCCAGTTCTCGTTCGGCCCCGGCGCGGGACCGGCGAAGATCCTCGAGCGTGGCGGTCACCGCACGGGTCTTTTCGGACTGTCTCCGCCGGGCATCTCGCAACACCGCCAGGCCGGCTTCGACCTCGACGAGACGATCGGCGACAAAGGCGACGAGCACGTCGGTGACCTCGGCGCGGGCGTCGAGTTGCAGGCGGCGCTGTTCGGCAGCGAGGCGCTCGGCCTGGTTGCGGCTCAAGCGCTCGTCCACCTGCGCGATGCGCTCGGTGAGGAAGCGCTTACGATCCGCGAGACCCTTCACCTTGACCTGCACGTCGGTGCGCAGCGCTCCGACCCGCGAGGCCTTCGCCTCGAGCTCTCGCCGCGCCTCGGCCATCTTCCGGGCCCGCTCGGACATCTCCGCCTCGACCGCCTCGAGCGCTGGCAGCCGCTGTTCGAGTTCGGTGCGCCGCGCCGATTCGCGCTCGATGCGCTCGGAGAGGTCGGCGAGGTGCTGGTCGACCGTCGCCATCTCTCGTTCGGACTCGACCCGGTCGCGTTCGGTACGCCGGAGCGCATCGGCCAGGCTGCGCACCCGCGAGGTGTTCTGGTCGTCGGCCTTTTCGGCATCGTTGGCGTCGCGACGCAACTGGGCCAGACGTTCCTTGGCGAGTTTCAACTCAGCCGCGGTCTGTTCGGCCGCCTCGCGTGCGGTGCCAAGGTGCTCCTGCGCCTCGACCAGCGCCGCGCCGGTAGCCCCGGTTCCGGTTTGGCCGACCCGCCAACCGGTACGGCCGAAGCGGTCGCCACTTCGACTCACGATCGTCGCGTCCGGATGTGCCAGCGCTGCGTCGAGGGCAGCGGTCCAGTCGCCGTCGACGACCACCACCCCGCTCAACAGCGCGTCGAGCAGCGGCTCCACATCCGGGCTCAGCCCCTTGACGTGTTGACGCAACGCCTCGCCGATTCCGGCGGACACCTCGGCGCCGCGGGTCTGACTCACCGCCTGGGTAATGGCCAGAACCGCTCCGGACAACGTGTTGTTGTTCAGCGCCGCCAACGCCGCACGCCCGGTGGTGCCGTCGGCTACGACCACCGCGCTCAGCGCCTCGCCCGCCGCCGCCTCGAATGCGCTCTGCCACCCTTCGTCGACCTCGACGATGTCGAGCAGGGTGCCCACGACCCCATCGAGTCCGGCGAGGTGCTTCGCACCGGCCTTCTTACGGGCGTCGTCGAGGGCGAGGGACAATGCCTCGGCCCGTGCGGTCCAGCTGTGCAGTTCGGCCGACGCGTTCGCGGCGCGCTCCTCGACCTCGACGATCGCTGACTCCGCCTCGGCCCGTTCTCGTTCGGTCCGCTCGGCGCTCGTCCCGAACTGTGCAACGTTCGCCTCCGCCTCGGCGTGCTGGGTGACGAGGCGTTGCGACTCGTCGACGATGCGCTCGAGCTTGGTGCGGGCGCTCTCGCGTTGGGTGTTGAGCCGGCGGCTGTCGGCCTCGGTGCGCTCCATGGTGGCGCGCAACGCTGCGAGTTCGCCTCGGATCTCCGCAGCCTCGCTCGGCGGCGGAGCAACACCGTCGCCCCA
Source organism: Microthrixaceae bacterium (assembly GCA_023957975.1). NCBI lineage: Bacteria > Bacillati > Actinomycetota > Acidimicrobiia > Acidimicrobiales > Microthrixaceae > Microthrixaceae bacterium. The sequence continues at coordinate 153,076 of JAMLGM010000002.1, read as the reverse complement.
GTCGGACTCGAATTCGCGGCGGGCCTCGGCCAACTCCACTTCGGCGGCCTCGAGCGCGGCCGTGTTGGAGATGGCCGCCGCCTCATCGGCGACCACCTGGGCCAACTCACCCGTCAACTGTGCGTGTTCGGCTTCGAGGGTCGCCACGACCGCCTGATCGACAAACGCGTTGCGATCGCGTTCGATGCCACGGCGCCGCTCGATCAGCAACGACTGCATCCCCTTGGCGCGTTCACGCAACGACTCGTAGCGAACGAGCGCATCGCCGAAGTCGTCGCCGCCCATCGCCGACAGTTGCGCCTCGGTCGCGAGAATCTCGGCGTCGAGGCCGGCGAGGCGGCGCCGAATTTCGCGGTCGGTGGTGCGAAGCTCGTTCTGAGTGCGGGTCGACTCCTGCAACTGCTGGCGGAGCCGAAACAGTTCGCGACCCACGAGGTGCAACCGCAACGCCGTCAACTCGGTGATCACCGCTTCGTGGCGGCGGGCCGCATCGGCCTGGCGTTCGAGCGGACGAAGCTGGCGGCGCACCTCGCGCAACAGGTCCTGGATGCGCAACAGGTTGCCCTCGGTGGCGTTGAGGCGCCGTTCGGACTTCTCCTTGCGACGCCGGAATTTCAACACCCCGGCCGCCTCCTCGATGATGAGGCGCCGGTCCTCCGGCTTGGCGTTCAGCACCGCATCGATCTGACCCTGGCTGATGATGACGTGTTGTTGGCGCCCGACCCCCGAGTCGCTCAGAAGCTCCTGAATGTCGAGCAATCGACACGACACGCCGTTGATCTGGTATTCGCTGTCACCCGAACGAAACAGGGTGCGGGTGATGGTGACCTCGTTGAACTCGATCGGCAGGGTGGCCGAGGTGTTGTCGATCGTGAGGCTGACCTCGGCGCGACCGAGAGCCGGCCGTTTCGCCGACCCGGCGAAAATGACGTCATCCATCTTCTGGGAACGCACCGCAGAGGGCGCCTGGGCACCGAGCACCCAGCCGATCGCATCGACCACGTTCGACTTGCCGGAACCGTTGGGGCCGACCACGACGGTGACCCCGGGTTCGAGTTGAAGCGAGGCCACATCAGCAAAGGACTTGAAGCCCCTGATCTGCAGCGTCTTGAGGAACACGAAGCGAGCCTACAGCGACGACCTGAGCCGCTCAGACCTGGGTCTGCTCGCAGAAATACGTGTAGGCGCCTTGGAACTTCGCCTTCACGATCGGGCCGCGGGCACGAGGGCTCATTTCGCCGTCGCGATGGTGAACGTTGATGAATTCGTTGTACGACCCGGCCTCGCCGTGGAGGTTGACCCAGCCGTCCGGCCCGACCGAGGCACCGCCGTGTTTGATCGAATCGTGCACGATCTCGACCGCAGCACGGCTGAGGCGACGAAGTTCCTGGGTCGACAGCCCCTCGGGGGTGCGGTCGTAGCGCAGGCCCGACTCGAAGAGGATCTCATCGGAGTACATCGGTCCGATGCCGACGAGGAACGTCGGGTCCATCAGTATCGCCTTCAGCTTGGCGTTGCGTCGTAGCAGCTGCTCACCGAACTTGGTCCACGGGATCGCCTCCTCCACCAGGTCGAAGCCGATCTCGCCGACCACGTCGGCCACCTCGTCCTCGCCGACGACGAAAAACTCACACGACTTCTTCGGGTCGAGCAGGCGCAGCTGCCCACCCTGGGTGAACGTGATGTTCACCGCAAGACCCGGCTGCGGGGCGTCTTTGGCCTGGTTTCGCCGAAGCCCGGCGCCGGCACCGAGCGAAATCATCGCCTTCTCCCCCGAATCGAGCCCGAGGACGATCCAGGTTCCCTTGCGGCTCACCGAATCGATCTTGTGTCCGTCGAGGCGGGCCAGCAGCGACTTCTTCGTTCCGCCGCGTTTGGTGGTCTGAGTTCCGGTGATCTCCACCGACTTGATCTTCTTGCCGGTGACCTCTTTGTCGAGGTCTCGCCGAAGGATCTCCAGCTCGGGCAGCTCAGGCATGCTCATCGTTCAGTTTCCCTTCGTCGACCAGTCGTTTCAGGGCAGCGGTCGCAGCTGCTTGTTCGGCGTCCTTTTTCGTGCGGCCGAGCCCCTCGCCCCACACCGTCGCCGCCGCTCCGGTGGCTACGGCAACATCGAAATCTGCGGGATCGATCTCGGCGGGCACGAGCCGTACCCGTGCCTGGAAGTCGAGGGCGTGCTCGGGTCCGCTACCCCACACTTCGTAGTGGGGAACCGCCTCGAGGCCGTGGGCGGTGAGTTCCTGAAGCTTCGACTTCGCGTCGCCGAGATCGCCACCGGCTTCGATTCGTTCGATATCGCCGGACAACCAGCGCGTCGTCACCTCGGTGGCCACGTCGAGACCACCGTCGAGGTAGACGGCCCCGAGTACCGCCTCGGTGGCATCGGCGAGGATCGAATCCTTGTCGGCGCCACCGGTGGAGGCCTCTCCCCGACCGAGCCGGATGACCCCACCCAGATCGACCCGGCGGGCCGCTCCGGCGAGGGTTCGGGTGTTGACCAGGGCGGCGCGGCGCTGGGCCAGCACCCCCTCGGGCAGCGGCGGTTCGGCGGAAAAGAGCCGGTCGGTGATGACCAATTGCAACACCGCATCGCCCAAGAACTCGAGTCGCTCGTTGCTGGGCACCCCGCCGTTCTCGGCGCACCACGACCGGTGCAACAGGGCGGCTTCGAGCAGGTCGGGCGAACCGAACACGTACCCGAGCTGCTCGCTCAGCGCCTCGAGCCGGGCGGCGCGCCCCCCGTCAGCCAAGTCGCGCGACGACATAGTCGACCGCGTCACTGACGAGTTCGATGTCGTCGAACTCGTCGGTCTCAAAGTCGGATACGGTGCGCTCCCCGAACTCGCTGATCAACGCCTCAACCAGTTGGTACTGGGCGATCGAGTCGGCATGAAGGTCTTCGACGAGGGAGTCCGACTCGGAGACCGAGCCCGGGTCGATCTCGAGGATCTCACCCAGCAGGTCCTGCACGATTTCCAACACCCGGGACCGGTCGAGGGGAGCGGAATGCGTATGCGTTTCGGCTGGCATCGACGATCTCCTCTACGGCGGTGTGCTCGGACGGGAAACACCGTGGTGCGGTCCGCCTCGTCGCCTCAACGCGCCGCGCCACCGGGTGTGACGGGCGGAATGTTATCGCGCCGGTGCCACCTGGGGTGGGGATTTGGATCAGTCGACCTCGATCGCCTGACGACCGTGGTACCACCCGCAGTTACCGCACACGACGTGGGGCAACTTGGTGATGTTGCAGCGCGGGCAGACACTCTGCGGCGGAGCGGACAGCTTCCAGGCGGACGCACGGCGCATGCGGGTCTTCGCCTTCGACATCTTCTTCTTTGGGACGGCCATCGTCGTTCCTGTGCAATCTGGGGAGGGACTTGTCAACCGCGCGCACCACCCGCATCCGCGGCGGGTGCACACAGGGGCCAAAGCATAGTCCACCGTCAGTGCCGTGTCCGAATCCTCACCGTTCCGGCGCTGTCACCGTGACCAGAGGTCGCCGCGGGGTTGGTCGAGCGCGCCCTACCGGTCGAGGCGGAGGTCGTCGAGGGCCGCCCAGCGCGGGTCTTTGGGCGAAACGGATCCCTCGTCGTCATCGGCGACCAGAACCGGCAATTCCTCGGGTATCGGACCCTCACAGGTCGCAGAGCACAACGGGTTCTGCGGCAGCGACAGCAGCACCTGTTCACGAACCATCGGTTCGAGGTCGATCTGGTCGTGTTCGATCGGGTAGGTCTCCCCCTCGACCGGGCGGTCCTCGAAGACCTCCTCGCAATCGAGCACAAGCTCACCGACCACCAAGCCGAGGCAGCGTCGACACTCCCCCTGCCAGGTTGTCGTGATCGTGCCGGCAGCGGTCACCCCGCCCGACACCGACTCCAGCGTCAGATCGATCGACAGCGGCGAGTCCTCGGCGACGCGAGCGCTCGACAATTCCAACCCGGCGAGTTCGACCTCGGCGGTGACGTCGCGGGTCGAACCCGGCACGCGCCGAACGTCCACCACGTTGATCAGCAACGGGTTCCCGGCAACCATGTCAGCGACCTACCGTCATGTCAGCGACCTACCGTGACCTACCGTTCGTCGCCGACTCAGTCGACTTCCTGGTCGAAGAACGCGGCCGCATCGGAATCGGCGTCGTCAGTGTAGATGCCGACCTGAGGACGCGGCGCCTCCGACTCCGAGATCGTCACAGCGAGCTTGCGCCGTCCCGCCGCCACCTGTTTGGACAGCCGGTCGAGCACCACCTCGAAGCTCGCGAGCTTCTGGTCGCAGTAGTCCTCCGCTTCGCGCCGCATCCGGCGCGCCTCGGCGTCGGCCTCGTCGCGAATCCGCTCGGCGCGCAGATGCGCCTGTTTGGTGATCTCGCGCTGTTCGACCATGTGGGCCACCCGCGTCTTCGCGTCGTTGATGAGGTTGGCACGGTCGCGATTGGCACGCTCGAGCACCTCCTCGCGCTCTTTCAGCAGCCAACTCGCCGCGCGCAACTCATCGGGCAGTCCGGCGAGCAGGTCGTCGAGGATGTCGAGCATCTCGTCACGGTGCACCATCACCGACGATGACATCGGCATCGCGCGTGCGACCTCCACCATCTCGATGAGTTGGCGGATCAGGCCCTCGGTCCGAAAGGCGTCGTTGCCCTCCGCCGTGAGTTCGTCGAGTTCTTCTTCGATCGGCTTAGTCATTGACGTACTTTCCACTCAACCGCCGATTGACCGGCTCGGGAACCATCGAGGTCACATCGCCGCCGAACCGGGCGATCTCACGGATGAGTTTCGATGCCAGGAACGAATGCGACGAGGTGGTCGGGATGAACAGGGTATCGACGCCGGAGATCCGGCGATTCATCTGGGCCATCTGCAGTTCGGATTCGAAATCCGACACCGCCCGCAGACCCTTCACGATGAAGTCGGCTCCCTTTTGCTTGGCCAGGTCGACCACCAGGGAGCTGAAGAGGGTGACTTCGACATTCGGCAGGTGAGCGAAGGATTCCTCGATCATCGCCTGACGTTCCTCGAGCGTGAACAGCGGAGCGCCCTTTTGTGGGTTGCGCACCGCGGCGACGATCACACGGTCGAACAGTCGCGCTGCGGTCTCCACGATCTCGACGTGTCCGTTGTGCACGGGATCGAACGACCCCGGGTAGAGAACGACGGTCACAGGGGTTGCTCCTCGAATTGGTCTTGCACGGATTGAAGGGTCACGGGCTGAACGGGTGCGGGATGAACGGTCACGACGGGGCTTGCGCTGATGGGGTGCTTCGCCACTCGGCGATCCTCACCACCGTAGTTCCGTAGCTGCGATCCCTCACGACATCCCAAGGCTTCGGAACACTAACGGGTCGATCGGATTCGATCACGACCACGCGACCGCGAATCGTCGCCAGCAGGTCGTCCCAGGCGTCGAACACATACGGCGGATCCAACACGACGAGGTCCCAGGGCAGCGCTGGCTGCGGACGGGCCAGAAACGACTCGAGGCGTTGCGGCACCACCGTGGCCCGATCGGTGAATCCGGTGGCGGCGAGGTTGGCATGGATGGTGGCGACGGCTCGACGATCGGCCTCGACGAAGGTGACGTGACGTGCGCCGCGGGACAACGCCTCGATCCCCATCGCCCCCGACCCGGCGAACCCGTCCAGCACCGTGGCATCCGCGAGGGCATCGAGGCTGTTGAGGGCGTTGAACACCGCCTCGCGGACCCGATCCGAGGTCGGTCGAGTGGTGCGGCCGGGCGGGGTTTGCAGGCTGCGCCCGCGCGCTGTTCCGGCGACCACTCTCATCGGGCGCCGACGTTAGCCGCCCACACCCCGCCAGGTGGTCGGGGTCGGGGCCGGGCGGCGGTCAGCCCTTGAGCAGGAACGCCTCGTCGTCCTCCTCCAGGAACAGGTCGAGTTCGCCCACCAACGCTTCGAGCGCAATCGCCGCGGCCGGATCTGGCGAGTCGACCAGTTCGAACGCGACCTCCCGGGCGATCCGCACCCACTCCCGGTCGCGGCGAAGCGACGCGAGCCGCAGATCGTTACGACCCTTTTGGCGCTCCCCCATGATCGTGCCCTCCCCGCGCAGGTCGAGGTCGACCTCGGCCAACTCGAATCCGTCGGTGGTGCGAACCATCGCCTCGAGCCGCTCGATGCCATCAGGGCTCGGCTCCGCCGCCACGAGCACGCAGTGGCTCGCCGCCGCGCCACGCCCCACGCGGCCACGAAGCTGGTGAAGCTGGGCGATACCGAAACGGTCGGCATCGAGGATGACCATGACCGTCGCATTGGGAACGTCGACGCCGACCTCGATCACCGTCGTGGCCACCAGGACATCGAGATCTCCGCGACGAAACGCCGACATCGTGGCCTCCTTGTCCTCGGCGGGCATGCGGCCGTGCAACAGGCCGAGGCGAAGACCGGCGAGGTCGACCGCGCCGAGCCGCTCGAAGGTCTCGGTCGCCGACGACACCTCGAGCTTCTCGGACTCCTCGATCAGCGGGCACACCACATAGGCCTGACGTCCGGCCTCGACCTCCCGACGCACCAGGTCCCAGGCCGCATCGACGTCGGGATCGGTTCGCGCCCAGGTCGTGGCGATCGGGGTACGCCCCGGCGGGAGTTCGTCGAGCACGCTCACGTCGAGGTCGCCATAGACCGTCATCGCCGCGGTGCGCGGGATCGGCGTCGCGGTCATCACCAGAACGTCGGGGGCGGAACCGTCTGCGTTCGCCTCACGCAACGCGGCACGCTGTTCCACCCCGAAACGATGCTGCTCGTCGATCACCACCGCGCCGAGCGACCGGAACGTGACCGCCTCCTGGATGAGCGCATGAGTGCCGACGGCAATGTCGATCTCCCCCGCCGCGAGATCGGCGATGATCCGGCGCCGCTCCGCCGCGGTCACCCGCTTCGACAACAACGCGATGCGAAGCTCCCGGTCCTCGAACAGCGATCCGGACCCGGCCGGAACCTGCAACCCCTCGAGGTCGCGGCGCAACCCGATCGCATGCTGTTCGGCGAGCACCTCGGTCGGGGCCATCAACGCCGCCTGATGTCCGCCCTCCACCGCGGTCAGCAGGGTTGCGATCGCCACCACGGTCTTGCCGGCACCCACGTCACCCTGCAGCAGGCGATGCATCGGCGCCGGCTTGGCCAGGTCGCGGGAGATCTCGCCGATCGCCCGCTCCTGAGCACCGGTCAGCCCGAACGCGAGCCGGTCTCGATAGCGCCGCAACAACTCGCCGTCGACCTCGTGGCGGATCCCCACGGCGGTGGCTTCGAGCTCGCGCTTTTGCCGAACCAGGGCGAGTTGGATGCGCAACAACTCATCGAACACCAGCCGCTTTCGCGCAGCAACAGTCTCGGCCATCGACTGCGGAAGGTGGATCCCCCAGAACGCGTCGCGCCGACTCAGCAGGTCGAACCGGTCGAGCAGCGCCTCCGGCATCGGATCGGCGATGCCGCGCTGTTCACAACGATGCAGAATCTGTTCGATCATGCCGGCCAGGTCCCAGGTCGAGATCCCGGCCTTTTCGTGTTGCGGATACACGGGCAGAATCCGCCCGGTGCGGTCGCCGACCAGATCGACGACCGGGTTGGTCATCTGACGCTGGTTCCGAAACACCTCGACCTTGCCGTAGAACACCGCGTTCGTTCCGACGGCGAGTTGTTTCTCCCGCCAACGCTGGTTGAAGAACGACACGCGCATGACGTCGGAGCCGTCCGACACCTTCGCGTTCACCATGACCCGGTTGCCGCGCACCCGCTGCGAGCCGATCTCGGTGACCCGACCGAGCACCATCGCCTCATCGCCCGGCGCCATCTCGCGAATCGCCGCTTGGCGGGTCCGGTCGAGGTGTCGGCGCGGATAGTGCATCAACAGATCCAACAGCGACCGGAACCCGCTGGCGTGCAACGCCTGCAGCTTCTTCGGCCCGACACGAGCCAGGCGGTCGACCGGCATCGCCGCCAGGTCGTGCAGCGTGATCGGCGGGGCAGCCGCGTGGGCGGTCGGCGGGGTGGTCGGGCGCTCAGCCACGCGTGTCGTCGACCGCGATGTTGTAGGGGCGACCGACCCCGATCGCCGCCTCGATGACGGGGCCGATGTCGTCGGTGGCGATCGACGCCCACACTGCGCCGTCGTCGGCGAACCCGGTGGTGACCTCGTCGCCCAGCGCCCGCCACGCCGCGGTCAGGTGCGCCAACATCTCCTCGGCAGAACGCGGCGTCCCGACGCGCTCCGGCACCGCCAAACGAAGGCTCACCACGTAGCGGAACCGCTCCGATTCCGACAGCTCAGGGTCGAGGTTCTCCACGAACTCCCACTCCGGAACCTCGGGGTCTTCGCCGTGCACCGTCGCCACCAGTGCGTCCAACACCACGACGAACGCCGCCGCTCCAGCGTCGACGACACCCGCCTCGGCGAGCGGGGGCCACAGATCGGTGGTGGCCTCGAGTGCGTCGAGCGCATCCTCGGCGACTGCGAGCACCAGATCCGCCATGCCGATGCCCTCATCGGCAAGGCGAAGCGCCGTGCGCGCCGCAACCGTCGCAACGCTCGGGATTCCTCCTGGCCGCTCCTCGCCGACGACGTCGACGAGCCGTTCGACCCCAACCTCGAATCCCATGGCCAGGCGGGTGGGATCGAGCGCGTCGGTATTTCGGCACAGCTCGCCCAGCCCGGCGAGAAACTCCGCGACCATGTTGCCGGCCGTCCCGACGGCGTCCGCCCGCGCTCCCTCGAGCAGCGAGGCCAACCCGGTCAGGGTCTCTCCCGCGGTCAGCCGGGCCACGAGTGCCTCCAGCGTGGCAGCCACGTTCGAGCCGGCGTTGCCACCCTCGATGCCCTCGAGTTGGTCCAGGTGATCGAGGTGATCGATCCCCGGGGCATGGGCGCGGGCCGACACCGCAGCGGCCCGAAGAAACTCCGAGACGTCGTCGGATCGAAGTTGGCGGAGCGGTTCCATCTCGACGAACCTATCCGAGCATTGAGGCCCGTGGCTTCGTGCCCACCCGGCAACGGTGCTAACGTCTGCGGAGCGTTCGGACTCTCGCGCCGGCGCACCACTCGACGCATCCGACCTACCCGGCGGGCGCATCATCCCCTCATTTCGTGAAGATCAGGAATCCACCATGTCCTCCGTCTGCGACATCTGCGCAAAGAAGCCCGGCTTCGGCATGAGCCTCAGCCACTCCCACCGCCGCAACAAGCGCCGCTGGAATCCGAACATTCAGCGCGTGCGCGCCGTGGTGAACGGCTCACCCAAGCGGGTCAACGTGTGCACCGGCTGCCTCAAGTCCGGCAAGGTGCAAAAGCCCGTCGCCCGCCAGATTCCCTGAGTCACTGCGATGCAGGGCGTCATCAAGTCCTACGATCCCGGCACCGACGACGGGACGATCGTGGGCGACACCGACTTCGTTTCCTATGACCTCGCACCGGGCGCTGTCGCCGCTGCCGGCCTGCGTTTCGTTCGCCAGGGGCAGCGCCTGTTGTTCACCGTGAATGACGACGGCCTCGCCGCCGACCTGCGTTTCGGGTCCGAGGTCGACATGGGCACGCCCGGGTTCTTCGAGTCGCTGCCGAGCGCTGAGCCCGTCGCCGACGAGACCTGACAATCGATCACCGAAACGGGGCCCTACGGCCCTGTTTTCTTTTTCCCGCCCGGTTCGACGGGTCATGTGACCTTTCCCACTGGGCCCAAATGCGGGTTGCACAGACGTGCTCTCCGCGGTAAGTCCAACGAACGACATCGCCACCAGCGAATCCGGAGGAAACATGCCAGGCACGACCAATAACCAGAAGCTGCTCGACTGGGTCGAGCACTGGCGATCCATCTTCGAACCGGATGACGTCTACTGGTGCGATGGGACCGCCGAGGAATACGACCGGATGTGTCAGGAACTCGTCGACGCCGGCGTGTTCGAACGCCTCGATGACGCCAAGCGCCCCAACAGCTACCTGGCGCTGTCCGACCCGGGAGACGTCGCCCGTGTCGAGGACCGCACCTTCATCTCCTCCGAGTTGGAAATCGATGCCGGCCCGACGAACCACTGGCGCAACCCCGACGAGCTTCGTGCCGAGATGCTCGAGCTCTACAAGGGGGTCATGAAGGGCCGCACGATGTACGTCGTGCCGTTTTCGATGGGCCCGCTCGGCTCCCCCATCGCCCACATCGGTGTGCAGCTCACCGATTCCGCCTACGCGGCGGTGAACATGCGGATCATGACCCGCATGGGCCAACGAGCCCTCGACGTCTTGGGAGAGACCGGCGAATGGGTGCCGTGCCTGCACTCGGTCGGCTACCCGCTCGAGTTGGCCGACGGCACCACCCGTGACGACGTCCGCTGGCCGTCCAACGACACCAAATACATCAGCCACTTCCCCGAGACCCGCGAGATCTGGTCCTACGGTTCCGGCTACGGGGGCAACGCCCTGCTGGGCAAGAAGTGCTTCGCCCTGCGCATCGCCTCGACCATGGCCCGCGACGAGGGCTGGATGGCCGAGCACATGCTGATTCTCGGCATCACCCCGCCCAATGGCGAAAAGAAGTACATCGCGGCCGCGTTCCCGTCGGCCTGCGGAAAGACCAACATGGCCATGCTCATCCCGACGCTGCCGGGGTACAAGGTCGAAACCGTCGGAGACGACATCGCCTGGATGAAGTTCGGCGAAGACGGTCGTCTGTATGCCATCAACCCCGAGGCCGGGTTCTTCGGTGTGGCACCGGGCACCAACGACGAGACCAACTCCAACGCCATGGCCTCGATCTACGGCAACTCGATCTTCACCAACGTCGCCAAGACCGACGACGGCGACGTCTGGTGGGAGGAGATGACCCCCGAACCGCCGGCACACCTCATCGACTGGAAGGGCAACGACTGGACCCCGGCCTCCGACACCCCGGCCGCCCATCCCAACGCCCGCTTCACCGCTCCGGCCTCACAGTGCCCGGTCATCGCCCCCGAGTGGGAAGACCCAGCCGGCGTGCCGATCTCGGCGATCCTGTTCGGTGGCCGCCGCGCCACCAACGTGCCGCTGGTGACCGAGGCCCGAGACTGGCAACACGGCGTGTTCCTCGGCTCGATCATGTCCTCGGAAAAGACGGCTGCGGCCGCCGGAACCGTCGGCGAGGTTCGCTTCGACCCGTTCGCGATGTTGCCGTTCATGGGCTACAACGTCGGCGACTACATCAAGCACTGGCTTGAGATCGGCGAGGGCGCCGATGCCGAGAAGCTTCCGAAGATGTTCTGGGTCAACTGGTTCCGCAAGGACTCCGACGGCAAGTTCATGTGGCCGGGCTACGGCGACAACAGCCGTGTCCTCAAGTGGGTGCTCGAACGCCTCGATGGTTCCGCCGACGCGACCGAGACCGCTATCGGCAACGTGCCGACCGTCGACGCGATCGACCGGACCGGCCTCGACATCGACGACGAGATGATGGCGAAGATCCTCGAGGTCGACAACGACGCGTGGCGCCAGGAGGTCCCACTCGTGGAGGGCCATTTCGCATTCATCGGAGAGCGCCTGCCGACCGAGATGCGCGACGAACTCGCCGACCTCGAAAAGCGTCTCGCCAACTAGGCACCTGCCTGTACCTGCCTGTACCTGCCCGGCGGTTGCCGGCTCCTGCCTGTTCTCCGATAACCAGTGGTCGTGATCACGACCACTGGTTATCGGAGAACGGCATTCTTGGGGCGGTTTTGGGGCGGTTTTTGGGGCGGTTCTGGGGCCGGATCAGTGCAGGATCATCGCCCGGATCCCCAAGCCCATGAGGAACCATCCGCCGAGTCCGTACAGCAGGTACAGATACGAACGCACCGAGGTCCGGCTGTATCCGAACAGGATCAACACGGTGAAGGGCAGCAGGAACCCGTAGAACGTGTGCATGCTCGGCGGCTCCACCCCGTCGACCGCCATCAGCCAGACGCCGAAAGCCATCTGCGGGAAGATCAAGACCTGCGACGCGACGACGAACCACCACAACGCCCGCCGACGCAGCGCGGCAAGCCAGTGCGCACCGAGCGCCCACGACCCGACCAACCCATTGGCCACCACGACCGCCCACGCCAGGTCCCCATGCAGGTCTTGAACGCTCACCGTGTCAGCCTACCGACGACAGCAACGTAGGCTTGGCCGACGATGCGACACGCGCAGTTCCACATCGCGGATATCCAACTCGGCACCCGCTCGCTCCCCCTGCGTTATGGCACCCTCCAGGTCGTCGATCGCGAGGGAACGATCGACTGGGAACTCGTCTTGCACACCATCGACCCCGAACCGGTCGCCCAGGCGATTCATCTTCTGGCGTTTCGCTCGATCACCGGGGTCGAGGAATCCGGTGCACTCACCCTCACTCCAATGCAGGGTGAGGCGGCGCTCGTGCGTTGGGTCGACAACAGCCTGGTGTTTCGAGGAGCCGGTCTGCTCGACGGATTCGACGAATCGCAGTTCGGCTAACCGAGCGACCGGGTTCTGTAGGTACATTCTGCGGCCATAGCCACCGCGATTACCTACAGAACGGGCAATCGGAGCGGCGACCGGGTTCAGGTGAACAGATCGGTGAGATACGCCTCGCCTGCGCCCCGGGGCCGGGACCGGTCGATGAACCACTCGGTGCCGAACGCCAGTGCGAAATCGTCATCCGACAGCGTCAGGAAGAAGTGGTCCTCGCCGATCTGGCTGGCGTGGCAACGCATTGCCGCCCGCTTTGTCGCCGTCAGTGCCTGCACATCGATCGAATGGGTGATCTCCGCATCGGGCATTCCCATCTGGAAACTGTCGGGGTCGATCTCGGGGAGTTGTTCGAGTTCCTCGGCCGTGGCGGTGTCGCGTCGGGCGAGGAACGCCTCGATCATCCGGTCTCGGTTGATGGTCATCTCATAGACACGTGGCGTTCCGGCCAACTCCGCCGCCCGATAGCCCACCCGGTGCACCTGGATGTGATCCGGGTGACCGTAGTTTCCGTTGGGGTCATAGGCCACCAAAACGTCCGCCTCCTCGTCGCGCAGGATCGCTGCCAGACGCGATGCCGCGTCATCGACGTCGGCTCCCCAGAAGCTGTACGGGGCGTCGTTTTCGGGGGTCCCGATCATGCCCGAATCGATGTAGCCGAGAAACTCGATCCGCTGCACGCCGAGCACCTCGGCCGACGCGAACGTCTCGGCGACCCGGTGGATGCCGAGTTGCCCGCCGGAGACCACGACACCGGGGACGACCTCGCCGTGCTCACCCCGGGTGGCGACCACCAGCACCACCCGGTGACCGTCCGCCGCCGCCTTTGCCATCGTGCCGCCCGAGCCGATGCACTCGTCGTCGGGATGGGCGTGGAAGAAGACGATCGTGGCCACTCAGGCCACCGTGCCGCTCTCGCGCAGCGACTCGATCTCGGCGGAATCGAGGCCGAGCCAGTCTTCGAGAATCTCATCGCTGTGTTGGCCGGCATGGGCGGGCGGACGCTGGACCGCTCCGGGCGTCGCACTGAACCGGGGCGCCGGTGCCGGCTGGGTGATGCCGTTGAGCTCGATGAACGTGCCTCGCTCGACGTTGTGCGGGTGCCGGGTCGCCTCGTCCATCGACAGCACCGGGGCGAAACAGATGTCGGTGCCCTCCATGACCTCCGACCATTCGTCACGGGTCCTGGTCTTGAAGATCGCGGCGAGGCGCTCCTTCATCGCACCCCATTGGGAAGCGTCGTTCTGGTCCGGCAACTCCTCGCCCTCAAGGCCGGTGTGATGCAGCAGTTCCGCATAGAACTGGGGCTCGATCGAGCCGATCGACACCCACTTTCCGTCGGCACACTCGTAGGTGTCGTAGTAGTGCGTGCCGGTGTCCAACATGTTGGTGCCAGGGCGATCGGAGTTCCAGATTCCCATGGCCTTGAACGCCCAGATCATGCTCATGAGCGAGGCCGCCCCGTCGACCATCGCCGCGTCGACGACCTGGCCGCTGCCGGTGGTGCGAGCCGACAGCAGGCCACACACCATGCCGAAGGCCAACAACATGCCGCCGCCGCCGAAATCTCCGATCAGGTTGATGGGCGGTGTGGGCTGGGCACCGTCGCGGCGAAGGCTGTCGAGCACCCCGGCGAGGGCGATGTAGTTGATGTCGTGGCCGGCCGTGTGCGCATAGGGACCTTCCTGACCCCAACCGGTCATCCGGCCGAACACCAGCCTGGGGTTTCGGGCCGCGACGACGTCGGGACCGAAGCCGAGCCGCTCGGCGACCCCCGGGCGGAACCCTTCGATCAGGCCGTCCGCGTTCTCGCAGAGCCGCAGCAGGGTCTCGACGCCCTCGGGCGACTTGAGGTCGAGCCCGATCGAGCGACGGCCTCGATTGAGTGAATCCCCCGGCGGAAGGGCCGGGTCGCCGCCACGGACCTGAGCCGCCCGGTCGACACGAATCACGTCCGCGCCCATGTCGGCCAGCATCATGGCCGTGTACGGACCCGGCCCGATTCCTGCGACCTCGATGATCCTGATGCCGTCGAGCGGTCCCATGGTGTCCTCCCCTGTCGTTGCACGGTGCGTGCACGGTGCGTGCACGGTGCGTGCACGGTGCGTGCACGGTGCGTGCCGGTGCACGGCGAAATGTGTCCCGACGTTACGCGCTCACCACGACCGCGGCGAACCATCGACCACGTCGTGAGAACCTGGCTCCGGGTGAGGATGCGAGCGGCGGCTTCCGAGCGGTGACCCCCGATCGCCGGCGTCCGATCGCCGGATTCCGCGTGCCGGGCCGGTAGCTTCGAAGGTCATGACATTTCGAGTCTTCGCTCCCGGTCGGGTGAACCTGATCGGCGACCACACCGACTATCTCGGGGGGTTGGTGTTGCCCTTCGCCATCCAACTCGGCGTGACCGTGGAGGTCGACGCCTGCGAAGCCCGCATCGAGCTGCTCAGCGACGCCGAGGCCGGGGTCCTACGCCTCGATCTCCCGATCGACCCCAACGACAGCGTCGCGGAGATCACGCCGGCGTGGGGCCGCTACGTCGCCGGTGCGGCCCAGGCGATCGGGGCGACGACCGGCATCACCGGAACCATCTCGTCGACACTGCCGCTCGGGGCCGGACTCTCGTCATCGGCCGCACTGTCGGTGGGCGTGGCGGCGGCGTTCAAAACGGCGGCCGGCCAGGAGTGGGACCGGCGCGAGCTCGCACTCGCCGCCCAACGAGGCGAGCAGGCCTCCACCGGGGTTCCGTGCGGAATCATGGATCAGTTGGCGATCGCCTGCGGGGCGGCCGGGGCCGCCGTACGGATCGATTGCCACGACCTCGCCACCCGTCTCGTCGCGGTGCCGGAGGATGCCACGATCCGCGTGATCCACTCCGGTCAGAGCCGCGAGCTCGCGACCTCCGAGTATGCGCGACGCCGCCGACAATGTGAGGCAGCCGAACGCATCGTCGGCCCGCTGCGCAAGGCCACGCTCGACGATCTCGCCCCGCTCGCCGAACGCGCGGACCACGACCACGACCACGACCACGACACGTTGCTGCGCCGTGCCCGCCATGTCGTGACCGAGAACGCACGGGTCGACGAGGTCATCGACGCCTTCGGACGCGGCGACCTCGAGGGCGCCGGCGACGCCTTGTGGCGCGGCCACCGCAGCCTGGCCGAGGACTTCGACACCTCGACCCCCGTCGTCGACGACCTCATCGCCCACCTGCGCGCCACCGACGGCGTGTACGGTGCGCGGATGACCGGCGCTGGCTTCGGCGGTTGCGTGGTTGCGCTGTGCCGCGCCGGACTCGACCCGACCCCCGACGGACTCGCGAGCTGGGAGGTTCGCCCCAACGAGGGAGTTCGGCTCTTGGGCTGAGCCGGCTCTTGAACTGAGCCGGCACCGGACTGAGCCGGCCCCGGCCGGGTTCCGGCTACTCGCCGAGCAACGCCCGCTTCTGAGTTTCGAACTGCTCCTCGGTGAGCACGCCGCGATCGCGCAGCTCGGCCAGCTTGTGGAGCTGTTCGGCGACGCTCAGCACCGCCGTCGGCTGAGGGATCCCCGAGGCGGCTGCCGAGGCCGCTGCCGCCTCGCGCGCCTCGACCCCGATGCGGTCGTACTTGCGGTTCTCGTTCTCCTCGATCTGTCGATAGATCATGTTCTGCACCTGAACCGGATTGCTCACGTCGGAGAAGTTCTGGCGCGAACCCTCACCTGCGGACTCGATGGCGATATCGCCGGCTCCGAGGATCCGTTCGAACACGGTCTGGGAGAACAAGACGGTGTTGATGCGCTCGAGTGGGATCTCGATTCCCGACTTCTTGAGCACGCCAGATCGATAGATGCAGCGATCGGTCGTGATGACGAAGTGGGTGGCGCGCCACTGAATGAACCGAACGAGGAAGTTCAGGAACGCCGCCGCCACCAACAACCCGACGATCACACGCACGGGTTGTTGCCAGCGCGATCCGTCCTCGAAGTCGTAGACCAGTGCCCAGATCCCGAGCGCAGAGGCGACGACCAACAACAGCGCCCTCGGTGTCAGATACCACCAGTGGGGGGACCGGTCGATGACGATCTGTTCGTTCTCGTGAAGGTGCGATCGAGGAAAGGCCACGTGCCCACGATACTGTCGGCGGTGCTCGGTAGGGTCGTACCCGATGGATCTAGAGGTACCGACCCTGCCCGACGACGCCGACGGCAACGACCCCACACTGCTCACCGCGACGCGCGATCGGCTGCTCGGCGGGCTCAACCCGAACCAACGAGCCGCGGTGCTCAGCGACGCTGCGGTGCTGCGCATCATCGCCGGCGCCGGTTCGGGAAAGACCCGCGTTCTCACCCGTCGAATCGCTCGGCGCGTCGCCGACACCGAGGTCGACCCGCGCCGAGTTCTCGCCGTCACCTTCACCCGCAAGGCCGCAGCGGAGCTGCGCAACCGCATCGACCACCTCGGCTTGCGCGGCGGAATAAACGCCGGAACCTTCCATTCCATTGCCTACTCGCAGCTGCGCAGCCGCTGGGAGGAGCGCGGCATCGCTCCCCCAGCGCTGCTCGACCGCAAGTTCGGGCTCGTGGCGTCGCTGTTGCCCCGAGATCACGCCCGTTCGGCCACCCTGCCCCTCGACGTGATCTCCGAGATCGAATGGGCGAAGGCCCGAATGATTCCCGCGTCCGACTACGCGGCGCAGGCAACCGCTGCAGCACGGCGCCTGCCGATCGACGCGACGGCGATCGCCGATCTTTATCAGCGGTACGAACAGGAGAAGTTGGCGCGCCGCATGGTCGACTTCGACGACATCTTGCGTCTCGCCACCCGCGACCTCGAGGCCGACGCCGAGTACGCAGCCGCGAGACGGTGGCGCTTCCGACACCTGTTCGTCGACGAGTTCCAGGACGTGAACCCCTTGCAGTTCCGCCTGTTGCAAGCGTGGGTCGGCGGCGTGCCCGACCTGTGCGTCGTCGGCGACCCCAACCAGGCGATCTATGCGTGGAACGGCGCTGACTCCCGCTACCTCGACGATTTCGAAACGCTCTTTCCGGGCGCCCAGACCATCGACCTCTCCGACAATTACCGCTCGACCCCCCAGATCCTCGGTCTGGCCAACACCGTGCTCACCCTCGCGCCGTCGCGCCGCTTCGACCTGCAGCCCAATCGCCCCGACGGCGCAGTTCCGACGATCGCTTCCTACGACTCCGAAACCGCGGAGGCTCAGGGGGTCGCCCGAGCGGCACGTGACGCTCACCGCCCAGGCGACCGGTGGGGAGATCAGGCGGTGCTCGTGCGCACAAATGCCCAGCTCGCCGTGTTCGAGGAGGCGTTTTCGAAAGCGCGGATCCCCTTCCGCAGCCGGGGCAAGGGGCGCTTCCTCGACCAGCCAGAAATCAAATCGGCGCTGTCGCGGCTCAAACGCTCGGGCGGGCAGTTGTCCACGCGGTTGAGCGATCTCGATGAGGCGCTCGCCTCAGGCGCAGACCTGGACGGTGAGCGACTCGCAGAGGACCGCTTGGCCAATGTCGCCGAACTGGTGCGCCTCGGTCGGGAGTATCTCGACCTCGAACCGGGCGGTGACGTGGCGGGGTTCGGTTCGTTCCTGCGCACCTCGCTTCGCAGCGACGACGGAACCGGCGGCACCGACGCGGTCGAGCTGGCGACGTTCCACGCGGCCAAGGGCCTTGAGTGGCCGACGGTGTACGTGTGCGGGCTCGAAAAAGGGCTCGTCCCCATCCACTACGCCGAGACCTCCGAGTCGGTCGCGGAGGAGATTCGCCTCTTCTACGTCGCGGTCACGCGAGCCGAGCGTCACCTCCGGCTGTCGTGGTGCGAGAAGCGTTCCTTCGGTTCCCGCGTCCAGTCGCGCGAGCGTTCACCGCTGCTCGACACCGTCGAACTCGCCATCGAACTGCTCCGCGAGAACACGCGCCCGGTCGACTTGCAGGCATCGATCGCAGCACTTGGAGCACAGCGCGCCAGGCTGCGCAGCACCGACGGCGGGCCACGGCCTCAACGCTCTCGCCGCGGCGCAGCGCTCGACGATCTGAGCGCCGAGGAGCGAAAGCTGATGGACGAACTCAGGGCCTGGCGTAAAGACCTCGCACGCCTCGCCAACGCGCCGGCGTTCACCATCTTCAGCGACCAGACGCTCATCGAAATCGTTCGCACCGCGCCGTCCAACCGTCGCGAGTTGCTGGCAGTGAACGGGGTCGGGCCGGTCAAGGTCGAACGCTACGGCGACGACCTGCTGCGCATCATCGCCTCACACGGCTGACCGGAACGACGCTGCGCTCAAGCGCCGCGTTCGCGCCGCGCCCGGGTCATGTCGGCACGAACCTCCATGAGCGCAGCGAACACCTCCGGGTCGGGCGCGATGAACAATCCGGTCGCGTCCGCGGTGAGCCGATCTCCCGCATACATCTCGCCGCGAACGAAGATCTTGCGGCCGTCGATGCGATCCAACCATGCCTCGATGCGCAAGGGCGTCATCAGCGGTGTGGGCGAGCGGTAATTCACCGACAGGTTCGCGGTCATCCCCTGCACCCCCGACATCGACTGTGCCGCACCGAGCACTTCATCGAACGCCGCGGCGATGTAGCCGCCGTGCACACAACTCGGAGGCCCTTCGAAGGCCGCCCCGAAGGTTGCCGAGGCGATCACGCGGGCGCCTTCGTAGTACATCGACAGCGGCGGAGACATCGGGTTGGCCAAGCCGATCAGCGGGCTGTGGTCGAACTGCGCCCACGCTTCGGGATCGCCGGCCTCGACCAACGCCTGGCGCTCGGCCAGGGTCAACCCGGCGGTGGCGACCTCGGCGTGGCCCACGTAATCGGAACCCACCGGCTCGCGACGTAGCGATTCGACCACGGCTTCCAACGCCGCTGCGGCCTCGTCGAGACGGGCGCTCGTCGCGTCGGTGATGCTCATCGTCTCGATCATCTCTCGACCCACCGCGGCGAGGCGACGGATCGCGACTCGGCGCTGCGTCTCGGGCAGTCCATGCAGACCGTCGACCCGAGGGCTGTGGGCCACCTCGGTCGAGCCATCGGCGTTGGGCTGTGACGCCGTCATCGTGGTTCCCCCGTCGGAACTACGACGTCGAACAATCCCAGAACCGGCGCATGGTCGGAGGGCTTGGCGCCCTTGCGGGCATTGCGATCGACGAGGTCGGCCCGACACAACTGCGCCAACGCGGTGCTCGACATCAGATAGTCGATACGCAGTCCACGCCGTTTGTGAAAGTCCCCGTTGCGGTAGTCCCAGTAGCTGAAAAGGTCGCCGGCGTCGCCGTAGCGCTGACGGAACGTGTCGACGAGTCCCCACTCGACGACGTTTTCGAGGGCGTCGCGCTCGAGTTGGCTGACGTGGGTCATCCCGGCGAAGCGCGATTCGTCCCACACGTCGAGCGAGGTCGGGCAGATGTTCCAGTCGCCAAGCACCACCAACAGCTCGTCGGGGGTGTGATGTCGATCGAGGTGTTCGCGCAGGCGTCCGAGCCAATCGAGTTTGTAGCGGTAGTGATCGTGGTCGAGTTCTCGTCCGTTCGGAACGTACACCGACGCGACCCGCACCCCCGCACAGGTCGCCCAGATGATGCGCGAGTCCGGATCGGGGTCGTCGCGCCCGTCATCGAATCCGCTGACCACATCGTCGATACCGACCCTGGAAAGAATCGCCACCCCGTTCCAACGCCCAAACCCGTGGTGCACCGATTCGTACCCGAGCGCACTGAATGCCATGTGTGGGAACTGTGCGTCGGACATCTTCGTTTCCTGAAGGCACAACACATCGGGTTGCACCGTGGAGATCCACTCCTCGACACGGGGCATCCGGGCGTTCAGCGAGTTCACATTCCACGTGGCAATCAACACGCCGCGAACCTTACCCGTTGGAGTTTTTCGCGCCGCATTTCCCGGCCGGCGCGACGTGACAAACACCCACGGAGCCACCACCGCCCGGGGGAACCGAACGGTTAGGCTCATCGTTGATGTCTGACGATCAAAATTCGACGCGTCCGTTGGGTCCGAACACCTGGTTGGTCGACGAGATGTACGAGCAGTACCTCGCCAACCCCACCTCCGTGAGCGCTACATGGCAGGAGTTCTTCGCCGACTACCGGCCACCGGGCGCGGCGCCGTCGCCGGTCGTGAGCCATGACACCACCGACACCGCGCCGTCACCGGCCGCGCCGTCACCGGCCGCGCCGTCACCGGCCGCGCCGTCACCGACCGCGCCGTCACCGGCCGCGCCAGCACCAGCCTCCCCTGCTGGTGCAGCCGCCGCGGCGGGCGCTGCCGCCCCGGCACCGTCGACACCTGCGCCTGCTCCTGCCCCCGAGGGCGAACCGATCCGAGGCGTCGCCGCCAAGATCGCCCAGAACATGCAGGCATCGCTCGAGGTCCCGACCGCGACCAGTTTCCGCGAGGTTCCGGCCCGACTCCTCGAGGTCAACCGCAACGTCATCAACGGCTATCTCGGCCGGACCCGGGGCGGCAAGGTCAGCTTCACCCACATCATCGGATTCGCCATCGTGCGCGCCATCACCGATCACCTCCCGCAGATGAACAACGCGTTCCTCGAGGGCCCGGATGGCAAACCCCGCCTGCTGAAGGACCGTCCGGTCAATCTCGGCCTGGCGATCGATCAGGAAAAGAAGGACGGCACCCGTTCGCTCATCGTGCCGGTGATCAAGCACGCCGACACCATGGACTTCCAGACGTTCGTGAACTCCTACGACGAACTGGTCCGCAAGGCGTCGTCGAACAAGTTGGCGGTCGAAGACTTCGCCGGAGCGACGATCACGCTCACCAACCCGGGCACGATCGGCACCGAGCGTTCGGTTCCCCGCCTCATGCCCGGACAGGGCGCCATCATCGGGGTCGGGTCGCTCACCTACCCGACCGGGTTTGCCGCGGCGGATCCTCGCACGATCGCGGATCTCGGCATCTCGAAGGTCATGACGATCAGTTCGACCTATGACCACCGCATCATTCAGGGTGCCGAGTCCGGACTGTTCCTGAAAAAGGTCAACGAGTTGCTCCTCGGCCAGGAGGGGTTCTATGAGAGCCTCTTCGCCTCCATCGGCGTGCCCTACACCGCCGTGCACTGGAACCGAGACGACAACCCGGCCGACCGCGAGCAGGGCGCCATCGAAAAGCAGATGAAGGTGGCCAACCTCATCAACATGTACCGGGTACGCGGCCACCTGATCGCCGATCTCGATCCGCTCGCGGCCGAACCACCACAGATGCACCCCGAACTCGACCCGGCGTTCTACGGGCTCACGATCTGGGACCTCGAGCGCGAATTCCTCACCGGGTTCAACTCGGGGGTGTATGCGCCGGTGGGCGGCCTCGAACGCATGAAGCTCGGCGACATCCTCGGCGTGTTGCGCGATGCGTACTGCCGCACGATCGGCATCGAGTACACACACATCACCTCCACCGACGAAAAGCGCTGGATTCAGCAACAGGTCGAGGGGGCCAAGCAGACCCTCGAACCCGACGAGCAGCGCCACATCCTCAACACCCTCAACGCGGCCGAGGCGCTCGAAAAGTTCCTGGCCACCAAGTGGATGGGCCAGAAGCGCTTCGGACTCGAGGGAGCCGAATCGACCATCGCCATCCTCGACGCGATCCTCGACAGCGCAGCCGACCGCGAGATGTCGGGTGCCGTGTTGGGTATGGCGCACCGCGGGCGACTCAACGTGCTCGTCAACATCGTCGGCAAGAGTTACACGAAGCTGTTCAAGGAGTTCGAGGGCCACGTCGACCCCGACTCCATCCAGGGTTCGGGCGACGTGAAGTATCACCTCGGCCAACACGGCACCTTCACCGCCCGGTCCGGACGCACGATTCCGGTCGAGTTGGCAGCGAACCCGAGCCATCTCGAAACGGTGAACCCGATCGTGGAGGGCATGGCCCGCGCCAAGATGGACGCCATCCCCGAGGGCGAGGGAGCGGTGCGCTTCCCGGTGTTGCCGATCCTGTTGCACGGCGACGCCGCGTTTGCCGGCCAGGGTGTGGTGGCCGAAACCCTGAATCTCTCCCTCATCAAGGGTTACAAGGTCGGCGGCACGATCCACGTCATCATCAACAATCAACTCGGCTTCACCACCGACCCGTCGGCTGCGCGCAGTTCGGAATACTGCACCGACGTGGCCAAGACCGTTCAGGCGCCGATCTTCCACGTCAACGGCGACGACCCCGAGGCCTGCGTGCGCGTGGCGCGCTTGGCGTTGCGGTATCGCCAGCAGTTCAACAAGGACGTCGTGATCGACATGGTGTGCTATCGGCGCCACGGCCACAACGAGGGCGACGACCCGAGCTACACCCAGCCGCTCATGTATCGCTCGATCGACGCCCGTCGCAGCGTGCGCAAGGTGTACACCGAAAGCCTGGTCCGCCGCGGCGATATCTCGATCGAGGAGGCCGAGGTCTTCCTGGCCGACTTCAACGAGCGCCTGCAGTCGGCACTCGAAGAAACACGTCAGTCCGCACCGGTCGGCGAGGTGATCGCCAAGCCCCACCCACCGGCCAAGGGGGTGCTGCCTGCGGCGGAGACCGCTGTGTCGGCGGAGATGCTCGACCGCGTCTACGAGGCGTTGTCCTCACATCCCGATGGATTCACGGTTCACCCGAAGCTGGCCAAGCAATTTGAGACCCGAACCAAGATGTATCGCGACGGTGAGGTCGATTGGGCCCTCGGAGAAGCATTCGCGTTCGGCACGACACTGCTCGAGGGAACCTCGATTCGTCTGACCGGCCAGGACAGCCGCCGCGGCACTTTCAGCCACCGCCACTCCACCCTCGTCGACAACCACAACGGCGACGAGTTCGTTCCGCTGTCGCTGCTCACCTCCGACACGACCAAGCTGTGGATCTACGACTCCCTGCTCAGCGAGTACGCGGTGTTGGGCTTCGAGTACGGGTACTCGGTGACCAACCCGGCGGCGCTGGTCATGTGGGAGGCCCAGTTCGGCGACTTCATGAACGGGGCACAGATCGTCATCGATCAATACATCACCTCCGCAGAAGACAAGTGGAACCAGACCTCCGGGTTGGTCATGTTGTTGCCCCACGGCTACGAGGGGCAGGGACCGGAGCACTCCTCGGCCCGTATCGAACGGTTCATGTCCCTGGCTGCCGAGGACAACATTCAGATCGCCAACCCGACGACGGCCGCACAGTTCTTCCACCTGCTGCGTCGCCAGATGCACCGCGAGGTGCGCAAGCCGCTCATCGTGTTCACCCCGAAGTCGGGCATCCGCGCGAAGAACTATCGCAGCCCGGTTTCCGATTTCACCGCGGGTACGTTCCGCGAGCTGATCGGCGACGCTTCGCCGATCGACCCGAACTCGGTCACCCGTTTGGTGCTCGCGAGCGGCAAGGTCGGCCACGAGGCGGCAGCACGGCGCGACGCGCTCGGGGCGAACGCCGCGGTCGCGCGCGTCGAGCAACTCTTCCCTTGGCCCTATGCCGCCATCAAGGAGGAGCTTGCCCGCTACCCCAACTGCACCGAGATCGTGTGGCTGCAGGAGGAACCCGAGAACATGGGCCCCTGGAACGGGATCAAGGGCCGGCTCTTCGAGGCTCACGGCAACCAGTACGAGATCCGCCGCATCAGCCGCTCCGAGGGCGGATCACCGGCGACTGGCAAGGCGGCGATCCACGCCCAGGAACAACACGAGATCCTCGACAAGGCCTTCGCTCCGCTCGCTCAGCGCGAACTGAGCCAGTTCCACTGAGCCGGTTCCACGCCCCGCCGTTCTGTAGGTAATTCCCGTCGCCATAGCGACATGGATTACCTACAGAACTCGCAACGAAACGCCCATCACCGCTTCAAGGTCGTCGATCGCCATTGCGGGGTCGACGACCTTGATCGTCGTCATGCCGAGTTCGCGCGCCGGCTTGAGATTGATTCCGAGGTCGTCGAGAAACACGACCCTCGAGGGCTCCACCTGCGCGACCTCGCACGCGATCTCATAGAAACGCCGTTCCGGCTTTCGCACCCCCACCGCCGAGCTCTCGATGATGTGGTCGAAGTATCCGAGCACTTCGGTGAACATATCAACACCATCAGTGCCGATACCGGAACCACCGGACCGCTCGTCGAAGCCGGCCGCGCTCATCGACACGACGTTGTTGGTCAACATCGCCGTCGTCGCAATCTGCTGGCACCGCCCCACGACCTCCACCATCTCCGGGCGCAGCTCTCCGTCGAGACAGCGCAACACTTCAACACCGTCGATGTCGAAACCCAGCTCCCGACCCTCCGCTTCAAAGCGCTCGATGAACTCCTCGACACTCAACTCGTTGCGTTCAAACTGCGCCCAGGCGTTCGCATCGGGGTTGGTGGCGTTGATCGTTCTGACCGCATTCGGTGGAAGACCAGCGCGTTGCTCATAGACTGAGAACGCTTCAAACGGAGAGGAAAGCACGACACCGCCGAAGTCGAAAAACACTGCGTCGAAATCCACCGCCTGCACCCTAGGTCGCGACGGTCCGCAGTATTCACTTCACGACCTGCTTCACTTAGTACCTGTCATGACCGAGACCACACTCGTTGTTGACGGATCGAACATCGCCACCGAAGGCCGATCCGTCCCCAGCCTCCAACAACTCGACGAAGCCGTCACCGCGTTCATCGCCGAACGGCCCCACGATGTCGTCATCGTGGTCGTCGACGCGACGTTCGGTCACCGGATCGATCCTTCCGAACTCCCGCGTTTCGAAGAGGCCGTCCTCGACGGCGAACTCGTCACCCCGCCGGCCGGGGCCATCGGTCGCGGCGACGCGTTCATCCTGCAGATCGCGGATCGTGCCGGTGCCAACGTGTTCTCCAACGATTCGTTCCAGGAGTTCCACGGCACCTACGACTGGCTTTTCGAACCCGGTCGCCTGGTGGGCGGAAAGCCGGTGCCGCCGATCGGTTGGGTCTTCATCGACCGAACCCCCGTGCGCGGGCCGACGAGCCGGCGAGCGGTTCGCGAGTCGAAGCAGAAGGCGGCCAAGAAGTCCGCGGCTTCAAATGAGTCGTCGCGACGTCGCCAGGCATCGCCGGATGCGAGTGGACCGCCTCCGGTACCGACCACTCCCCCGCCCGGCCAACGCCGCGCTGCCAAGACCAGCGCCGCCAAGACCAGCGCCGCCGAGCCCAGCGCCACCAAGCCCGGCGCCACCAAGTCCACGACCAGGACCAAGTCCGACAGCACGGCGTCGGCGACGGCAACCACTCCGGCCAGGACACCCGATCGGACGAAGTCCAGTCGGCCTCCGGTCAACGAACCACTTCCGTTCCTCAACTTCGTCACCGAGTATTCGCTCGGCGACGTCGTCACCGGAGAGGTCGTGGAGTTCAGCTCGCACGGTGCGTACGTGCTGGTGGGTGACACCCGCTGCTACGTGCCGGTCAAGTCGTTGGGGTCACCCCCGCCACGGTCAGCACGCGATGTGTTGACCCTCGGCGAGGTTCGCTCCTTCGAGGTGCAACGCTTCGATACCGCTCATCGCGGGGTCGATCTCGGGTTGCATCACGCCGACGGTTCCGAATCCTCGGATCCTGCGGTCGTCGAGAAGTCGGCGACCAACGGCGAAGCGCCGCGTTCCAACGCGTCGTCAACCAATGACCAGCAAGCAACCGACGAACACGCCGAGGAGGCAACGTTGGCTACGAAGGCCCCGGCCAAAAAGGCGCCCGCTAAGAAGGCGCCGGCCACCAAGACCACCGCCAAGAAGGCTCCAGCCAAGGCGCCGGCAAAGAAGGCACCCGCCAAGAAGGCACCTGCCTCCAAGGCCCCAGCCTCCAAGGCTCCAAGCGCGTCCAAGGCTGCGCCCGCAAAGAAGGCACCCGCCAAGGCACCAGCCAAGAAGGCTCCAAGCGCGTCCAAGGCTGCGCCCGCAAAGAAGGCACCCGCCAAGGCACCAGCCAAGAAGGCACCAGCCAAGACTGCGCCCGCTAAGAAGGCCTCAGCCAAGAAGGCCCCAGCCAAGGCTGCTGCCAAGAAGGCGCCCGCCAAGGCTGCGGCAAAGAAGGCGCCCGCCAAGGCTGCGGCAAAGAAGGCGCCCGCCAAGGCTGCGGCAAAGAAGGCGCCCGCGAAGAAGGCGCCCGCCAAGGCTGCGGCAAAGGCCCCCGCCAAGAAGGCACCTGCGGCAAAGGCCCCCGCCAAGAAGGCACCTGCGGCAAAGGCCCCTGCCAAGAAGGCACCTGCGGCAAAGGCCCCTGCCAAAAAGGCCCCGGCCAAGAAGGCCCCGGCTAAGAAGGCCTCGACCAAGTGACCTAGGCCGCCGGCGAAAGCCAGCACGAGTTCGATCGAAGGGAGCGGTTCGGCCGCTCCCTTCGTCGTTTTCACCGAAGGCACCAGCGACATCGGTCACATACACGGATGCTCTGGGTCGGACGGCTCAACACCGGCCGACTTGTGCCGATTCGAGTGGCGTTGAATTTCCCACCATCGAATTGAACGCCGCGACGCGCCCGTCCACCCGACGGTGCGCCGCAGCGGCCTCCACTCGGTACGAAAGAGGACCTGATGCCAACCCCATCTCGTTTCGAACCCAACGATGCTATCGAACCCATCGTTCCTGTCGAGCCCGCCAAGGGACCAAAGCGCCGGGCCCGACGCGGATCGTTCGTCGCGAAGCTGGCGGCGATGGCCACAGTGTGCATGGCCATCGCACCCCTGCCCATGGCCGCCGCCGCCGGAGCCGCAACCCCGCTGCTCACGACCAAGACGGTGAACAAGGCGACCGCGCAGCCGGGTGAACTGCTGACCTACAGCATCAACTTCACGTGTTCGAACAACGACGAGTCCGGCGAGGGTTGCGACGGTGCGGCGTTCAGCGATCCGCTGCCGACGTTCACCAACGTGTACGGCGAGACGGTGCCCCTCGAGTTCGTGAGCGCGAACTTTCCGTCGGGGGTCTGGAGCACCGGCTCCTCCCTCGACACCTCGGTCCCCAACGCACCGCGGGTCGTGGCCACCGCCGGCACCTGGGCGGCTGGCACCTCCGGCGTGATCACGATCGTGGCGCGGATTCCGGCCAATCAGATTCCCGCCGGCTCGCAGACCCTGTCCAACACCGCCACCGCGACGCTCGGCGCCAACGTCTCGACCAGCCCGACCGCAACGACCACGGTGACGGGGTCGACTCCGAACTGGACGGTCTTTAAGACGGGACCGGCCGCCAACGGCACCACGCTTCGCCGCGACTATGGCTACACCTGGAATGTTTCGGTGTGTGCCGTCGACGCGTTCAGCGCCGTGTGGAACGAGTACACGATCATCGACACCGTCCCGGCCGGCTTCACCGTCACCTCCGTTAAACACGGCGGTGTGTACCTCGACGACAACGTTGCTCCGGATCCCGCCGACCTGGTTTCCGATGGTGCCGGAACCATCACGTGGACCTTCGATGCCTCCCATCGACCGCCGCTCGGCTCCGACGGCTGTTTCCGCATGAAGGTGAACGGCCGGTTCGATTCGAGTCACCCCTCAAACACCCCGGGGGCGGCCAAGGCGAACACCGTCACGGGTGAGGGCTCCTACGGGGGCGGGGTTCCTGGAGTTCCGCTCGGCACCGCATCGACGAACCACGTCCTGGCCACCCCCGGCTTCTGGGGTGCCAGCACCTCGAAGTCCTTCCGCGACGCCTCCGGCTCCTCCAACTACTACGTGACCGACGGCGACACCGGCCGGTACCAGTTCAGCGCCACGATCGACAGCGACTACCCCCTCGACCGGGTCGTGTTGTCCGACGGCTCCTGGACCTTCGCCGACGGCGATATCGCGCCCGACCGCTCCGGCGGAGGGTTCCCCGACAGCTTCACCCCCACCTCGATCACCCCCGGCACGTGGAACCTCGCAATCCCCGCGACGATCGAAACCTCCGCCGATGGGATCACCTGGGTGACCGCCGCGAGCGGCGTCGCCAGCGGCGCTGCGGCCATCGCCTGGCCGAACCCGGCCCATCGCCACGTCCGTTGGGTGTGGGATGAGTCGACCGACTTCTCGGGAGTGTTCAGCACCACCGGCCAGCGCGTTGTCGGCACCATCGGAACGCCGGCCGCAACCGACTACGGCCGATACACCAACACCTCGACCCTCGAGGTGAGCCCGCGCGATCAGGCGCTTCGCACCGCCACCTCGTCGGCGCCGTACTTCCTCGAGTCACCACTGCCTCACCCCGGTATCGCCAAGACCGTCAGCCGCACGACCATGCAACCCGGCGACCAGGCGACCTATACCATCACCGCGTCCAACTCCGCCGACGCGACCGGTTCGCTCCAGCAGCCGATCGTGACCGACTGTGTGCCGGCACACTTCACCGTGGTCTCCACCACCTCAACCGGATGGACCCCGTCGGTGGATCCGACCTGCAACGCCGGCGAAACCCCGTTGGCCTTCCAATGGTCGGGCACCCTCACCCCAGGTCAGAGCGCCACTGCCATCACCATCACCGTCAAGGCACACGACCACACCGACGGTACGCCGATCCCCTACACCTCGGCATCGGTCAAACACATCAACACCGCCCGCATCGCCCCGGGATCCGGCGGCAGCTTCCGTCACTGCGTGCAGGGCCCGTGCGCAGCCTCTCGGGAGGTCACCGTCTCGCCGACCATTCAGCTCGACAGCAGCAAGTGCGTGAGCGGCCGACTCGACGGCGGCATCTTCCGACCGACCCCGCGGTGCACGAGCGGTGAGGCCGCACAAGCCCCGGCGCTCACCACACCCGGCGGCATCATCGACTACCGCCTGAGCCTTCGCAACGTCGGCAACGTCGACGCCAACAACGTCACGTTCATCGACATCTTACCCCGCGTCGGCGACACGGCGGTCATCACCGGTACGCCGTTGAACCAACGGCGCACCGAATACCGGCCGCTCCTGGTCGACGAAATCGATGTGCCCGCGGGCTGGACGGTCGAATACTCGACCTCGGCCAACCCATGTCGTGCAGAGGTCGGCGGTCCGAGCACCGGTTGCGACACCCCCGCCTGGACCTCGACCCCCGATCCGCTGGCGTTGTCCACCTACCGATCGGTGCGGTTCTCCTACGCCGGCACCCTGCACTTCGGCGACGACGCCACCTTCGAATGGCGCATGCGCGCCCCGGTCGTCGACGCCTCCTACGACCGGGACGGCACCGACGCAGACGACCCTCAGGAGTTCCTGGCGGTGTGTGACCCGCTGGTCGCCTACACCGATGACAGCCATTGTCCCCGAGCGGTGAACTCCTTCGCCTATGGGGCCGATGCGGACATCGATCCGTCCCTTAAGCCCGGACGTCTCTACGCCGAGCCGCCTCAGGTGGAGGTTCGGGTCATGGCCGATCCCTCCGACAACGCCATCGGCGACCGCGTCTGGTTCGACAGCGATTTCGACGGCGTCCAGGACGACGGTGAATCCGGCGTTTCCGACGCTCGAGTCGAATTGCTCGACAGCGTCGGCAACGTGGTTGGCCTGACCTTCACCGACGCGGACGGCCGCTACCTGTTCACCACCGCTACCGACAGCAACGGTGACGAAATCTCGGTTGCCAACGGCGACTACCGGGTGCGTTTCTACCCGCCCACCGGCTACCTCGTGTCGCCCGCCAACGCAACCGGCGATCCGACCGGCGCCGACGAGGGGTCGGCGAACACCGACGACGACTCCGACGTGGACCGCACCCCGTCGGGCACCAACACCAACGGCGCCTATCACGACACGGCACTGGTCCACCTCGGCGGCAACGAGACCGACCGAACCTGGGACATGGGCCTGTGGCGCGCGACCCCCGGTATCGCCATCGACAAGGTCACGAAGGACTCGGCCTGGCCCGACAGCGAGGCGGGTGACGACGTGTCGGTCATCGCCGCTCGACCGGTCACGTGGACCTACCGGGTGACCAACACCGGAAACAGCCGACTCGAAGACATCACGATCTTCGATGACGGCGGCAGCGCGGTGCCCGCAGACGGGTTCTCGGTGACGAGTTGTGCCATCACCGACGGCGGACACAACGCCGACGGTCTGACCTCCTCGGCCACCGCCCCGATCTCGTTGAACCGTGGCGCGACCATGGTCTGCACCGCCACCGGCACCGCCGGATCGTCGCGCTATGAGAACACCGCGACCGTGACCGGCACCCCGGTGACCGATTCGGGCGACCCGGTCGGCCAGCCGACCTACTACCCGGTGCCCGCCACGGTCACCGATGACGACACGTCCTCCTACGACGTCGACCGCTACGACCTGGCGCTCGCCAAGGTGCCCGGCGTGGTCAATCTGGCCACCGGCGAGACGACCTTCACGATCACCGTCGCCAACCAGGGAACCCTCGACAGCGGCAACTACTCGGTCACCGACTGGCTGCCTACCGGCCTGGAATTCGTGTCCGCCAGCCCGAACCCGTCTGCTGAAAGCGGCGACTCGACCGTCGGCCACGAACTGCGCTGGGACCTGAGCGGCTTGACTCCCGGAGGTTCACGCACGATCACCGTGGACGCGAAGATCGTCGATTACCTCGCCGGACCGTTCCGCAACGTGGCCGAGATCAGCGCGGATGGCGCGGCCGACGTCGTCACCGGCGGCGTGTCGACCCCGACCGCGGACGTCGACTCGACGCCCGACGCCAACCCGATGAACGACGGCGCCTACGGGCCCGTCGGTGGCTCGCCGGCCATCGACAACTCCTCGATCGCCGATGTCGGCACCGGGGCCGACGCCCCGCCGCTCGGCGAGGACGACGCCGACATCGCCGACCTCGTCCCCGGCGTGGTCTATGACCTTGGGCTCGCCAAGGTGGCTTCGGTCGTCCCGCCGACCCTCGAGGATGCAGCGACCATCACCTGGTCGATCACCGTGGCGAACCAGGGCAACGTCCCCTCGGGGAACTTCACCGTGACCGACCACCTTCCGGCTGGCCTCGCCGTAAGCGATCCGAGCACCGGCGTGGTCACCAACGGCGACGGAACCACCACGGTGACCCTCGCCGGCACCAATCTGGCGCCGGGGGCGACTCGGACCTGGACGATCACCACGACCGTGACCGAACCCGGGCTGCGGCCGTTCCGCAACATCGCGGAGATCAGCGCCGATTCGGCCCAGGCCCTCTATGGCGTCGACGACATCGACTCCACGCCGGACCTCGATCCGAACAACGACGGAGATTACGGGCCCATCGGCAACGTGGACCCCGCCGTCGACAACATCGACGTGGCCGAGGCGGGAGTCGCAGATGACCCCGAGGACGACGCCGACGTCGCCGAGGTGACCTTCCCGGTCACCTACGACCTGGCGCTGTCCAAGACCGTCGATCGGGCGGTCGTCAACCCCGCCGACACCGTGACCTATTCGGTGACGGTGCAGAACCAAGGCATGTTGCCCTCACGGGAATTCACCGTCGAAGACCTCGTCCCCGAGGGCATGTCGGTGGTGCCCGGCTCGGTTTCGCACGACGGCGTGACCTCCGGAGGCGTCGTCGAGTGGACGATCGACAACCTGAACCCGGGGCAGTCCCTCGTGGTCACCTTCTCCACGAAGATCGTCGACCTGACCAAGCGTCCGTACCGCAACGTCGCCGAGATCACCTCCGATTCGGCAGCCACGTGGGACATCGACGGTGACGTCGTGGCCGACATCGACTCGACCCCCGACAACGACCCCACCAACGACGGCGACTACGGCCCGGTCGGCAACTCCGACCCTGCCGTGGACAACGCCTCGATCGCGGATGCCGGGCTCGGGGCCGACCCCGAGGATGATGCCGACGTCGCCGATGTCGGCGTCGAGGTCCGCTACGACCTCGCGCTCATCAAGACGGTCGATTCGCCGACCGTCGCCTACGACGGGACCGCTGTGTTCACCATCGCCGCGCGCAACCAGGGCAACGTGGCCTCCGGGCCATTCACGGTGACCGACCTCGTTCCCACCGGGCTCGACGTCGTGGCCGCCAGCCACGGCGGCATCGTGTCCGGCGACGGGCGCATCGTCACCTGGAGCGACCTCGACAGCATCGAGCCCGGGGCAACCGCGACCGTCACCGTCTCGGTGAAGGTGGGCGACATCACCACCCGCCCGTGGCGCAACGTCGCCGAGATCACCGAAGACGGCTCGGATGCCTATTCCACCGTCGATCAGCCAATCGCCGACATCGACTCGGTGCCCGGCGACCCGGAGGGAAGCGACGCCGACAACGTCAGCTTCGACCAGGCCGGTGAAGGCGACGACGTCGGCTTCGACGACGAGGATGTTGCGGATCTCACCGTCGAGGTCGTCTATGACCTCGAGATCGCCAAGCGCCTCGTGCCAGGCCAGACCTACCGAGCCGGTGGAACGGTCCTCTACGAGATCACCGTCGCCAACGAGGGCAATGTCTCGTCTGGGCCGGTCAGCTTCGTCGACGTGTTGCCGAAGGGTCTCGAGTTCGTGTCGGCCAGCCACGGTGGCGTGTTCACCGACTCGGGCGGCGACAACGCCGGAGTCGTGACCTGGACCGACGTTGAGTCGATCCTGCCGGGCAAGGCGCTCGTGGTGACGGTGACGACCACCCTCGCCGACGCGACCTTGAAGCAGTACCGCAACTGGGCCCAGATCACCGCCGACGGAGCCGAAGGCTACTCGACTCCGTCGTCCAAGGTGACCGACGTCGATTCGGCTCCCAACAACGGCGATGTCGGCGTGCTCGGTGAGGACGACACGGCGGACGCCTCGATCCCGGTGGACGAGATCGTGAAGTCCGACAGCACCGAACGTGGCTCGCAGGTGCCTGAGCGCCTCGGGTTCACCGGGTCGACCACCGGCGTGTTGGTGGCGCTCGCCGCCGCCTTCATCGGTGCCGGTGTGGCGATCACCATCGCTCAACGCCGCCGCCGCACCGCCTGACCCCGCTTCCCCCGAACCCGAACCGCTTCCCCGAGCCCGCGCCCTCAAGCCCGTTCTCCGATAACCAGTGGTCGTGATCACGACCACTGGTTATCGGAGAACCGGTGGGGCGAGTCGCCAGGAGAAGCGGCGGGGCGCGATCAGGGGCGCGACACCCAGGGGCTCGAACGCAGATGAAAGCGCCGTGGCGCGTCGACCGCACGGGTGATCCCGATGCGGGGCGTCACCGCGATGTCGCCGGCTTCGGGACCGGCCCCGGGCGCGTGCCGGTGCAGCGTCAGCGGAGCCGTCGCCAGGTCGTGGCCGCTGAGGTCGAGGTCGATGCCGAGCGCGGAACCCACCTTGCCGGGACCGTTGCTGAGTTCGTGGCCCACCAGGCCCCGCGGTCCCCGACGCCGGCGCATCTCCTCGATTCCGGCGATCGGTTCGACCGCTCGAACGAGCACACCCGAACCGACTCCGGCAACGCCGCACACGATGTTGAGGCAACGGTGGATGCCATAGTTCAAGTACACGTACGCGTGGCCGGCGGACAGAAACATCGCCGCGTTGCGCGGCGTCGGTCCACGAAAGC
The DNA here is from genome assembly GCA_023957975.1 of Microthrixaceae bacterium. Classification (NCBI taxonomy): domain Bacteria; kingdom Bacillati; phylum Actinomycetota; class Acidimicrobiia; order Acidimicrobiales; family Microthrixaceae; species Microthrixaceae bacterium. The sequence continues at coordinate 119,219 of JAMLGM010000002.1, read as the reverse complement.
AGTGGCTCGCGGGGTCGGTTTCGTCGTAGGCCTCGGTCTCGACGATGCGCGCCCGCAGTGCCACCTCGCCGTCGGGGGTCTCGACGACGCGCTCGAGTTCGCACCCCAACAGCCGGCGAGCCGCGGTCTCAGCGTCGACCGCCAACCAGCCCCAGCGGTCGCACTCCCCGTCGACCCCGCGTCCCCCACCCGTTTCCCGATAACCAGTGGTCGTGATCACGACCACTGGTTATCACAGAACCTGTCGTGGGCATCGATCAGCCCAGCACGCTCGACTCCAGACGGGCGTAGCTCGCTTCCATGCCGTCGACCATCCCCGTGGCGAGGATCGCGTCGCGGAGTTCTACCGACGGATAGGTGATCACCGTGGACAGCACCGTGCCGTCCGCGCATGCGGTGAGCGTCATCTCGTTTCGGGTCGAGGGACCGTCGGAACCGATCATCGCCTCGGTGGTCGTCACACGGTGAGGAGCCGCCACTTCGAGCACCTCCCCGGTGAATCCGAACCGATTCGAGCCGTCCGGCATCGCCCACTCGTAGCGGTAGGTGTCGCCGACCTCGGCACCCACCTCGCACACCGGCATTTCCCACCCGTCGGGACCGAGCATCCAACGTCGCAGCAATGCGGGATCGTGGTGTGCGGCCCATACCTGGTCGACACTGCCGCGAATGACGCGACTGACGCGGACCTGCAGGTCGTTGAGGATCGTCAAATCCGTGTCGGCTCCAGCGGCGTACCTCGTCAGGTCGGCGACCACGTCGTCGATCTGGCCCATCGCAGCGCGCAACCCCTCGTCCATCCCCATCGCGAGCAGCTGTTCGAGTTCGTCGATCGAGTTGTACGAGGTCGTGGTCACCAGACGTGAGCCGCCCTCGACAGACTCGAAGGCGAACACCATGCGACACATCGGCAGGTCACGATTCGGCGAACCGTCGGGCAGGGCGAACCCATCGAGCACCGTGAAACTGTTCGGCCCGTCGACCTCGATCCATTCCCAGTAGCCCCGCGACTCGTCGCCTTCGGGGCCGACCATGCAGTACTCACTTCGGCCGCCCGGGTACACGTCGTGGCGGCGAAACGTCGCCGGGTAGGTGGGCGGACCCCAGAATTTCTCGATCTGACGCGGATCGGTGTAGGCGTCCCAGAGTCGTTGAACCGGGACGGCAAACTCGGCGACCACTTGAAGGGTGAGGGCTTCAGGATCGCTGGTAACGGAGATGACGGGCATGGCTGGCTCCTTGAGGTGACGTGAAACGTGGTGGATGGGTGGTGAATCCGGCGAGCCGGATGGCGAACTCCCCGTATGAGGAGTTCACGGTTCCTCCGCCAGGAGGGCATCGAGGCGATCGATCCGGCCGCGCCAGATGCGCTCGAACTCGGCGAGCAGCGACCTGGCTCGGGCGACCATTTCGGGATTTCCCGTCACGAGACGTTGGCGACCGTGGGCCGACTTGATCACCAGGCCGGCGCGCTCGAGCACCGCGACGTGTTTCTGGACGGCCGCGAAGCTCATGTCATAGGACTCCGCGAGGTCCGACACCGATGCCTCCCCTCGCAGCGTTCGCCGCAGGATGTCGCGTCGCGTCGCGTCGGCCAGCGCTCGAAAGATGCGATCGACCTCGTCATCGCTCAGTTCCGGAACCCCGACCCGATGTACAACCATATGGTTGCATATTGCGCCAGCCGGGACCACCTGTCAACCACGCGACTGACCGAAGTCCGGGTGACCGCCGTCCGGGCGAACCGGCCGAATCTCAGGTCTGGCGCTCGAGTTGGCCCGTCGCCGTGAGCCACCGCTCGAATTGCACGGTCGCAAAAGGCGGCACCGAAGCCAAGAGTCCGAACACGAAGGTGCGCGTCGACCACCGCAGGGTCGTGCCCGCCCACAGGACCGCCGCGACATAGCAGAACACGACCACCCCGTGGATCGGACCGAATATCTCGACTCCCCGTTCGCCAACATCGGTCAGGTACTTCAGGAACATGCCGACCAGCAGACCCGCCCAGGTGAGCGCTTCGACGAACGCCGCAACCCGAAAGACGCGCGCCGCCACCGGCAGCGCCGTGCGCTCGTCGCGCGGCGCTCCGGGACCGGGCACCGCCGAAGCGTCGGGCACCTCATCGGGGCGGGTCGGCACCTTCGCCAGAATCCACCAGATGCCAAAGGCACCGCTGACGGCGATCACCCCGCGCAACCACCATGCGTCCACCCCGAGCGCCACGCTCAGGAGGCAGGCCACGACGATGGACGTCACCGCAATCTGTTTGGCCCGCAGCGGCATCCCGAGCCCAGCGCGGTAGTCGCGCACCAACGATCCGACCCCGGGCAGGTTCAACAGCCAGGCCTCAAGCCGGGGGCTGCTCTTGGAAAAACACCACGCGGCGGCGACCATGAACACCGTGGTCGGCATGCCCGGAACCACGACTCCCACCGCACCGAGCCCGACCGAGACGAACCCCGCCACAATCCACAACATGCGCACTACGGGGTTGGCCATCGTGCCAAGAGGCTACCTGCGCTGAGCGGCGGGGGCCTACGCTCGCCGCCATGGGTGAACTAGCGGTCGACCTGACCGACGTCGTCAAAACTTTCGGATCGGTGCGTGCGCTCGACCAACTCACACTGCAGGTCCACCACGGGGAGGTTCATGGCTTTCTCGGACCCAACGGATCCGGCAAGTCGACGGCGATCCGCGTGCTCCTGGGCCTGTTGCGCCACGACGGCGGCACCGCACGACTATTCGGCGGCGATCCGTGGGCCGATGCCGCTGAGCTGCACCGGCGCATCGCCTATGTACCGGGCGATGTGAACCTGTGGCCGGGGCTCAGCGGGGGCGAGGTCATCGACATGCTGGGGCGGATGCGCGGTGGCGGCGACAAGGCGAAACGCGACACGCTGATCGAGAGGTTCCACCTCGACCCGAGGAGAAAGACGCGCACCTACTCAAAGGGCAACCGTCAAAAGGTTGCCCTGATCGCAGCGTTCTCCACCGACGCGGAACTGTTCTTGTTCGACGAACCCACGTCGGGGCTCGACCCACTCATGGAGGCGGAGTTTCGCGACTGTGTCGCCGAAGTCACCGCACGTGGCGCCACCGTGTTGTTGTCCAGCCACATCCTCGGCGAGGTCGAACGCCTGTGTAACCGCGTCACGATCATCAACGAGGGCCGCACCGTAAGGTCCGGCACCCTCGACGAGTTGCGTGTCCTCACCCACACCACGGTGACCGCCACGCTGGCCTCACCCAGCGCCGACCCCGGCGACCTCGTCGCCGCGCACACGGTCAAAGTCGACGGGAACCGGATCGAGTTCAGCGTCGATAGCGAAGCCCTCGACACCACGCTTCGCAGACTCGCGGACCTCGGGGTGACATCGATCAGTGCGACTCCGCCGACGCTCGAAGAGTTGTTCTTGGACCTCTACCGTCGGCCACACCGCCAATGACGGGCTTTCGCCAAGTGGTCGCCCTGATACTTCGACGCGACCGCGTCTGGCTACCTGCGTGGATCGTTGGCAACGTCACCCTCACCGCGGTCACTGCCGCCGCTGTGCAATCGACGCTTGCGACGCCCGAGGCGTTGGCGTCCTATGAGAACACCGTCTACGGCTCGGCAGCCACACTGCTCATGGCCGGACGCGGGGTGGCCCTCGATACCGTCGGCGGTGTCACGGTCAATGAAACGAGCTTTGCCGCCATCCTCCTCGTAGCGTTGATGACGTTGTTCGGTGTAGTGCGCCACACCCGTGCCGACGAAGAGGCGGGGAGAACCGAACTCGTCCGCGCCGGCGCCATTGGACGCGACGCCCCCATCGCGGCCGCCCTCGCCGTCCTCGCCGCGGCGTCGACCCTCACCGCGGTGCTGACGTCCATCGTCTTGGTGAGCCTTGGCCTCGACCCGTCCGGCTCAATTGCCTTCGGAACCGCAGTGGCGTGTGTCGGCATCGCCTTCGCCACGTGCGGACTCATCGCTGCACAGGTGGCGTCGAGCGCGCGCTCCGCATTGGGGGCCGGAACCGCAGCGCTTGGGCTCGCGTTCCTCGTGCGCGGAATCGGCGCGGTCAACGACAGTTGGCTGGTCTGGGTCTCCCCGATCGGCTGGGCGCAGAACATCGACGCGTTTGGTGAGGAACGGTGGTGGATCCCGGCGCTGTTCGGCGCGGCGTCGGCGGCCGGGTTCGCCGCCGCAGCAGCGCTCGGGTCGCGTCGCGATCTCGGGTCCGGACTCTTCACCCAGCGCGCAGGACGCTCCCACGGTTCACGGCTTCTCGGCTCGCAGTTCGGCCTGGCCATGCGTCAACAACGCGGACTCATCGCCGGCTGGGGCGTCGGCCTGACCGCGCTTGCAGCGGTGTACGGGGCCGTGGCCGTCGAGGTTCCCAGGATGCTCAAGTCAATGCCGGAAATCGCGAAGCTCATCGGCGCCGACGGTCCGGAGAGGTTTCTCGACGCATACCTCAGCTATTCCTTCCTCTTTATCGCCAGCGTCCTGTCAGCATTCCTTGTCGTATCTGTTCTGCGGCTCCGCAGCGATGAGTTGAACGGCCGGGCCGAGATGCTTCTGTCGGGTCCGACCTCCAGGATCAGCTGGGCCATCGGAACACTGAGCGTCTCGCTGATCGCAGCGGCGGCGATCCTCGCCGCATCAGGGTTGTGCGCCGGAGTCGCGTACGCGGTCGCAGACCGCGGATCCGCACAAGCGAGCGACCACATCCTCAACGCTTTGGGCGATGCGATGGCGCAGTTTCCGGCCGTCGCCGTGGTCGGCGCCGTCGCGTTCGCCGTGTGGGGCTGGACTGGCACAGCCTTCGGCTGGCTGTATGCAACGTTCGCGATGGTCGACTCCTTCCTCGGCGATCTCCTCAAGCTTCCCGCCTGGATTCGGGCGCTCTCACCCTTTCGCCACTCACAAGGCTCCGCCGCCGCGAGCACATCGCCGATGACGTTCCTCGCTCTCGCTGCCGCCGCAGCGGTGTTCATCACCCTGGGACTCAACGGGGTTCGCCGCCGCGACATTCGCGCCGCCTGATCCACCTCAGAAGAGCCAGCGCGCCCGCCAGCCGCCAGCCCCTGCCCACAGTTCAACTGTGGGCAAATCAGGTCGGGTGGCGGCCGGGGTTACCCACGGTTCAACTGTGGGCAATACGATCGGCGCCCATGAGCGCCCAGTACATCTACACCATGAAGAACGTCAGTCGGTTCTACCCGCCGGACCGCGACATCCTCAAAGACATCACACTGTCGTTCTTCCCGGGCGCCAAGATCGGCGTGATCGGCGGCAACGGTGCCGGCAAGTCGTCGATCCTCAAGATCATGGCGGGGGTCGACACCGAGTACACCGGCGAGGCCCGCCTCACCCCCGGCTTCACCGTCGGCTACCTCGAACAGGAACCCCACCTCGACCCCGCCCTCAACGTCTACGACAACGTCATGGAGGGGGTCGGGCCAATTCGCGATTTGCTCACCCGATACAACGAGATCATGGCGATGTGGGGCGACCCGGACGCCGATTTCGACAAGATCGGGGCGTTGCAGGCCGAGATCGAAGACAAGATGGCCGCCGCGGATGCGTGGAACCTCGAACGCAATGTCGAGATCGCCATGGATGCGCTTCGATGCCCGCCCAGCGACGCGGAGGTCACCAACCTGTCCGGTGGCGAGAAGCGACGCGTCGCGCTGTGCCGGCTGTTGTTGAGCCACCCCGACCTGCTCCTGTTGGACGAACCCACCAACCACCTCGACGCCGAGTCGGTCGCATGGCTCGAACGGTTCCTCGCCGACTACTCCGGCACCGTCATCGCCATCACCCACGACCGGTACTTCCTCGACAACGTCGCCGAATGGATCCTCGAGGTCGACCACGGTCGCACCTACCCCTATCACGGCAACTACTCCGGCTGGCTCGAACAGAAGCAGAAGCGCCTGGCCCTCGAGGAGAAGAAGTCGTCGGCCCGCCAGAGAATCCTGGAAAAGGAACTCGAGTGGGTGCGCTCGTCGCCGAAAGCCCGCCAGGCCAAGGGCAAGGCCCGTCTGCAGGCGTATGAGGAACTGCTCGCCGAGGCCGAGAACGACCGCGAAGCAGAGTCGAAGCTGGAGATCATGATCCCGCCGGGGCGGCGTCTCGGCGATCTCGTCATCGAGGCCGATCACATCTCCAAGGCGTATGAGGACAAGTTGCTCATCGACGACTTCAGCTTCTCGTTGCCCCGCGCCGGCATCGTCGGGGTCATCGGAGCCAACGGCGCCGGCAAGACCACGCTGTTTCGCATCATCACCGGCAACGAGGAGCCGGATTCGGGAACCTTGCGCATCGGCCCCACGGTCGATTTGGCCTACGTCGACCAGAGCCGCGCCGTGCTCGACGACGACCGGTCGGTCTACGAGGTGATCACCGACGGCCACGACACGATCAAGCTGGGCAACCGTGAGGTCCACGGCCGGTCCTACTGCGCCTCGTTCAACTTCAAGGGACCCGACCAGCAAAAGAAGGTCGGCGTGTTGTCGGGCGGTGAACGCAACCGGGTGCACCTCGCCCGGGTCCTGCGCACCGGCGGCAACGTGTTGTTGCTCGACGAGCCGACCAACGACCTCGACGTCGACACCCTGCGCGCCCTCGAGGAGGCCCTGTTGAACTTCCCCGGTTGCGCCGTGGTCATCAGCCACGACCGCTGGTTCCTCGACCGGGTCGCCACCCACATCCTCGCGTTCGAGGGCGACAGCCAACTTCGGTGGTTCGAGGGCAATTTCACCGACTACGAGACGTTCCGAAAGAAGGAACTCGGCGACGATTCCGGTCCGCATCGGGTGAAGTACAAGCCGATGGCGCGCTGATCGGGAGCGTTCGAGCCGGCTGGCGCCGCCGCGACCAGTCTGGCGCCGCCCCGACCACTCCGCCCCGACCACTCCGCCCCGATCTGACGAAATGTTCAGGTCGGGGCGTTCGCGATCCGATCACCTGTGCATGAGTTCTGAGACCATGCGCACCAACCCGCTCACCGTCGCAGCCCCCACGCCGACTGCCCGCAAGAAGGTGAAGGGGCCGAACAAGAGCCGTGCGGTGATCCGCGACGTCGAGGCCGGCAGCAGCGTCGACTGCATGCACTGCGGCGATCGTGTGAAGTTCCAGGCGAAGGTCCGCAACAAGCAGGTCATCTGCAACGTCTATGTGAAGAGCCGTTGGGTTCGAGTCGAGCACTTCCACCTCGACTGCTACAGCGCCGCCTGCGAACCCTACGGACCGGCCGAGGCCGGTACCGATCATCGCCGCGCCGCCGCCAACGCGGCTGCCGCCGAGCGCGCCAAGGCGATCGCCGAGATGTCGAAGAAGACCGCCTGAGGCGTCTACCCCAAGCGCTGCACGACGAGCGCCGCCTGAGCGGCCGGATTGCCGTCGGCCGGCGTCACGACCAGATCGGGATCGGTGGGTGGCTCATAGGGCGAACTCACGCCGGTGAACTCGGCGATCTCCCCCGCCCGCGCCTTTGCATACAGGCCCTTGGGGTCGCGCTGCTCACACAGGGCGATCGGCGTGTCGACGAAGACCTCGACAAAGCGCAGTCCCAACCCGCTCACCCGGTCGCGCACCGCGGCTCGCGAGGAACGAAACGGCGAGATCACCGGAACGAGCGCCACCACGCCCGCCTCGGCGAACAGCGCCGCGACCTCGCCGACGCGCCGGATGTTCTCGCGGCGGTCCTGTTCAGAGAACCCCAGGTCGCCGTTGAGGCCGTGACGAAGGTTGTCGCCGTCGAGCACGACCGCTGGCCGACCCGCCAACACCAGTCGCCGCTCGACTTCGACCGCCACCGTCGACTTGCCCGATCCCGACAGGCCGGTGAGCCACACCACCGCACCGGAGGCACCGAGCGACGCGAACCGTTGCTCACGGGAAATCGCCGAGGCATGCCACACGACGTTGTCGCTCACGCCGGCGGGCTCGCCGCCGCCGGACTCGCCAGCGTTCATGACCCGAGCGGTCCGAGGATCATGCCGGCGCCCACGGTGTTGTTGGTTCCCTCATCGATGAGGATGAACGAGCCCGTCGTGCGGTTCCGTCGATACTCGTCGAAGAACAGCGGTGCCGTCGTGCGCAGGACCACCCGGCCGATCTCGTTGAGCGCCAACGAGGTTGCCGACTCGTCGCGGTGCAATGTGTTGACGTCGAGGCGGTAGTTGAGCTGTTTGACGAGTGCCCGGGCCGAACGGGTCGTGTGTTTGATGCCGAGTTTGGTGCCGGGGCTCAGTGCCGCAGCTTCGCTCATCCAACACACCATCGCCTCGATGTCCTGGCCCGAATGAGGCTGGTTGTTGGGCCGGGCGATCATGTCGCCTCGGCTGATGTCGATCTCGTCTGTGAGTCGAATCGTCACCGACATCGGCGCAAAGGCCTCCTCGAGCGGCCCGTCGAAGGTCTCGATAGACGCGATGGCCGAGGTGAACCCACTCGGAAGCACCACGACATCGTCGCCGGGCTTGAACACGCCACCGGCCACCGTGCCGGCGTAGCCCCGATAGTCGTGGAACTCGTCGCTTTGCGGGCGGATGACGTACTGGACAGGAAAGCGGGCATCGATGAGGTTGCGGTCCGACGCGATGTGGACCTCCTCGAGGTGATGCAACAGCGAAGACCCGCCGTACCACGCCATGTTCTCGGAGCGATTCACGATGTTGTCGCCGTGCAGGGCCGACACCGGAATGAACGTGAGATCGGTGATGTCCAACTTGGCGGCGAAATCGCGGAACTCGTCTTTGATCTCGTTGAACCGCTCCTCGGAGTAGTCGACGAGATCCATCTTGTTGACCGCCAACACGAGGTGCGGGATCCGCAACAGCGAGGCGAGGAAGGCGTGGCGCCGCGACTGTTCGAGCACGCCCTTTCGGGCATCGATCAAGACGATGGCCACATCGGCGGTCGAGGCCCCGGTCACCATGTTGCGGGTGTACTGAATGTGGCCCGGGGTGTCCGCGATGATGAACTTGCGTTTCCTGGTGGCGAAGTACCGGTACGCGACGTCGATGGTGATGCCCTGCTCGCGCTCGGCGCGCAGCCCATCGGTGAGCAGGGCCAGGTTCGTGTAGTCGGCCCCCATCCGCTCGCTGGTCTGTTCCACCGCCTCGAGTTGATCGGCGAAGATCGACTTCGAGTCGTACAAAAGCCGGCCGATCAAGGTGGACTTGCCGTCGTCGACGCTACCGGCGGTGGCGAGACGCAACATCTCCATGTCGCCGAGGGGTCGCTCAAGCATCTCGGTTTTCGCGCTGTCGATGTTCGCGCTGGCGATGTTCGCGCTGTCGATGTCCGCGCTGTCGATGTCGCTCATCAGAAGTATCCCTCGCGCTTTCGGTCTTCCATCGCGGCCTCCGAGGCGCGGTCGTCGCCGCGGGTCGCGCCGCGTTCGGTGAGGCGCGTCGCGGCGACCTCGTCGATGATCTCGTCCACGGTCGCCGCGGTCGAGTCGACCGCCCCGGTGTAGGTGGCATCGCCCACCGTGCGATAGCGAACGGTGCGGACCTCGGCCACCTCGCCGTCGAGCAGCGAGGTCCACGGATTGGTCGCCAGCCACATGCCGTCGCGCAGGTAGACCTCGCGTTCGTGGGCGAAGTAGATGGAGGGGATTTCGATGCCTTCGCGCCCGATGTATTGCCAGATGTCGAGCTCGGTCCAGTTGCTCAGCGGAAAGACCCGAATGTGTTCGCCCTGGTGATGTCTGCCGTTGTAGAGGCTCCACAACTCGGGGCGTTGGTTCTTGGGGTCCCACTGTCCGAAGTCGTCCCGAAAGCTGTAGACGCGTTCTTTGGCCCGGGCCTTTTCCTCGTCGCGCCGCGCTCCACCGAAGGCCGCATCGAACCGGTGCTCCTCGAGCATGCGCAGCAGCGTCGCCGTCTGGCTCTGGTTGCGGCTCGCCCGCGCTCCGGTGACCTCCGAGGTACGACCCTGGTCGAGGTCGTCTTGCACCGAGCCGACCACGAGGCGGGCGCCGAGCTCGGCGACCCGCTTGTCGCGGAAGTCGATGACCTCGGAGAAGTTGTGTCCGGTATCGATGTGCAGCACGGGAAACGGGATCCGAGCCGGCCAGAAGGCCTTTTCCGCCAGGCGCAACATCACGATGGAGTCCTTGCCGCCGCTGAACAACAGCACCGGGCGTTCGAACTCCGCCGCAACCTCACGCATGATGTGGATCGACTCGGCTTCCAGCGCGTCAAGATGGGAAAGCGCGTAGGCCATGGCGAGATCGTAGCGAATCCCGACTAACCCGGTCAGATTTGATGATGACCGAGCGGGCGCACGAGAGCGGTCGTACGAACATGTGACCGAATCGTTACCTGCCGTTCGACCGCAATCGCGGTCCGGCCCGATATCGTCGAATCCATCAAAGCGAACCACACTTTCACCGTTGTCCCCCGAGTCCCCGATGCACTGGCATCCCTAGCGAAGATCGCGCACAACCTCGGCTGGTTGTTCGACCAGCGGGTGCGCGCCCTGTTCGCCGAGGTGTCGCCACAACGCAGCGAGGTCCTGGGGCTCGACCCACTCGGCATCCTCAACACCTGCAGCGGTACCCGCCTTGGCGAACTCGCCGCCGATCCCGTCTTCGTCGCCCGCGCGGATGCCCTCCTGGCAACCCTCACCGCGGAGCTCGACGAACCCACCTGGGCACACAGCGCGGCCGACGCACTCGGCGCGCCGCTGCCACAGGTCGCCTACTTCTCCCCCGAGTTCGGCCTCGCCGCATCGGTCCCCCAGTACTCGGGCGGCCTCGGCGTGCTCGCCGGCGACCATCTGAAAGCGGCCGCAGATCTCGGCGTTCCGATCATCGGAGTCGGGCTGTTCTACCGATCCGGCTATTTCCGTCAGGTCATCGACCCCACCGGCCGCCAACAGGAACGGTTCCCATGGCAGCACCCGAGCGAGGTCGCGCTGTCGCCAGTCGACGGGGTCAGCGTGAGCGTGCCGCTCGGCGACACCGAGGTCACGGCGTCGGTGTGGAAGGCCGTCGTCGGCCCGAACGAGTTGTACCTGCTCGACACCCACATCCCGGGCGAACAGGGTCCCGACCAGCTCGTCAACGACCGACTGTACGGCGGCGGTTCCGAGGAGCGCATCCGCCAGGAACTGCTGCTCGGCGTCGGCGGCCACCGCATGTTGCGCGCGCTGGGCTTCGACCCGCAGGTCTTCCACCTCAACGAGGGTCACGCCGGGTTCCTCACCCTCGAACGTATCCGCGTGGCCATGCAGGAATCGTCGATGACCTTCGCCGAAGCGGTCGAGTCGGTTCGGCCCTCCATGCTGTTCACCACCCATACCCCGGTGCCCGCGGGAATCGACCGCTTCGCCCACGAACTGGTCCGGCGTTACTTCGCCTGGTGGAGCGAGGCCACCGGGGTTCCGATAGAAACCCTGCTCGACCTGGGCTCCGAACCCGGCGGCGACCCCGAGGTGTTCAACCTCGCCCACATGTCGCTGCGGCTGTGCGGCGACGCCAACGGCGTGTCACTGCTGCACGGCGACGTCAGCCGCCGCATGTTCTCGCCGCTGTGGCCGGGGATCGAAATCGACGACGTGCCGATCGGAGCGGTCACCAACGGCGTGCACGCCCCGACGTTCATGGCCGACGACATCGCCGACATCGTGGCCCGCACCGTCGGCGACGACTGGCAGACCTGCGATCACGAGCGTTTCTCGGCACTGTCGCGCGTCGCCCCCGCCGAACTGTGGGCGGCCCGATCTGCCGGCAGATCACGCCTGGTCGACTTCGTGCGAGAACGCGCCCGGCGCTCGGTCGGGCGCCAGTTGGCACTCAACGCTGCCGAGGCGCACGGGGTGGCCTCGAGCAACGGCGACGGGGCCTGGATCGACACCCTCCTCGACCCCGACACCCTCACGATCGGCTTCGCCCGCCGCTTCGCCACCTACAAACGGGCGACGATGCTGTTGAGCGAGCCCGACCGACTCCGCCACCTCCTCACCGACCCCCAACGCCCGCTTCAACTCGTCTTCGCCGGCAAGGCCCACCCCGCCGACGAGCCGGGCAAGGACTTCCTTCAGGCCGTCGCCCGAATCGCCGAAGACCCCGTGCTGCGCTCCAAGGTCGTGTTCCTCGAAGACTACGACCTCGATGCCGGCCGGATGATGACCCGGGGCGTCGACGTGTGGCTGAACACTCCGCTGCGTCCGATGGAGGCGTGTGGCACCTCCGGCATGAAGGCGGCGCTCAACGGCGTGTTGAACCTGTCGGTGCGCGACGGCTGGTGGGACGAGGCCTACACCCCAGAGGTCGGCTGGGCGATTCCCACCACCGACCACGCCCACCTCGACCCCGTCGAACGCGACCGCATCGAGTCGACGTGGCTCTACGAGATCATCGAACGTCAGGTCGTCCCGTTGTTCTACGACCGCGACCCCGCCGGAGTGCCGCTTGGTTGGACCTCCATGATGGCCTCCTGCATCGCCGCGCTCGCCCCGCAGTTCCAGGCGGGACGCATGGTTCGCGATTACACGCTGCGCCACTACGTCCCCGCGGCCGAACGATCCACACGGCTCACCGCCGACGACGCGTCGGGCGCCAGAGCACTCGCCGCATGGAAAACGCGCGTCGCCGCCGCCTGGCACGAGGTCCACCTCGCCCCGGCGGAACCTCCGGTCGCGGCGCACGTCGACGAGGAGATCGAGGTGCACGCCTCGCTGTATCTCGGGTCGCTCAGCCCCGACGATGTCGAAGTCTCCGTGCTCGTGGGCGATGTCGCCCCCGACGGCGACATCGCCAGCGACGAATGGCTGACGCTCACCGACCGCGGCATCGACCCCGACGACGGCGCCCGCCGCCGATACAGCGCGCATGTCGTGCTCGACAGCCCCGGCTCTATGGGGTTCGCCGTTCGGGTCGTACCTCGCCATCCGCTCCTGGATCGGTGGTCGGAGTTGGCACTCATCCGCACCGCTTCCTGAGACGAAACACCGTCACGAACATGTCGGAATCTGTCGCCCGGTGCTGAGGCATCTAGTGCCGTGGCAAGAAACGTTTGCGATGGTGCGGCGAGCCAGGGGCCGTGCTCGCAAGGCGCGGCGACGCAGGACTGGTCTTGCCCCAATTCAAGGAGTCCGAAACGCAGCGAGCGGAGTCATCTGGCCGTCGCAACGTGCAAACGTTCGCAGACACGGCACTAGCCTTGTCGCCCGTGCCATCGACGACCTCGCTCCTCCTCGAGGATTCCCGTCCGCCGGAATCCTCGACCCGCCCTGAGCGGACCCTGCCCGACCGACTCCCGACCCGGGGCGAGGTCCGCGCCGCCATCCCGGATCACTGTTTCGAACGCTCGACCACCCGCTCGTTCGCGTGGCTCGGGTTCTCACTCGCCATCGTCGCCGCTCTGGTTGCCGGCGCCGCCGCCCTGCTCCCGTTGAGCTGGGCGTGGGCTCCGGTGTGGGTGTTGTACTCGGTGGCCACCGGCACGGCGGCCACGGGGCTCTGGGTCATCGCCCACGAATGCGGGCACGGTGCGTTCTCGCGCCACGATTGGGTGCAGAACACGGTCGGATTCGTGCTGCACTCGGCCTTGCTGGTGCCGTATTTCTCCTGGCAGCGCAGCCACGCCGTCCACCATGCGAAGACCAACCACCTCGACGAGGGCGAAACCCATGTCCCGAAGCGGATCACCCACGCCAACGGGCGTACCGCGATGCGGTTGCGGGCCCGGCTGGGTCGACGCGGCTACACCCTGGTGATCCTCGTTTCCACCCTGTTGTTCGGATGGCCGCTGTACCTACTCGCCGGGGCCACGGCGGGGCCGGCACGGCGACGGGCCAACCACTTCTGGCCGGCCGCTCCGTTTCGCAGCGAGCTGTTCCCCGACCGCTGGGTCGCCAGGGTCTGGATGTCGAGTCTCGGGGTCCTGGCCGCGATCGCGCTCCTCATCACCGCAGGGGCGACATTCGGATGGGGCCTGGTCGCGGCCCTCTATGTCGGCCCGTATCTGGTGACGAACGCCTGGCTCGTGCTCTACACCTGGCTGCAGCACACCGACAGCGACGTTCCGCACTTCGGCGGCGACGACTGGTCGTGGATGCTCGGGGCCTTCCAGACGATCGATCGCCCTTACCCCGCGGTGATCGACCGCCTGCACCATCACATCGGCACGACCCATGTGCTGCATCACATCGATCATCGGGTTCCCCACTACCACGCTCAGGAGGCGACCGAGGCGCTCAAGGCGGCCTTTCCCGAGTGGTACCGCTTCAACCCCACCCCGATCGCCCGTGCGACCTGGCAGGTGGCGGGCGACTGCGTCGCCGTCGACCTCGACGCGGACCACAGCCACAACGGGTGGACCTTCAACGCCGCCGAGCGGTCCTAGCCGACGCGAGCACCGCGTGGGTCAAGAGGCCACGAGGTCGGCGAGCGCCAGGCCGTTGAGGGGACGCCCGCTGAGTTCACTGTAGTGCTCCAGCGCGACCTCGGCTTCGTCGATCACCTGTTGGGTCTCGATGCGGTCGAGCGAGTCGAAGAACCACGCACAACTCGACCACGCCTCGAGGCGCAGCCGCTCGGCCTCCATCCAACCGATCGCCCGGCCGGCGTCGGCGCGCGGCACCAGATGGGCCGCGAGGAACTCCTGAACGCGCCGGTCCCGCTCGGCATCGGACGACCCCGCCGCCAGCACCCGCCCGTAGGCATTGCGCGCCGCCCACACATCGTGGAACTCGGCCCCCGCCTCCTGCACGAGGATGCGACGGGTCACCTCCGCCACCGTGTCGAGCGCGTCGCGCAACGGAGCACGCCACGACTGGTCCTGCCCCTCGACTTCTTCGAACCGACATCCGCAGTTCGAACGCCACCGCTCGACCCCGTGGGCGCAACTCCAGCTCGTGAACGCCACCAGTTCACCGCGCTCGAATGGCTCGCCCTGCTGCGCAGCGAGCGCGAGATAGCGCTCGGGTGAAATCAGTTCGACCCCGTCGGTTTCGACCCACACCTCGACGGCCTTGGCCAGGGCCATCTCGCCGAATGCATGGTGATGACCGAAGGTCTCCAGATCGGTGGCGGCAACGATGAGGTCGCCGTCGTTCGCTCGGTCCGCCGCCTCCAGGAAGGCTTCGGCCAACGCCACGCCGTCGTTGAGGAGGCCGTTGAACGCGATGCCATGGCTGAGCCCACCGTCGTAGGGAACGACGGTGATCGAGCGTCCCGACGGCAATTCGACGACCAGCGGTCGATGCCCGGGAGCCGAACCACCGGGAGCCGAACCGCCGGGAGCCGAACCACCGGTCCCGGCGTCGCCGACCCGACGCACCTGATGCGGCGCCAACAAGGTCCAGGTGATGCCCGCGTCCACCAGCGCCTCGAGGCTCGACACGTCCACCGCCGTCTCGGGCAGCCACATCCCGGCGGGTTGGCGGCCGAACCGGTGCTCGAAATCGTCGATGCCCCATCGCACGATGGTCGAACGATCCCAGAACGGCGTGAGCGGAAGGATCGCGTGCACCCAGGGATGAGCCATCGCCCCGCCGAAGGTCGCTTCCCCACCGGCGATCATCTCGGCGACGTCGGGGGTTTGGCGGTCCATCCACACCCCGAGCGTCGGCCCGAGGTCGAAACTCACCTCCCCCCAGAGGTTCATCACCGTGGCGATCCCACCGTCGGGGCCATGCACCTCGGCGCGCCCGAAACGCCGGTAGCACTCGTCGGTGATCCGTTCGTTCCAGTCGTGAAAGGGCTCGGCACTCGGCTGGCGGTCGACGACCCCCGTCTCGGGGTTCTCGCGCGGGGGCTGATAGGCGTGACCGTGCACGCACAGATAAACCGTCATCGGTTGCTCCAGATCGTTATCGCCAGCGGTGCCAGGGTCATCTCGGTCGACCAGTCCCAACCGGCCCACCCCACCTCGTGCGCCGTCAGAACCGGTTCGACATGATGACCCGATCCCCACCAACGTCGGTCGTCGCTGTTAGCGACCAACTTCCAGTTCTTCGGCCCCGGCAGAGCGATGCGATAGCCCCAGTGTGGTGTCGGCGTGAAGTTCGCCACGACGACCACGTCACCGTCACCGGCACCAGCCCCGGCACCCGCACCGGCACCAGCACCAGCACCAGCACCTGCGGGGCTTCGCCGGACCCAGGACACGACGCTGTGGTCGGTATCGGCGCAGTCCAGCCACCGGAAGGTCTCGCCATCGGTGCTGGGGGCGCGCAGCGCGGCGAAGGCCCGCTGCAACGAGTTGAGTTCGCCCACCCAACGCTGCACGCCACGATGCTTGTCGAACTCCAGCAGCCACCACGGCAACTCGGCGTCGTGGTTCCACTCCTCGTTCATCGCCAACTCGCCGCCCATGAACAACAGCGGCACCCCCGGGGTCGTCCACTGCATCCCGAACAACATCCGCAGGTTGGCGGCGCGTTGCCAGTCGTCGCCGGACATCTTCGATGCCAGCGAGGCCTTGCCGTGCACCACCTCGTCGTGGGACAGCGGCAACACGAAACGCTCCGAGGTCCCATACATCGCACGAAACGTCAGGTCGTTGTGGTGGTAGCGCCGATGCACGCTGTCGCGCTGCAGATAGTCGAGCGTGTCGTGCATCCACCCCAGGTCCCACTTGAGGTCGAAGCCCAGTCCGCCATGCGAAGTGGGTGCGGTCACCCCGGCCCAGGCGGTGGACTCCTCGGCGATCATCAACACGCCGGGTGCCGCGGTGTGGATCTCGTCGTTGAGGTGACGGACGAACGCGACGGCCTCGAGGTTCTCGCGTCCGCCATGCACGTTCGGCACCCACTCGCCGTCCTCGCGGCCGTAGTTGCGATACAGCATCGACGCCACCGCATCGACCCGCAGCCCGTCGATGTGGTAGCGCTCGACCCACCAACGAGCCGACGACACGAGAAAGGCCCGCACCTCGTTTCGGCCGTAATCGAACACCCGGCTGCCCCACTCGGGGTGACGACCGAGGCGCGGATCCGCGTATTCGAACAGCGCCTCACCGTCGAAGTCGACCAGCCCGAACGCATCCTCGGGAAAGTGCGCCGGCACCCAATCGAGGATCACGCCGATACCCGCCTGATGGAGCTCGTCGACGAAGGCTGCGAAATCGTTCGGGGTGCCAAAGCGCGAGGTCGGGGCGAAGAACCCGGTGACGTGGTAGCCCCACGAGCCGCCGAAGGGGTGTTCCATCACCGGCATGAGTTCGACGTGGGTGAAACCGAGTTCGCGGCAGTAGTCGGCGAGTTGGGCGGCGGCCTCTCGATAGCCGAGCGGGCGACCATCGGCCCCGAAACGCCACGACCCGAGGTGCACCTCGTAAATAGACATCGGCTGGCCCGCCCGCTGATGATGTGCGCGCCGAGCCATCCAGTCGCCATCGCCCCAGGTCCGGTGGGGACCGTCGATGGCCGGGTCGTCGGCGGTGACGATCGAGGCGTTGCCGGGCGGAAGTTCCGCGCTCCGGGCGAACGGGTCGCATTTTTCGAGCCACCGTCCGGCGGCCGCCTCGATGCGCAGCTTGTAGCGATCTCCGAGCACCGCGGATGGCGCGAACCCGTCCCACACCCCGGAGGTCCCGTGTTGGGTCAGCCGCGTGCCCGCCCATCCGTCGAAGTCGCCGGCAACGAACACCGACCGCGCATGCGGTGCCCATACCGCCACCGCGGCGCCGATCATCCCTCGGGCGATGACCGGGTGCAGCCCGAAACGGTCGGCGAGCCGTGCGTGTGAGCCGCGGTGCAACGACTCGATATCGGCGACGTCCACCGCGGGACCCGACCCTTCGGGCCAGTTGCCGCGCGAGGTGCGCCTCCATGAATGGAGATTGGCCAGGACCCGTCGAGCTTCGGTTCCCAGGTCGGTGTCGCCTCGAAGATCTGCCAGGGTCAGACGGCTGCGATACCGCCAGTTGGTTCCGCCGACCGATCCCGGAAGGTTGAAACGACGATCGTCGAGGGTCAGGTCCTGTTCGCTCACCAGCACCAACAACGCGTCGCTCAGGCCGAGCTCCGCGACAACGTGATCGCGGGCCACGCGCGGGTCGATCGCGTCGCCCGTCGTGTCACCGGGAGCATCGCTGGCAATCCAGGCGGCGAACGGCGCGAGGTCGTGGGTGTTGAGCGAAGCAACACATCCCGATGGCACCGGCCGGGCGATTCGAAACGGTGGGCGCAGTTCATCCTGGCCCAGGAACAGGCCGGGTACCCGTCGGTCCTCCATCGCCGTGCGCACCTCGTCGGGCACGTTGCCGACGTTCTCCCCGACGACGGTCACGCCGAATCGCCCGGCGGTTTCCATCACCACGTTCCATTGTTCATCGGCCGGATAGCTCACGTACGCGCCGTCGCCGTCCGGCGAAGAATCCGGCACCCAGAACAGGCGGTGCAACCCCATGACGTGGTCGATGCGCAACAAGCGGCAGTGACGCATCTGCGCCTCGAGGCATGCCCGCAGATACGCATGGTCGGTCGCGACCGCGGCGATCGGATGGATCGGCCGCAATCCCCAGTTCTGACCCTCAGGGAAGAAGCGGTCTGGCGGAGCGCCGATGCTCATATCGGTAGCGAACCACTCGGGGTGTTCCCAGACGTCGAAACTCGCCGCACTCACCCCGACCGGCAGGTCGAGATACAGGCCAACCCCGATCTCGTCGAAGTGCTCGTGCACCTGAGCGAGTTGCGACTGCACCGCCCACTGGCAGAAGACCTCGAAGCGAACGTCCGCCGGCTCGAGACCGATCGCGGTGACGTCGCCCCCCTCGCGCACGACGCCATCGACCACCTCTGGCCACTCGCGCGGGTCCCAGCCGTGCAACCGTGCCGCCGCTTTGAATCGCGCCCAGACCTCGACGCCACGGTGAAGCGGCATCCACTCGTCGATCGCCGCCTGCGCCTGGGGGGTCGCGGCCATCGGGGCCAACGCCTCGCGGGTCTGCGACCAGGCGTGCAACGTGTCGGCCAGATCCCCTTCCGCGGGCCGCCGCGTCTCGACGGCGGGCAGACCCAGTCGCCTCGCCACCCATGCCGGGTCGACCCAGCGCTCGTCGAACCAGCGCCGGGTCAGTGGGGAATACGGGCTGGCCTCGTCGGGACGGGTCGCACACAACGGCAGGGTCGACACCACATTGCCGCCGAGTTCGGCGACGATGACGCCGAGTTCCTCGAGCGCGCTCAGGTCGCCGAGACCGTGATCCGCCGAGTCGGACACCCTCAGGGCGGACAGCGCGACGAACACGCCCCACCCGCGGTCGCCGGTCCACTCGGCGCCGCGTCGAACCTCGACCGCCTCCGGCCCTGCGCCGACCGGCCCTGCGCCCGAGGATTCCGCGGCCGCCAACGTGGCCTCGATCGCGGCGCGCGTCGCCGCGGATGCCTCGCGCTGCCGCCCCGTTCCGTCGACGTAGCTGACCTGGACCAGATCGCTCGCCGAATCAACCGGTCGGTCGGGCGCGTTCACGGCTCCTCGGTGAACTCGTAGCCCTTGGGCACCACGGTGATGCCATGGCTCGACACCGTCAGGCCACGAGCGACATCGAATTCGTGATCGTGGCCGACCCTCGCCCCGGCGGGCACCACGACGTTCTTGTCGATCACGCAGCGGCGAAGCTGAGCCCCGGCTCCCACGGTGACCTCCGGCAACAGGATCGCCCCGTCGAGCGTGGCCTCACCGACGAAGCACCCCGGCCCCACGATCGAACCCGAGGCCACGGCACCCGACACGATCGCGGAAGCCCCCACGAGGGTGTCCGACACCTCGGGAAGGCGACCGGAACCGCCCCGCGACAGCTTCGCCGGAGGCAGCGGGGGCGAGTGGGTGAACACCTGCCACTCGGTGTTGTACAGGCTGAACACCGGCACCGACGACACGAGGTCCATGTTGGCGTCGTAGTAGGCGTCGATCGTGCCGACGTCTCGCCAGTACCCGCGCTCGCGCTCCTCCTGGCCCGGAACGAGGTTGGTCGAAAAGTCGTACACCTTGGTGTGTCCGGCCTCGGCGAGCGCCGGCATGAGGTCGCCGCCGATGTCGTGGGGAAGCCCCGTGAGGCGCCCCGGGGTCACCGCGTCGATCAGCGTCTGGGTGTCGAACACGTAGTTCCCCATCGATGCCAGCGACATCGAATCGGAACCGGGCATCGTCGGCGGTTCCTCGGGCTTTTCCCAGAATCGCCGAACGTTCATCTCGTCGTCGGCCTCGATGACCCCGAAGGCGGTCGCCTCCCGGGTCGTGACCGGAATCGCCGCCACCGTGCAGCCCCGATCGTGGCTCATGTGGTACTCGACCATCTGGGACGGATCCATCCGGTAGATGTGGTCGGCGCCGAACACGCACACGATGTCGGGGCGTTCATCGGTGATGAGGTTCAGGTTCTGAAAGATCGCATCCGCTGAGCCCGAAAACCACTTCGGACCGTTGCGCATCTGCGCCGGCACCGAGGATACGTAGCTTCCCAGCAACGTTGAGAACCGCCACGTCCGCGAAATGTGCAGATCGAGGCTGTGGCTCTTGTACTGGGTCAACACCACGATGCGGGTGTATTGCGCGTTGGCGAAGTTCGACAACACGAAATCGATCAGCCGATAGTTGCCGCCGAACGGCACGGCGGGTTTGGCCCGGTCATTCGTGAGCGGTAACAAGCGCTTGCCCTCACCGCCCGCCACGATCATCACAAGGACCTTCGGTGCAGCCACGCACTCACACTACCGGCGAC
This sequence comes from Microthrixaceae bacterium, assembly GCA_023957975.1. Taxonomy (NCBI): domain Bacteria; kingdom Bacillati; phylum Actinomycetota; class Acidimicrobiia; order Acidimicrobiales; family Microthrixaceae; species Microthrixaceae bacterium. The sequence goes on along the minus strand of JAMLGM010000002.1, from coordinate 98,543 downwards.
TTCCGGCGTTTTGAGGCGTCTCAGCCGCTGTTTACCGAGAGTTCCCCGTAGAGGTCGCGATATCGCAGGGCCGGGCCGTCCCAGGACCAGTCGAGCGACATGGCCCGCCTGCGGACACGCTCGAAACGCGCCCGGTTCGAAAACAGCCGAGCGGCACGGTGCACCCCGTCGACGATGCCGGCTCCACTGACCGCGTGCAGTTTCACCCCGACCCCTCGCCGCGGCTGATCGTCGACGTCGACGACGGTGTCGTGCAGACCGCCGACATCGGACACGATCGGCAGCGCCCCGTAGCGCATGGCCTGCATCTGGGTGAGCCCGCACGGCTCGAATCTGCTCGGAACGATCGCGAAGTCGGCAGCCGCGAACATCCGATGGGCCAACGCCGCGTCGAAGCCCTGGCGAAACGCGATGCGGCCCGGATTCCACGCGGCCACCCCCGACATTGCGGCCTCGGTCGCCTTATCCCCCGACCCCAGAAACGCCATCCGCGTCGGAATCCGGGCCAGCAGGTGGCTCACCTCGGGAATCATGTCGATGCCCTTTTGTCCGTCGAATCGACTCACCGACACCACGAGTGGGCCCGGGCCAACCTCGAGACCGAGCTCGGCGCACAACGCCGGGTGGTTCGCAGACCGGGACTCGAGATCGTCGACCGAGAACCTCGACACCAACGCCTCGTCGGTGGCCGGATTCCAGTCGTCGACGTCGATTCCGTTGAGGATGCCGACGACCGCGTCGCCGCGATCCCGCAACAGTGCGTCCATGCCCATGCCGCCCTCGAAGGTGCGGATCTCGTTCGCATAGGTCGGGCTGACCGCGACGATCCGGTCGGCCAGGCGTACCGCCCCCGACAACGCGTTGACCGCCCCGCGTTCGACAAACGCCGCGCCACGGTGACCCAGCGCGTCCATCCAGCCGAGACCGCCCCACCCCTGATGGGCGAGGTTGTGGATCGACAGCACCGTGCGAAACGACTCGTCGAGATGAGCGAGCGTCGTGGCCGCGTGCCAGTCGTTCACGTGCACCACGTCGACCCGTTCGCCGGAGGAGCGAAGGTCGTGACACAGCGCGCCGACTGCGGCCGACCACGCAAAGAACCGGTGGTCGTTGTCGCCCCACCCCTGCCCCGTGGCGGGATCGACATAGGGGTGCGGGCGCTCGATCGTCGGCGCCTCGATCATGGCGATCCTCCCGACCGCCGGATGGACGCCGATCCGGGCCCGAGCCTGCCCGACCCAGGCAGGAACCGCGAGCGGAACGATCCGTTCCTCGGGCAGGTCCCATGGCGCATAGGCGGGTACGACGATGGTGACCTCCACCCCCGTGCGGCGAAGGGCATTGACGAGCCCGAATGACGCCGCACCGAGTCCGCCGGTGGACACGATCGGCTCGATCTCCGCGGTCGCAAACACAACGTGCACCGCACGACCGTATTCGCCTCGCCGGTTTTTGGCAGAATCCGAGGCAATGATTCGCCACGACACCCCACCTCCCGAGGTCGACCGGGCCGACCATCAACTCGCGTCCGACCTCGCCGAGGGGGCCGCCGAGTTGCTCGTCAGCCTTCGAGACAAGCTCGAATCGGACGGCGAGCCTCCGTATCGCATCAAGGCGCTCGGCGATGCCGTGGCGAATCGCTGGATCCTCGACCGACTCGCCGAGGTGCGCCCCGACGACCCGGTCCTCAGCGAGGAACAGTACGAACACCCCGAGGGAGTGCGCGCCCGGCTGAACGCCGCGAAGACCTGGATCATCGACCCGCTCGACGGAACCCGGGAGTTCTCCGAGATCCCTCGCGTCGACTGGGCCGTACACATCGCCATCGCCGTCGATCACGTCGCCGCCGCCGGAGCGGTCTCGCTGCCCGCGCTCGGCGAGACCTACACCACCCTGCATCCGGCGGTAGTTCCTCCACACGACGGTCCCCCGCGCCTGGTGGTCAGCCGGACCCGTCCGGCCTACGAAGCGATGGCGATACGCGAGGCACTCGACGGAGTGCTGGTGCCCATGGGCTCGGCCGGAGCCAAGACGATGGCGATTCTGCGCGGCGAGGCCGACATCTACGCCCACTCCGGCGGACAGTACGAGTGGGACTCGTGCGCGCCGGTGGCCGTCGCTGCCGCCGCAGGGCTGTGGGTCTCGCGCCTCGACGGCAGCCCCCTTCGATACAACCAGCCCGACCCGTATCTTCCCGACCTGTTGATCTGTCGACCCGAAATGGCCGACGTCGCTTTGAAGGCAGCAAATTCCCCCTATGGCTTCTGACCACACCGACCTCCGCCCGAACAGCGTCACCACCGACAGCACCACGGCCGACAGCGGCGCCACCGACACTGAGTGGGGGTCATTCACCTCGGATGGCCCGTGGAACCTCGACCGTGACCAGCTGTCGTGGAAGCGCGGCATCGTGGTGCTGCGCCGTCAGACCCGCCGGCAGGTCCCCGAGCTCACGAAGGCCAAACGCTTCCCACCACCCGGACGCATGGCGGTGGTGTCGCTGACCCTGCTGCGGGCCTTGGGAGGCTGGGCGGTTCGCGACCGCCGCGCCGGCGGTTCGACGAGTCGCGCCGGCATCTCGCGGCGCATCCGCGTCGCCGCCGAGCGGTTGGGGCCGACCTACATCAAGTTGTGTCAGATCGTCAGTTCGGGCGAGGGCCTGTTCCCACCTGAACTCGTGACCGAGATGAAGAAGTGCCGCGACCGGGTCCCCGCCGAACCCTTCGAGGTCGTGCGCGAAGTGGTCGAGTCGGAACTGCGCGGACCGTTGTCGGCGACCTTCGCCTCGTTCGACCGCACCCCGATCGCCGCGGCGTCGATCGCCCAGGTCCACGGAGCCACGCTGCTCGACGGCACGCCGGTCGTGGTCAAGGTGCAGCGGCCCACGATCAGGGAACAGGTCCATGCCGACCTTCAGGTCATGGCGACCATCGCTCCGCCACTCGTGGGACGAATCCCGGTGTCGGCCCTCGCCAACCCTCCGGCACTGGTCGAATTGTTCGCCGAGACGATCTGCGAGGAACTCGACTTCCGCCTCGAGGCCGAGAACATGATCGACATCGCCACCGTGTTCGCCTCGCTGGGCCAACGCGGTTACGTCATCCCCCGCCCGCACCCGTCGCTGGTAACCCGGCGGGTACTCGTGATGGAACGACTCGACGGGTTCGCCTTTGACGACGTCGAAGGGATGCGCGCCGCAGGGATCGACACCGAGGAGGTCGTGCGCGTCGGCATGCGCGGCTTCACCGAGGGGTGCATGGTGCACGGCATCTTCCACGGCGACCTGCACGGCGGCAACCTCATGGTCCTGCCCGATGGTCGAATCGGACTCCTCGACCACGGCATCACGGCGCGCATGACACCCCTCGAGCGAAACGCCTTCCTGCGCCTGATGCTGATGGGCGCCTCGGGAGATATCGCCGGACAGGTCGCCGCGCTGCGCGATCTCGGGGCCCTGCCGGCCGATGTCGACATCCGCGAGATCATCCGCGACCTCGGCCTCGACAAGGCCCCGATCGACCCCACGACCCTCGACCAGGACGAACTCGTGGGCGAGATCCAACGCATCATCAAGGCCCTGATGGGCTACGGGGCGCGCCTGCCGAAGATCCTCATGTTGTACGTCAAGAACCTCGTGTTCCTCGACGGGGCGATCTCACGGCTGGCCCCCGACCTCGACCTCATCGGAGAGTTCGCCAACATCTCCACCCACATGGCGATGAACTACGGCGATCAGCTCGCATCCGAACTCGGGGTCGACCCCGCCACCTTGAGCGCAGACAAGGATGCCATCAAGGCGAGTTTCGGCATCGTGGACGATTCGACCGATTCCGTCACCTACGCGGAGCTTCAGGCCCGCCGCGACCTCATACGCAAGCGACTCACCAGACGCTGAAGGCCGAGTCGCGCCTCGACCGGGTTCTGTCGGTAGTTTCTGTTGCGGGGCAACAGAAACTACCTACAGAACCCGTTGCTCCACCGCGAGGGAGGCCGAAATGACCGCATCACCACTTCGAGCGCCGCGCCGGGGCAGGCCTCCACGTCGGGGGCGCGCCGCGCTCACCGGGGTACTCAGCGCTGCGTTGCTCCTCGCCGCCTGCTCGAACGGTGACGGCGACGACAACGCGTCCTCGACCACCCTCGCCGACGACGACCTCGAAGTCATCGGCGCCGGATCCAACTATGAGGCGACGATTCGGCGCGGGACCGGAGGTGTTCCCCACATCACCGCCGCGAGCCTCACCGATGCGGCCTTCGGACAGGGTTATGCCAGCGCCGAGGACCGGACCTGCGACCTCGCCGATCAGATCGTGCGAATCCGCGGCGAACGCGCCGAATGGCTGGGAGCCGGCGACGAGGACGCCAACCTCAACAGCGACATCGCCTGGCGAACGATCGGCATCTTCGACCGAGCCAGCGACGACTGGGACGCCGCCGATGCCGACACCCGGAAGGTGCTGACCGCATTCACCGACGGCTGGAACCTGCACCTCGACCACGTCGGCGCCGACGAGATCCGCGGTTGGTGCGCCGGTGCGGCATGGCTCCGCCCGATCGAACCCGTCGAGGTCTACGCCTACGCGCGATCGATCGCGCTGACCGCCAGCAGCGGTGCCGTGGCGCGCTTCATCGCCGATGCCCAGCTCCCGGGCACCGAACAGACACCGGCCGGCGACGAGAGTGCGGCGCCCGCAAGCCTCGAGGCCGGTCAGCGCTTCGAGACCGGCCTGCGCTCCGAGGACGCCTCCCTCGCCTCGAACGGCTGGGCGATCGGTTCGGAGATGACCACCGACGGCACCTCCATGTTGTTGGCGAACCCGCACTTCCCGTGGGAGGGCGAGCTGCGGTTCTGGGAGTCGCATCTCACCATTGCCGGCGAGGCCGACATCTACGGCGTGCAGCTCTCGGGTCTGCCCGGTATCGGCATCGGGTTCAACGAACACTTCGGCTGGACCCACACCGTGTCGGACGGCAACCGATTCACCGCCTACACCCTCGATCTGGTGGATGGTTCACCGACCACGTACCGCTACGGCGACGACACCCGCGAGATGACTCCGATCGAATTGTCGATCGAGGTGCTCGGCGACGATGGCAACACCACCACCGTCGAACACACGAGTTGGGCGAGCCACTACGGCCCGATCATCGAGATCCCCGGTCTCGCCTGGAGCGACACCTCGGCGGTGACGTTTCGCGACGCCAACATCGACAACACGGCCTTTCTCGATCAGTACCTGGCCTTCACCATGGCCAACGACCTCGACGAGTTCCGCAAACTCAACGAGCAGTACAACGCCACCCCGTTGTTCAACACCATCGCGGCCTCCGACGACGGCACCGTCTGGTACGCCGACACCTCGGCCACCCCGAACCTGAGCGACGAGGCGATCGCCGCGTACGAGTCGAAGCTCAGCACCGACGCGATCACCGCGATCGCCGCCGAGAGCGGGGTGATCCTGCTCGACGGCTCGGATCCCGGCAACGAATGGGTCGAGGTCGACGGGGCCCGCTCCCCCGGACTCGTCCCGTTCGATCGCCAGCCGCAACTCGAACGAAGCGACTACGTGTTCAACGCCAACGACTCGTTCTGGACCACCAACGCCAAGGCACTCCTCGACGGCGACTATTCGATCCTTCACGGCAGGCAAGGGACCCTTCGATCGCCGCGAACCCGCGAGAACCTGACGCTGATCACCGATGCCACCGGCGAAGGCCCATCGGGAGACGACGCCACGTTCACCCTCGACGAGCTCGCCGATGCCGCCACCTGGAACACCGGATACACCTCGCGCGCCCTGATCGATTCGGTGCTCGAACGCTGCACCGGTGTCGCCGAGGTCGAGGCGGCCTGCAACACGCTCGCCGCCTGGGATCGCCGCTACAACGTGGACAGCGCCGGAGCCGCGCTGTGGCGCGAGCTGGTGTCGCAATTCGACCTCGAAGCGACCGCGGCCGACGACTCCCTCGCCGACGGTTCCACGCCGCTGTGGGCCGAGGCATTCGACCCCTCGCGTCCCTTCGACACCCCCGCCGGCCTGGCTCCGGCGCCGGCCGATGCCCCCGACCCCGTCATCACGAAGCTGACCGAGGCCGTTCGTCGACTGGAACTCGCCGGGTTCGCGGCCGACTCGACGTTGGGCGACGTGCAGTTCGCCCTGCGCAACGGCGAACGGGTGGGCGTTCCCGGCGGTTCGTGGGTCGACGGCGCCATCGCCATCGGCTCCTCGGCGCAGTCGTGGACCATCACCGATCCGGCGCTCAAATCGTTCGCTGAGCGCGAGGACGTCGCCGACGACTCCACGCTCACCACCGGCGACGACCAGAACGGCTATCTCGTCAACTACGGCAACTCGTTCGTGCTGGCCGTCGAGTTCACCAAGGACGGACCGGCCGCCAAGGCGTTTCTCACCTACTCCAACACCGAGGACCGCACCGACCCGAACTACCTCGAGGCCACCACGCGGTATGCGGCGAAGGACTGGCGCGACGTGGAGTTTCGCGAGGAGTCCGTGGCGGCGGCGACGACCGCAACCTACCGGGTACGCGGCTGACTCGACGCCCTCGAACGCCTTCATCCGAGGGCGTTCGAGGGCAAAACTCGGTGGTCGGCACCGTCGCGTGCGAAACTGTCGGGTCCCCCGAATTCAGTTGGAGTCACCATGAGCGCGTCCGCGCCCAACGACCGCGTCGTCAACCCCGGAATCCGTAACGTCGCGATCATCGCCCACGTCGACCACGGCAAGACCACCCTTGTCGATGCCATGTTGCGTCAGTCCGGCGCCTTTCGCGAGGGGGCCGAAGTCGCCGATCGAATCATGGATTCGATGGACCTCGAACGCGAAAAGGGCATCACCATCACCGCCAAGAACACGGCGGTGCGCTGGCATTCCCCCGATGGCGACGAGGTGAAGATCAACATCGTCGACACCCCCGGCCACGCGGATTTCGGTGGCGAGGTCGAACGAGCCCTTTCGATGGTCGACGGAGTGGTCCTGTTGGTCGACTCCTCCGAAGGTCCGCTGCCTCAGACGCGTTTCGTACTGCGCAAGGCGCTCAATCTTGAGTTGCCCGTCGTGTTGGTGATCAACAAGATCGACCGGGCCGACGCACGCATCTCCGAGGTCGTCGACGAGGTGTACGAGCTGTTCCTCGACCTCGACGCCAACGAAGACCAGATCGACTTCCCGATCGTCTACTGCTCGGCCCGCGCCGGCACCGCGACCCTCGACCTCGACGAACCCGGCACCGACCTGCAACCGCTGTTCACCACCCTGGTCGACACGGTGAGCCCGCCAGCGGCCGACGTCTCGCGACCGCTTCAGGCGCTCGTCACCAACCTCGCGTCGGACCCCTACGTCGGTCGCCTCGCACGCTGCCGGGTCGTCAATGGTTCCATCAAGCGCAATCAGACCCTGTCGTGGTGTCGGGCGGACGGCACGATCGAACGCGCCAAGATCGGCGTCATCTACATGACCGAGAGCCACGAGCGCATCGAGGTCGAATCGGCCGATGCCGGAGAGATCATCGAGGTCTCCGGCATCGAAGAGGTCAACATCGGCGACACCCTCGCCGACCTTGACAACCCGGACGCGCTGCCCGTCATCACCGTCGACGAACCGTCGCTGTCGATGACGATCGGCATCAATACCGCGCCGCTCAACGGACAGGACGGCTCCAAGCTCACCGCCCGTCAGATCAAGGCCCGACTCGAAACCGAACTCGTCGGCAACGTATCGCTGCGCGTGCTGCCGACCGACCGCCCCGACGCCTGGGAGGTGCAGGCCCGCGGCGAACTGCAGCTCGCCATCCTCATCGAACAGATGCGTCGCGAGGGCTTCGAATTGACCGTCGGCAAGCCGCAGGTCGTCACCAAGGAAATCGACGGCAAGGTCCACGAACCGGTCGAGCGACTCACCGTCGATTGCCCCGAAGAGCACATGGGCGCGGTGACCTCCCTGGTCGCGCCGCGCAAGGCCCGGCTCGAGAACATGGCGAACCACGGCACCGGCTGGATCCGCCTCGACTACCTTATTCCGGCTCGCGGCCTCATCGGCTTCCGCACCGAATTCCTCACCGAGACCCGCGGCACCGGCATCATGCACCACGTCTTTGAAGGCTACGAACCGTGGGCCGGCGAGATGCGCGCCCGCGAGCGCGGCTCCATCGTCGCCGATCGCCGTGGCATGACCACCGCCTATGCCATCACCGCACTGCAGGAGCGCTGTGTGCTGTTCGTTCCGCCGGGCGTTGAAACCTACGAAGGAATGATCGTCGGCGAGAACAGCCGAACCGACGACATGGACGTCAACATCGTCCGCGAGAAGAAGCTCACCAACATGCGAGCCTCCGGGTCCGACCACACCGTGGCCCTCGTTCCCCCTCGCCACCTCAGCCTCGAACAGGCCCTCGAATTCATCGAATCCGATGAGTGTGTCGAGGTCACGCCGAACCATGTACGGTTGCGCAAGGTTGAACTGAATGCCACTGAACGAGCGAAGCTGACAAAGGCGGCCAAGCACGGCAGGGGCTGAGTCCGCCAGGGGGCGGACAGAGCAAGCGGGAGCAGCATGGTGAGCGGGAGCGGCACGGTGGGTGGCAGAGCCACACCCCAACGATCGGACAGTCTCAAGACCCAGTCGCTGCTCTTGACCACCGCCGAGCGGCTTTTTGCCGAACGCGGCATCGACGCGGTCTCCCTCAGCGAAATCAATCGGGCAGCCGGCCAGCGCAACAAGTCGGCGTTGCACTATCACTTCGGCAGTCGAGACGGCGTTCTCAAGGCCCTCCTCGAACGTCACTTCGACGCCGTGTCACACCTGCGTGACGCGCTGGTCGCCGGGCGTGACCCGAGCCGAGAACCGACCCTTCGAGAAGCCGTAGCGGTGATCGTGTTGCCCCTTGCCGACCACGTCGCAGATCCGGACAGCGGCGGCATTCACTACGTGGGCATCATGGCCCAACTCGCAGCCAACCCCTCCACGCCGATCGCCGTGGAGATCTTCACCCGCCAACGTTCCGCTATCGCCGCCATCGCGCCGACGCTCAGTCGCCACATCCCCCAGGCGCCTCCGCCGTTGCGCGCCCGACGTGCCCAACTCCTCAACTCCAGCCTGTTCAACGCGTTGCTGGTACAGGCCCACGCCACCCACTCGGAGGCGGACCGCGCCGTGTACGTGAACGACCTCATCGACATGTTGGCCGGCCTGCTCAGCGCCCCGATCGCACCGGAATCGCAACCGGAGGTCGATCGATTCGCCGAGCGCTACGAGCAGCGAACAGCCGGCGCGAGCAGCTGACGAGCATTGACGCGCACTGACGCGAATCAGCGTCCCGCGCGACTCATTAGTCTCTCCGAGGTGCGTCTCGTCATCGCCCGTTGCTCAGTGGACTATCAAGGCCGCCTAAGCGCTCACCTTCCCCTCGCCACTCGCCTCCTCATGGTCAAGGCCGATGGCTGCGTCGCGATCCACGCGGACGGCGGGGCGTACAAGCCGCTCAACTGGATGAACGCACCGAATCGCCTGAGCGAGGGCGACGGCACTTGGACGGTGACGAATCCGAAGGGCGAAACCCTGACGATCACCATCGAAGAGATCCTCCACGACACCGCACACGACCTCGGCATCGATCCCGGGCTGCAAAAGGACGGCGTCGAAGCGCACCTGCAGGAGCTCCTGGCCGCCAACACCGACGCGATCACCGCTGGGCTGACGCTGGTGCGACGCGAGTTCCCGACCGACATCGGCCCGGTCGACCTGCTGTGTCGAGACGAGAACGGAACAGCCATCGCCATCGAGGTCAAGCGCCGCGGCGAGATCGACGGCGTCGAACAGCTGTCGCGGTATCTCGAACGGCTCGATCGCGATCCGACCCTGCGCGGCGTGCAGGGAATATTCGTCGCTCAGATCATCAAACCCCAGGCGAAGGTGCTGGCATCGAGCCGCAACATCCGCTGCGTCGAGGTCGACTACGACGCGTTGCGCGGCATCGAATCCAACGAGTTGCGGTTGTTCTGATCTCGTCTGGGTCGCTGTCCTGAGGCGACTCTCCTGAGGCGATTCTCCGGATTCCGCCCTGAATTGCGCCCGATTGGCGCGATCGCGGCGCGAACCTGCGCGAATCTGGAGGGGTGTCGCGTCCCAAAGCTCTCGTCCTCGCCGCGCTGTCGACGCCGGTGTTGCTCTATCTCGTCCTCTTGGGAGCCTGGGCGCTGTTCGGGAGGAGCGATCCGGGCACGGTCGCCAGCTCGGTGCATCTCGTCGGAGTCGACATCGGTGGGCAGAACCGCGAGGAGCTCAACTCGACACTGGAAGACATCTCCTCGGAGTTCGCGCAAACCGCCGTCGACATCCAAATCCCCGACGCGACGCTGTCGACAAACGCCGGACAGCTGGGGCTGAGCCTCGATTCCGAACGAACCGTTCGCGCCGCGATGCGCCCCGGCCACGCCGACCCGCTCGGGATCGCACCCATTCGCTGGGCCATGTCGTGGTTCTCGCCGCGCAAGGTCGACGTCGCGATCGACATCGACGATGATGCCGCGCAGGCGACCTTTTCCGAGCTTGAGGCCGATCATCGGGTCGATCCGATCGAACCGACGATGGCCGTCGACAGCACCACGTTTCATCTTGTCCAAGGCCAGGACGGTTCGGGCATCGACCTCACCGACGTCCTCACACGGCTGCCGAGCGCCATCGACTCGATCGGCGAGACCATCACCCTGTCGGCCGAACCCGTCACCTTCCCGCCGAAACTCGGCGACGACGCGGTCCAGGCCGTCGTCGATCAAGCCAACAAGATCACCGCGGGCTCCCTCGATATCACCGCGGGCGACGAATCGTTCACGCTGACCGGCGACAACCTCGCCGGAGCACTGTCGATGTCCGCAGACGGCGACACGGCCGAACTCGCCGTCGACCACGACATCATCAACCTGCAACTCGTCTCGAACCTGTCGATACCTGCGAACCCGACGGGGGTGAGCTTTGACATCGTCAACGGTGTCCCGACCCCGGTTCCGGGCCACGATGCCCAGGTGTGCTGTCAGACCGACGCCGCTGATCGCATCACCGAGGCGCTCCTCAGCGCGCAGCCCTCGGTCGAGCTGGCAACACGAACGATCACCGCGGCCGAGGGTGTCGAGTGGGCATCGACCCTCGGGGTCAAGGAGGTCATCGGCGAGTTCACGACCCGCCATGCCGCGGGACAGGCCCGCGTGAAGAACATCCATCGAATGTCCGATCTCACCCGCGGCGTCCTGATCGCCCCGGGCGAAACCTTCTCGGCGAACGACCACGTCGGCAAACGTACCGTCGAGAAGGGCTTCGTCGAGGCGGGCGTCATCGAACAGGGCGAGTTCAAAGAGGACGTCGGCGGCGGGGTCAGCCAATGGGCCACGACCACGTTCAACGCCGCCTTCTTCGCCGGCCTCGACATCGTGGAGCACAAGCCGCACTCGCTGTACATCTCCCGCTACCCCTACGGGCGCGAGGCGACCCTCGCCTATCCCAGCGTCGATCTCAAGATTCGCAACAACACCCCCTACGGCGTGGTGATCTGGCCGACGTACACCAACAGTTCGATCACGGTGCAGATGTGGTCCACCCGTTGGGTCTCCGGAGAACAGAGCGCCATCTCCCGCACATCTGGGTGCGGCGAGAACGGCAACGTCAGCGTCACCCGGACCCGAACCTTTGTCGACGGCCGCACCGAGACCGACACGTTCCGCCATCACTACAACTGCGAAAAACCGGGCAGCTCGCACCTGAGTTCGAGCCCCGTGTCGCCAACGGGTGCCACACTCGACAGCGACGTCGCCTCCGGGATCGCCGATGCCGGCACCCCGTGGCGGATCCCAGTTTCGAGCGAAGCGGCGAGCACCGACGCCGGGAAGGAACAGCCATGAGTGACCGCCGAAGCGACACCACCGGTCACGAAGCGACCATCGCTCTGGGCCATCACGATCGGATGAACGACACCGAAGCGCTCATGTGGTCCCTGGAGAAGGATCCGTCGCTTCGCTCCACCATCACCGTGGTGTTCCTCCTCGACGGCACCATCGATCGCGACGTCCTGACCCGCCGGGTCGAGCGGATGACCAGGACCGTACCCCGGCTGCGCCAACGGGTGCGGTCCAACACGTTGTCGGTTGCGCCTCCCCGCTGGGAGACCGACCCCAACTTCGATCTTTCCTTTCACCTGTGGTGGGTTCGGGCACCCGGTTCCGCAACGATGCGCGATGTGTTGAGCATCGCCGAGCCGGTGGCGATGTCCGGGTTCGACCGTGCCCGACCGCTGTGGCGGGCGATCGTGATCGAGGGCCTCCCCAACGGGAGATCCGCCATCGTGATGAAGGTGCACCACTCGATCGCGGATGGGATCACCGCCGTACAGCTGCAACTCGAGTTGTTCGATTTCGAACCCGACGCCGACGAACGCGAGCTTCCGCCGATCCCGCAGGCACACGTGCTCAGCCAGCCCGAGCGATTCGCCGACGCCATCGAACACCAGACGCGACACCAACTGGCCGTTTTCGGACGTATCGCCGGCACCCTGCTCGACAATGCACAACATGCGCTCACCGACCCCGCCACGGCGCTGCGCGACGGAGCCGCACTGGCGGCCTCGCTCGCACGGGTGGCGCGACCGGGCACCCACACCATGAGCCCGCTGATGACCGAACGTTCCCTGTCGCTGCGCTTCGACACCCTCACGGTGGACCTTGAAGCGTTGCGCAGCGCCGGTCGGGCGGCCGGAGGGACGCTCAATGACGCGTTCGTCGCGGCGTTGGCGCGGGGCATGTATCGCTACCACCTCGCGCACGACGTCGACTGCGACGAGTTGCGACTCGCGATTCCGATCAGCATGCACAACGCCGACGGCGGGGTTGGTAGCGGGGCTGGTGATGGGGGCGGGAACGCGTTTATTCCGGCCCGTGTCGAGATCCCCATCGACCTCCCCGATCCTGTCGAGTTGATGTCGACCATCCACGACATCGTCGATGGGGCGCGCCACGAACCGGCGAACGAACTCGTCGAACCGGTGTCGGGCATCATCAACCGGTTTCCTACCGCTGCGGTCACCTCGGTGTTCTCCTCCGCTGCGAAATCGGTTGATTTCGCAGCCTCCAACGTTCCCGGGCCGCCCGTGGCCATGTACCTTGCCGGTGCGAAACTGCTCGCCCAATTCCCCTTCGGCCCGCTGTCGGGGTCTGCGCTCAACGCAACCCTGTTGAGCTACGACGGCACCCTCGACATCGGCATCGTCTCGGACCCGGCGGCCATCGCCGATCCCGAGCAGCTGATCGCATGTCTCGCCGCCGGATTCGAGGACATCCTCGCTGCCGGCGAGATCTGAACCGAGGCCACCTCGTCCACGAACCTCGTCCACGAACCTCGTCCACGAACCTCGGCCACGAACCTCGGCCACGAACCTCGGAAGCGCGAGCCCGGTTCGCCGTTGACGGGCTTGGCGTCCTAGCGTTGTCGCGTGCAGTTGGTCGACGTCGTCATCATCGGAGCTGGTCCCGCCGGAAGCGCCGCAGCGACCCGCCTCGCCCAACTGGGCCGCAGCGTGGTCGTCATCGACAAGGCGACTTTTCCGCGCGACAAGATCTGCGGCGATGGACTCACCGCCGGGGCGCTACGGCGCCTCGATCAACTCGGATTCGATCCCGCCGGGGTCCCGTCATGGACCCCGATTTCGCAGGTTTCGATCCGGCCTCCCTACGGCGACGAGATCGCCTACCCGCTCCCCGATCGCAGCCAGGGCCTCTTCGCGGTCGTCGCCGAGCGGCGCGACCTCGACGCGGCGTTGGTGACCCATGCCCGCAAGGTGGGGGCGGTCGTGCACGAGGGCGCTGCGGTCGACGCCATCGAGGAACATCTCGACGGGTCGGTGACGGTCACCGCATCCGGGCTCGGCGACCTCCACGCGCGCCACGTGATTGCCGCCGATGGCATGTGGTCTCCCACCCGCAAGCTGCTCGGCGATGCCGAACCCGGCTACCGAGGCGAATGGCACGCCTTTCGTCAATACGTCCGCAACGTGTCCGGGCGAGCCGCCACCGACCTGGTGGTGTTCTTCGAGCAGGACTTCCTGCCCGGGTACTTCTGGTCCTTCCCACTCGGCGACGGACGGGCCAACATCGGATTCGGAATCGAACGAGGAGGCAAACAGGCCGTCGGCGACATGAAGGAGTTGTGGCTCGACCTACTTGAACGCCCTCACGTTCGCGAGTTGCTGGGACCCGACATCGAGCCGGAACAGCCGCATCGAGCCTGGCCGATACCGTGTCGCGTCGGACGGGTCTCGCTGTCGCACGGACCGGTTCTCTTCGTCGGCGATGCGGCCGCGGTCTGTGATGTCATGACCGGCGAGGGCATCGGCCAGGCATTACAGACCGGCATCATGGCGGCAGAGGCCATCAACGCCCACTGGCACGACCCCGAGGCGGCATCGGCCTCCTACGAGCAGGAAGTGATCGGCGAACTCGGGCCGGACGATCGCATGAGTTCGCTGCTGACTCGGGCGCTTCGGCACCGCAAGGGTGCGTCGATCGCGTTGTGGATCACCAACAGAAGCGACTGGACACGGCGCAACTTCATCCGTTGGTTGTTCGAGGACTCGCCCCGAGGACTTCTCTACACGCCCTCGCGTTGGCGGCGCGGTGTGCTCAGCGGACGCGGCGGATACTTCGACGTCTGAACTCGGCGGCGACCCAGCCTGATCGCCGCCCCAGCCTGATCGCCGCCCCAGCCTGATCGCCGCCCCAGCTTGATCGCCGCGCGATCCGTCGCAAACGCATCCCACCACAGCACTGGGTAGATTTACCTACGGTGGAATGTCGAACCGGTGTTCGTTCTCCGTGTATCATGGACACATGTTCGATCACGTGGCACAGATGAACCGGGCCCACGCCGACTACGAGGAGATCGAAGCCGAGGTGCGCTTGCTTGCGGGAGAGATCAACGCCGCACACGCCCGACTCGCAACCAGGGTCGCCGACATGGTGGCCGATCCGCTCTACAACATCGCGGGCGACTGGCGGTCGGTCACCCACTGGCTGATCGTCAACTGTGGCATGACCCGCTCCATGGCCCAGCAAGTAGCCGAAGTTGCCGAAGCCGTCGCCCAGCACTCGATGCCGACGGTCATGGAACGCGCCCACCAGGGGGCCGTCTCCCTGGGTATGGCGGCGATGGCCGCCCGTGTCGCCTGCCCGGAAAACGATGAAGCGCTTGCCTCCATCGCCACCACCGCTACCACCCCGCAGGCACGGCGAGCGTTCAACTGGTACCGGAAGAAGGAACGCGAACAAGCTGGAGAGCAAGCGGCAGAAGCGGCTGCAGAAGCGGCGGCAGATCTCGAGCCCGACGGGGCTGCAGAAGCGGCGGCAGATCTCGAGCCCGACGCAGCCACACACGACGAGCCCTCAAGCCCTCCCCCGGTTCCGGATCCCGGCGACGACCAGAGCGACGACGCACTCACCTATTGGCGAACCTGGGTCGATGATCTCGGTCGCTGGCGAGTCGACGGACGAGCGCCACTTGAGCTCGGAGCGTTGCTCGACGAGGCCTTCGAGGCCGCCCGGCGATGCGCTCAACGCAACGACCTCGACGTTGCAAAATCCATGAAGGGCGCCGACCCCACTGGCACTGGCACTGGCACTGGCACTGGCACTGGCGACAGCACCGACTCCGACAGCACCGACACCAATTCGGGCCCGCCCACCGAGCCCTCAGCCGAGCCCTCAGCCGACCCGGGGGTCGACTCACCACGCGAGCGCGTGGCTGTTCCCTCCAACTACACGGTGATGTACCACTTCGCCCGCCTCGCAATCGAGGGAGCGCGCACCCTGAACCTCACACGCGAGGGAAACGAGCCGTTCTGTGTCAACGTCTTGATCGATATCGACACGTTGGTCACCCAGAAACTCCGACCCGACTCGGTCGCGACCCTTCTCGACGGCACGCCGCTCACCCCCGAGGTCGTCTCGATGCTGGCGAAGGCCGGCACGTTACAACTCCTCTGGCACCAAAAGGGGGTCCCCCTCAAGTTGGGCACCGAGCACCGCTTCGCCTCCCCGGCCCAACGAAAGATGCTGCGCTTCCACTACGGCGGATGCGCGGTGCCAGGATGCGGCCAGACGAGATTTCTCCATTATCACCACGTCACCCCGTATCCCGACGGCCCGACCGATATCGACAATCTCCTGCCGCTGTGTTCATTTCACCACCGCAGAATTCACAGTGGGCATCTTCATGCAGCCATCGTCGACGGCCGTGCCGAGTTCCGCGATCAAACCGGAACACTGCTGGGCAACACGATGGCGATGAGTGCGCTCGCCGAGGCAACACCGGCTCCGAGTGCGCAAGCGCTGCGCGAACGTCTCGGCAACCCCCCGATCGACAAGTACAGCGCCAAGCCCAACGGTGGCGGCGCTCCGCTCACCTCCTGGGCCCTCACCACCTGGGTCGAAGGCCTGCTCTACCGCCCGAGCTGACGCCTACCGCCCGAAGTGACACCAATCGCCCGGCTCGGCCGGGTGCTCGGGCCTACATCTACGGCAGTAGCGCCGGTCCGAAGAGTTCGCGTTCCGGATTGGTGTGCCGGCCTTTGCGCGACATCGGCCCGAAACGGGGCACGTCGGAAAACGGGATCTTCCAACGGATGAACGGCCCGATCTCCAGCAGATTCACCGTCTGCACGATGGTGAATCCGACCGAGTGGTGCCACAGAATCGAGGGGGCGTTCTCGTAGGTGATGAACCCGTACGTCAGCTTCATGTCGGAGACGTCGGGGTCATAGCGCCGGAAGAACGCATCGGCCATCGTCATCGCAATACCGCTGCGCCGGTACTGGCGTGCGACGAACAGGTCGAACATCAGCACCTCATCCGCCGCCAGCTTCATACGAGGAACCCCGTGGGCCAGCGCCCGCTCGGTGTCGAAGGTCTGCCAAATCCGACCCGCGGGTTCACCGTCGGCGTCGAGCGCAACCAGGATGTCCCAGTGCCCCGAAGCGATGGCGTCGCGGGCGATTTTCAGTTGGCGCTTCGACGAGGTCAGCTTCGGCAGAAGCGGATCGTCGGGCGACGTCACGGTCACCATGGTGAACGACGTGTCGATCGTCTCCGGGTCGATTGGCGACTTCTTCGCCTCCAGATACACGACGAAGGTCGACGCAATACGCGGCTTCCATTCGTTGAGGCGGTCCTTCAGTCCCTTGATTGAGGCCATGTTGTCAGCGTAAATCCTTCTTGAAGCGTTGCGGTAGCGCCGCAACTATCTGGCGAATTTGGAACGGACGATACCCACCCCGGCGACGATCTCACGCACCATCGCTCGATCGCCGACAAGGAGCCCCAGCCCGGCACCGACCACGCCGGCGACGACGATGGCGATCAGCGATCCGAACCCTTGAGCGAGCAAAAGGCGTACCGGCAGCGCGAGGGCCACCAGCCCGGCGACGGCGGCGGCGGACGGCCTCAGCGCTGCGAGGGATTGACGCCAGGTCGTCCCGATGAGGCGATTGGCGACCTCGATCCGAAACGCCGAATACGGGATGATCACCACGACGTGCACGGCTGCCACCCAGATAGTGCTGTGTCGAACCGCGATGACGAACCCTGCGAAGAGCACCGGGACGAACACCGCCGCGAAGTAGATGCCGAGACGCGGCTTGCCGATCGCCGCATAGATGTCGCCCGAGGCATAGCCGACCCCGACGAACCCGGCTGCCACACACAGCAGTTCCATGATCGGGATGGCGCCGGTGATGTCCGGGAAGAGCACCGAGATGAAATCCCTGGCGATGAGCGACATCCCGATGCTCGCGGTGAAGCCGAAGAAGCACAGATACCGCAGACTCTTGAGCGAGGCCTCGCGAAGCGCATCGGATCCGCGCTTGCGCGCCGCCGAGTACGCCGGGAACGCCACATTGGAAAACAGGTTGTAGGCGCTGCCGAGAATCAGCTCAGGCAGCCGAAACGCGGTGAAGTAGCTGCCGTACTCGCTCGACTTGGCACCCCATGTGTGGGCGATGAAGAAATAGTCGCCCTGCAGCCACAACATGCCGAGAAGTTGAGCGCCGAACATCGCCGCACCAAACCGCAGCATCTGTCCTGCCACCACGCGGTCGAAGCTCAGCACCGGTTTGAACCGCACGAGGAACCACGTCACCGAAACCGCAGCGATCTCGGCGACGAGCACGCCGATGACCATCGACACCGGTCCGACCCCGGCGTTCAGCAATGACACCGTCACGACGAATCGACCGATCGACCGCGTGAAATCAGCGCGGACTCGACGCTTGAAGTCGAGCTCGCGCTTCAACATGGCATCAGGCACCTGCCCCAAGCCTTTGACGACGATCAGCGCGGCGAGCACCCGGAACATCTCGGGGTGCTCTGCCCCGAGCAGACGATCGATCGTGTCGGCCCCGAAAAAGCAAAGGGCTGCCAACACCGCGGCGACCATCAGGTTCACGGTGAAGGCCACCGCCACCCGTTTGGTCTGTCCGGTTTCCTGCTCGTAGATCAGCGAGGCCCCGAGCCCCACCGACAACAACACATCGATCCAAAAGACCAAGGTGAGCGCGGTGGCGGAGACGCCGATCCCCTCGTCGCCGAGGACTCGAGTGGCGATGCTGTAGGTCGCGAACGACCCGACCTGCATCAGCGCGAAGCCGACGAGCGCCCACGCGAACCCGCCGGCAGCCTTCTTGCCGATCGATGGCTCGCCGGCGCCAGCCGGCTCGCCGCCGGCCGACGCACCACCCGCACCGGACCCAACTGCGCGCGAGGCCCTCGCCGCAGCGATGTCGTCAGGGGATTCGGAGGTTTCGGTCACAGGCAGCGGATCACAGGCAGCGGATCAGGAGATCCAGCTCTTGAGCTGTTCGATCAACGCCGGTTGATTCTCCGCCATCGGAATGGCCGACAGGATGGTCACCCCCGACTCCTTGAACGCGGCGATGCGTTCCTTCACGTATCCCTCGGGCCCGACCAGGTTGGTCGCCTCGAGGAACTCCACCGGAACGGCCGCGGCGGCCTCGTCCTTCTTGCCGTCGAGATACAGGTCCTGGATCTCCTTGGCCTCCGCTTCGTAGCCGTACCGCTGAAAGAGTTGGTTGTAGAAGTTCTTGTCGCGAGCCCCCATGCCGCCCACATACAGCGCCACCATCGGCCGGAGACGATCGAGCACCCCTTTGACGTCATCTCCGACGCACACGAGACCCCCGGCCACAATGTCGAGCTGTCCAAGCTCAGGATCTCGCTTGGCGGTGCCCTTGCGGATCGCCTCGCCGAACGCGTCGTCAGCCTTTTCCGGGTGGTAGAAGATCGGAATCCAACCCTCTGCGAGCTCGGCGGTCATCTCGATGTTCTTCGGTCCCAGCGCCGCGATCTGAATCGGGATACGAGCGCGAACCGGATGATTGATGATCTTGAGCGGCTTTCCGAGCCCGGTCCCTTGCCCTTCGGGCAACGGCAGCTGGTAATACTTGCCGTCGTAGGTGAGCTTCTCCTCGCGGGCCCACACCTTGCGACAGATGTCGATCATCTCACGGGTACGCCCGAGGGGAGCGTCGTAGGTCAGGCCGTGGAACCCCTCGATGACCTGCGGACCCGAGGCTCCGAGACCGAGGATGCAACGTCCACCCGAGACGTAATCCACCCCGGCGGCGGTCATCGCCATCAGCGACGGCGTGCGGGTGTAGATCGGCAAAATTCCCGAGGCAATCTCCACCGTCGAGGTCTTCGCCGCGATATAGCCCATGGCCGAGACCGCATCGAAGCTGTACGCCTCGGCGACGTAGACGATGTCGAGCCCCGCCTTTTCCAGCTCGACCACCTGATCGACCGACTCATCGAAACCACCGGCGTACGGCAGTTGCATCGAAACCTTCATGATGTTGTTTCCCCCCTGTTGGGTTGTGAACGTCGACCCCGGTGTCACACCAGTCGTCGACCTGGCACCAGCACCGGCGAGCACCGGCCCCCCACGAACTATTTGCCTATTTGCGGTTTCCCTTGCGATCGGCTCGGGCCAACACGTCCCCGGTCACGTGGCCGACGTCGGTTCCATTCGGGCCACCGATATCGAAGAACACGCGATAGCGAAACGACGAGATGCCGTTACGAAGGATCACCCGCCCCGGGGTGCCGGCCGGAACCGCTCCGAGGTCGACGGTGGCGACGACGCGATCGTTGACGTTGAACACGGGGTCAGTTACGAGAGCCATGACCTTCCACACTACCGATCGGCGCAGGCCAGCACGCATCCCCGGACCGTCCCGATTCGAGCCACCGCTGCATTCGAGCCGCACCGAGGGCCAGATCCTTCGGGCGGCGGCCCGGCATCGAGTCCGACGAGGCCTCATCGATGAGCGAACCGTCGAGACCCATTCGACGGGCGATTCGATGGCCGAGTTCCACCCGGCTGAGACGCTCCGGGCCGACGAGGTGCCACACACCCCGACGTTCGGCGGCGTCCAGGTCGACGAGGCCCCACAGCAGCTTCGCAAGGTCGACGTCGCGGATCGGGCACCGGAACTCGTCGTGAAACAAGGTCGTGCGCTGCCCGGCCCGCAACGCCTCAACCAACCAGGCCGAGGTTCCGTCGCTCGCGTCGTCGGCGACGATCAACGACGTCCGCACGATCGCGGCGTCGGGGCAGTTCTCGCTCACGATCTCCTCACACCGCGCCTTCGCCCGCCCATAAGGCGTGACCGGTGCCGGGAGCGCCGACTCGTCGTAGGGCGCATGATCACCGTCGAAGAGGGCGTCGGTGGAGACGTGGATCAACTCCACGCCAAACGTCGCACACACCGTCGCCACCTCGGAGGTGATGTCCACGGTCGCGACGTGATCGCTGCGCGAATAGGCGGTGTGGATGACCACATCGGGGCGGCGCCGCTCGACGACGCTCCAGAACGCCATCGGTTGCGTGAGTTCGACGATATGGCGTTTGGCCCCGGGGGGCGTGACGGAGTCTCGGCGCCGAACGGTGACCTCCACCTGGTGGCGAGCGTTCGCCCCGGTATCGGCGCTCACCCCGGCGTCAGCGCTTGCCCCGGTATCGCTCCGTTCGGTAGCCACACGCACGAGCGCCGATCCAAGCACCCCTGCTCCGCCGGTGATCAGCACCCTCATCGCACCCTCCTCATCGCACCCTCCTCATCGCACCCTCCTCATCGCACCCTCCTCACGAGCCCCCTCACGACCCCCTCACGAACCCGAACCCGAGCCGGCACCGCCCGCGGCCGGCTCCGGTGGAAGTCCAAGCACCCGCTCACCGAGGATGTTGCGCTGCACCTCGGTGGTTCCCCCGCCGATGGTCAGCGCCCGGGCGAACATGTAGCCGAATTCCCACATGTCGACCGGGCCTCCGAAGGGACCGACGTCGCTCAACATCCCGGCCGTTCCGGCGAGGTCCTTGGCCAACTCCATGATTCGTTGGCCGTGCTCGTCGGCGAGCAGTTTGCGAATGGACGCCTCGGGGCCGGGCCGGGTGCGGTTGATCATGGCGCTGACCGTTCGCAGCCGGATCAGGCGCAGTATCTCCGACTCGATATGGAGTTGGGCCGCCCGTTGGCGCAGGAGCGGATCCTCGAGCCCGCCGGCGGTTCGGATCACCTCGAACAGGTCGCCGGCGTCGGGGCCTTGACCCCACAACGCTCCCCCGCCCGACAGCGAGACGCGTTCGTTGCCCAGAGTGACCTTGGCAAGCCCCCACCCCTTGTTGATCTCCCCGACGACGTTGCCGTGCGGAATCCGAACGTCGGTGAAGAACACCTCGTTGAACAACGCGATGCCCGTCATCTCACGGATCGGGCGGATCTCGATCCCCGGGAGGTCCATCGGGCATACGAAATAGGTGATGCCATCGTGCTTCGACCCGGTCGAATCGGTGCGAGCGATGAGGATGCCGAACTGGGACACCTGGGCCAGGGAGGTCCAGATCTTCGAGCCGTTGATCACCCACTCGTCGCCGTCGCGCTCCGCCCGGGTCGAGATGCTGGCGAGGTCGGATCCTGCCCCCGGCTCGCTGAAGAGTTGACACCAGATCTCCTCACCTGCCAGCGCCGGCATCGCGTAGCGCCGCTGTTGCTCCTCGGTGCCCGCCGCAAGGATCGTCGGCAACGCCCAGCCGATACCGATCTGGTTGGAGGGCCTACGGACGCCAGCGGCCTTGAGTTCGGCATCGATGATGATCTGGTGGATCGGATCGGCGTCGAGGCCCCATGGGCGAGGTAGATGCGGCGCGACATAGCCGGCCTCGGCCAACTGCCGCGCCGTCGGTTCCGGGTGAGCGTCGAGCCACGCCCGCACCGCAAGGCGCCGCGGGTCGTCGTCGGCCGGCAATTCGAAGTCCATGGAGTCCACTTCAGTCGTCTCTTGACCGTGCGGTCAAGAACCACCGCGACCCCAGCCGCTACTCCACCCTCGGCCTGGCCTCGGTCCGGCCTCTGCCCATGCTCAGAAGCCCATGCTCAGAAGCCCATGCTCAAAGGCCCATCAACGCGTCGACGGCGCCGTCGATCACCTCGCCGCTCTTGCAGAACGCCCACCGCACGTACCGAGACCCCAGCGTTGCGGTGTCGTAGAACACGTCGCAGGGAATCGCCACGACCCCGATCCGGTGGGGCATCGCCAAACACAACGACCGGGCATCATCGAACCCGGGGGTCGCCACGTCGGTCATCGAGAAGTACCCGCCCTCTGCCGGCGCGACCGAGAATCCGACGTTGCGCAATCCCGCGTTCAACCGGTCGCGGCGTCCGATCAGCGAATCACGCAGGTCGTCGAAATAGTCGTCGCCGAGCCCGAGTCCGGCCGCCACCCCGTATTGCAGCGGGCCGCCGTTCACATACGTCAGAAACTGTTTGGCCGCTCGAATGGCTGCGACGAACCGCTCCGGCCCCATGACCCAGCCGATCTTCCATCCGGTGCACGACAACGTCTTGCCGGCCGAGGAAATCGTCACCGTACGATCGGCGAGACCCGGCAACGAAGCGATCGGCACGTGCTCGCGGGTGTAGGCGAGGTGCTCGTACACCTCATCGGACACGATGATCAGGTCGTGCTCAACCGCCAGCTCCCCCAGCGCGATGAGTTCCGCCACGGTGAACACCTTGCCCGTCGGGTTGTGGGGGGAGTTCAACAGCATCATCCGGGTCCGCGGGCCGATCGCTGAACGGACCTCGTCAAGGTCGAAACTCCACGACGCCCCCTCACCGGACTCCGGGTCGTAGCGGGTTGACTCACGGAGGGTCACCACCCGCCGCCTCGCTCCGGCCAATGCGACGACGGCGGCATAGGAGTCGAAGTACGGCTCGAACATCAGCACCTCCTCGTCGGGTTCGATCAGGGACAGCACCGTCGCCGCGATGGCCTCGGTCGCCCCCGCGGTGACCAGGACCTCGCGCTGTGGGTCCACCGTCATGTCCCAGAAGCGTTGCTGATGGTCGGCGATCGCCTGACGCAACACGGGCTCGCCGAGCGGATGGGTGTACTGGTTGACACCGTCACACATTGCCCGGGTTGCCGCCTCGACCACGGCCGCCGGGGTGTCGGAGTCCGGGAAGCCCTGACCGAGGTTGAACGACCCGGTCTCCGCCGCCAGCAGCGACATTTCGGCAAACACCGTGGAGGTGAACCCGTCGAGGCGCCGTACCAGCGGAGTTGCGCGGTCGGGTCGCCGTGAAATCTTCGTCACCAACGCAGCGTAGGTGCTCCCCCAACTCCGGCGGTGCTCCTATGCTGAGCGCCGACCAAAGGGGGCACTACACATGTCGAACGGATGGAATCTCGCGGAACTCTGGGAGCGGATCGCCGCTCGCTTTCCCGACTCACCTGCCCACATTCAGGGGGATCGCACGATCCTGTGGAGCGAAACCGACGAGCGGGCCAACGGCGTCGCCCACACGCTGCTCGAAGCCGGTGCCCAACACCAGGACAAGGTCGCGCTGTACCTCTACAACGCCCCCGAATATCTCGAAGGCTCCTTCGCGGCCTACAAGGCCGGCCTCGTTCCGGTGAACACCAACTACCGTTACGTCGACGACGAACTGCTGTATCTGTGGGACAACGCCGATGCCGTCGCGGTCATCTTCCACGGCGAGTTCACCCCCAGAATCCAGGGGATACGCGATCGTCTCCCCAAGGTGAAGACCTGGCTGTGGGTCGACGACTCGACCGGCCCCAAGCCCGATTGGGCCATCGCCTATGAGGACGCGGCTGCCGCTCATCCCGCCAACACCACCGCCCCCTGGGGGCGCAGCGGTGACGACCTCGTCATGATCTACACCGGTGGCACCACCGGCATGCCCAAAGGCGTCATGTGGCGTCAGGACGACCTGATGATGGCCACCGTGTCGGTCACACTGCCGAAGCTCGCTGAAGGATACGGAAACATCACCTACGACGAACTCCTGAGCGAGGTCGTCGAACCGGGCGGGCCCGGACTTCCCGCCTGCCCGCTCATGCACGGCA
Source organism: Microthrixaceae bacterium (assembly GCA_023957975.1). Taxonomy (NCBI): domain Bacteria; kingdom Bacillati; phylum Actinomycetota; class Acidimicrobiia; order Acidimicrobiales; family Microthrixaceae; species Microthrixaceae bacterium. The sequence goes on along the minus strand of JAMLGM010000002.1, from coordinate 74,044 downwards.
CCGGCTGGTTCATGGGCAACCTGTTCCTGTCCAACGGCGGATGCTGCGTCACCACCGTCGGACGCAAATTCGATCCCGTCGAACTGCTCGACACCGTGGAGCGCAACAAGGTGCAATCGCTGGTGATGGTGGGCGACGCGTTCGGCCGCCCGATCGTCGCTGCGCTCGACGAGAACCCCGGCCGGTGGGACATCTCCAGTTTGGTGCTCATCTCCTCGTCCGGCGTGATGTGGTCCGAGCCCAACAAGGAGGCATTGTTGCGCCACAACCCGGGCATGCTCCTCGTGGACGTGTTCTCCTCCTCCGAGGCCATCGGCCTCGGACAATCCGCCAGCTTCGCCGGAGCCGAGGCGGAGACGGCGAAGTTCGTGCTCGGACCCAACGCCCGCGTCATCGCCGAGGACGGCTCCGACGTCGTGCCCGGCTCGGGTCAACGCGGACGCGTCGCTGTGGGTGGGGCGACCCCTCTCGGCTATTACAAGGACCCCGAGAAGTCGGCGGGAACCTTCGTGATGATCGATGGCCGCCGATTCTCCATCCCCGGCGATTGGGCCACCGTCGAAACCGACGGCACGATCACCCTGCTCGGCCGGGGATCGGTGTGTATCAACACCGCCGGAGAAAAGGTGTTCCCCGAGGAGGTGGAAGAGGTGTTGAAGCTCAACGAATCCATCCTCGATGCCGTCGTCGTCGGTGTGCCCGATGACAAATTCGGGCAAGCCATCACCGCCGTCGTCGAGCCGGCCTCGGGCGCCACCGTCGATGAGGCCTCCGTCATCGCCGAGGTCAAGGAACACCTCGCCGGGTACAAGGCCCCGAAACACGTGGTCGTGGTCGACTCCATCGGGCGCGGCCCGAACGGCAAGGTGGACTACGCGAAGAACCTGAGGATCGCCACCGAGGCGCTCGGACTCGGCTGACCCCGCAGGTCGGCACGGCGCAGATCGGCACGGCGCACCTCCGGCAGCACCTCCGGCGCCACCGGCGCCACACGTCCGCTCGCACGACGGGCCAACCGACCTATTCACTTTTCGATGGCACGCTCGGCACTGTGAAGTCCGTCCGACCGAACGTCACCGAAAGGGCGTCACATGGCCAAGTCCCGACAGAACCGCCAGACCGGTCCGTTGACCGCGATGGGCATCGGTGGTGCGCTCGTCATCGCCTCATGGATCGGCGGAGCATCCACGTCGGGAGCAGACGAGCAGCCCTCCACCGACGTTCCCGTGTCGATCTTCCACGAAAGCGGTGGAGCCACCACGACCACCGCCGCTCCCACGACGACCGTCGCTCAGTCGACCACGACAGCGCTGGCGACCACCACCACCACTGCGGCGGTCACGACCACCACGATCGAGACCACGACCACGACCACGCCCGAGGCCACGACCACCACGGCGCCGGCCTCGACCACCACCACCTCACCCAAGACAACCACCACGGCACCGTCCACGACGACGTCGTCCCCCGAGGCGACCACCACGACCGTCGTATCGACCTCGGTGGCCGAGGTGACCACCACCATGGTGCCGACCACGGTCGCTCAGCCGCCGGACCGGCCGGACACCCCGCTCGCATTCACCGGTTCCTCGAACACGACCGTCGCCCTCATCGGCGGAGCGCTGTTCCTCGGCGGACTCAGCCTGATGGTGGCCCGTGCCGCCCGGGAGCAACGTCGAGCGACGACGCAGCGATAGCCCGGCCGGTGTCACGCCCAGCTTCATCATCCCGGTGGCCGCTGCGTTAGGGTTGTCCCGCTTTCAACTCGAGGCGTTCGGCCTCAGGACATCTGCAAAGGGGCATACACATGGCTGAACTCGGCTACGAGGGCAAGGTCGCCATCATCACCGGCGCTGGCGGCGGACTCGGACGGGCCCACGCGCTCGAACTCGCAAAGCGCGGCGCCCGCATCGTCGTCAACGACCTCGGCGGTTCGGTCTCCGGCGAAGGCGATGACCGCAGCGCGGCGCAACGCGTCGTCGACGAGATCACGGCCATCGGTGGCGAAGCGGTCGCCAACGCCGACAGCGTCTCGAGCCCGGAAGGCGGCGAGGCCATCGTTCAAAGCGCGCTCGACGCGTTCGGCACGGTCGACATCGTCGTCAACAACGCCGGCATTCTCCGCGACAAGACCTTCCACAACCTCACGCCCGACATGATCGAGGCGGTCATCGACGTACACCTGCTCGGCGCGTTCTACGTCACCCAGCCGGCGTTCAAGGTCATGCGGGAAAACGGTTACGGCCGCATCATCAATACGTCGTCGAACTCGGGCATCCTCGGCAACTTCGGTCAGGCGAACTACGGAGCGGCCAAGATGGGCCTCGTGGGCTTCACCCGCGTGCTGGCGGCCGAAGGTGCGAAATACAACATCAAGGCCAACGCCATCGCCCCGGTCGCCCTCACCCGCATGACCGAGGAACTGTTCGGCGACTTCGGCAAGCTCATGAGCCCCGAGGACATCTCCCCGATCGTCGCCTGGCTGGCCCACGAAGACTGCCCGGTCACCGGCGAGGTCTACTCGGTCGCCGGCGGAACCGTGTCGCGCTTCTTCATCGGCCTCACCGAGGGCTTCTTCAAGAAGGGCCATACCGTCGAGGACATCCGAGACAACTGGGACCAGATCCGCAGCGAGGAGGGCTACATCGTGCCCTCCGGCCCGAACGACGAACTGCAAAAGCTCGTCCGAATCCTGACCTCCCAGGACTGACCTCCCAGGACGGAGCTCGCGAGACCACCTCGCGAGACCATCTCCGGCGCATTCATCTTGCTGCGGGCGACCTCACCGTCGTCCGCAGTGGGATGAATGTGTTCGTTTTGGCCTCAATCGGATGAGTCGCTCGGCGCGCTGCCGTCGTCGCTCGTCACCGTCTCGATCGCGACCTCCTGGCCGGTGCGCCGATCGAGCACCACCTTCTCGCTGGCGAAGCGCAATTTGAGGCCGAGCATGGCGCGATCGATGTAGCGGTGCGCCAGCCACGAGATTCCGAAGGCCACCACCAACTTGACCACCGCGGACTGCAGGCGGCCCGACCCCTGCACGAGAAGCTGCGCGAGGGTGAAGGCCAGAATGTGCCAGACGTACAGCGAGTACGACATCTCACCCACCTTGCGAATCCACCCGAAACAGAACAGTTTCGACAGCGCCGAGTCCTTGTAGCGGGCGAAACACAGCGCAACCGGAGCGATCGCGATCGCCATCACCGAGAACACCCATCGGAAGATCCACAGGTCATCGGTGCACGGACGCAACGGCCCGTGGGGCTCAAGTGCGCACCACAGTTCCCCGTCGCGATTCGCAAACTGGGATGCGTCGCGCGGGATCCCGGGAAGGTAGAACGGGAACCCGCGGTCGTACAGCCCCTTCAGTGAACTCACCAGCACGACACAACACGCCACCAAGCCGATCCACCCGACGACATGGATCGCCTTCTTGAGCTGGGGGCTCAATGGATCGGGCAGTTTGGCATTCAACAACGCCAACAACACCCCGACCAACAGCGCATCGGGGCGCGAGAGCCACAGCAACTGCATGCCGCGCTGCCACCAGATCGTCGTCACCTCGCTGCCCGGCCAGGGGCCGAGGTCGGCGTTGAACCGTGACCAACCGATCCACAGGATCAACGCGACCATCACCGTCGCGCCTACCCAGATGCGACGTCTGGTCGCGATGAAAAACGCCGTGCCGAAGCCGGCGAACAGATAGAACTGCTCTTCCAACGACAACGACCAGAACTGTCCCAGCGGTCCGATCGGTCCGCCGATCGGGTAGATCAGGTTGTAGCTGTAGGTCGCGGCCGCGGCGACGTGGTTCGGAATCGCGTTGACCTGTTCGGCGCCCTCCCCGGTGAGTTCGACCCCGACCGCCTTGACCAACGCCCAGATCGCCAACCAGGCCACCATGCACGCGTAGGAGTTCGGCAGCAGCCTGATCGCCCGCCGCGAATAGAACCGCTTGAGGGCGATGTGGCCGTAGTCGCGACGCTCCTGCAACAACAGCGTGACGATGAGGAATGCGCTGATGACGAAAAACACGTCGACGATCGGATTGAACGAATCGGTCTCCTCTGGGAACAGGTGACCCAACAGCACGATCAAGACGCCGTAACCCCGCACGCCGTCGAAGGCCGGCACAAACCCGAGGCGCGGCGCGACCGATTCGAACTGGTTGGAGGCCTCCGCCGAATGAAGCTTCACAAGCGACCCTCCCCGGATCCGGAATCGGCGGCGGTTCCCGGATCCTCGCCGGTCCCCGAACCCGCCTCGGTTCCCGCCTCGGTTCCCGCCTCGGTTCCTGCGTCGTCTCTCCCGGGGGTGGCGACCATCTTGCCCGTGCGCAGGTCGAGGGTTTCCTTTTCCGAGGCAAAACGCAGCTTCATCCCCATGACCGGCAACTCGACGTAGCGATACACCGGAAGCGACACCGCCAAGGCCACCGCAACCAGCAGCGGGATTCTGGCGAACTTGAACGCCGTCGAAACGTCGTCGCCGCCCGTCACCGCGAACACGAGGAGATAGGCCAGGCCGTGCCAGACGTACAACGTGTAGGAGAGTCGACCGAAGTACATGAACATCTTGTTCGCCAGGAACCGACCGAACCACCAGTCGGGGGTGCGGACCCAGGCGAGGACCATCGCGGCGGTGCCGAGCGCCCCGAGGGTGTGTCCGAATCGGAACCAGTACCAGTGCTGAACGATGTCGCTGTGCGCCGCGTGCGCGGGGCCGGTCGGCACGTATTCGAAGTACGGCAACCCGAACCGCTCCCACAGGCCGCTCGAGAGATTCAGCATCGCGAGCCACAGGACGAATCCGAGGTTCGCGAAACGAACAATCCAAGGTCGCCATCGGTCGATCGCTTCGGCGTCGAGTTGCGCGTTGATGACCGCGAGCGCAATTCCCAACATCAGCGCATCGGGACGTTGCAGGAAGGCGAGTCGAACCCCGGCGAAGGTGCCGTCGGCCACGATCGGTCCGGTGTAGCCGGCGAGCCGGGCGAGCCCGATCGCGACGAATCCGGCCACCATCGCCGCTCCGAGGAGCCGGAGGCGGCGGAACCGCACGCACAACATCACCAACGCCGGAATGATGATGTAGAAGTGCTCCTCGACCGACAGCGTCCACAGGTGCCACATCGTGCGGTTGTCCTGTTGGCCCGGATGCAGAATCGGCAGGCCGTTGGGGAAGAAGACGTGGTACGTGTAGGTCACCGCCGCGGCCGCGTCTTTGAGGATCTCGCTCAGCTTGATCACCTCGACGCCGAGGAGTTCGCCGATGGCGCCGAGCACGATCCACACCGACACGAACAGCCACACCGACGGAAGTAGCCGCATCGCCCGCCGTTGGTAGAACTTCTTGATGCCGATCGCCCCGGTGGACTGGGCCTCCTGCAACAACAGCGTCGCGATGAGGAACCCGCTGAGCACAAAGAACGTGTCGACGATCGTGACCCACGACTCGAGGTACTCAAACACCGCATGGCCGATGAGCACCATGATCACGCCGAGCCCTCGCATCCCGTCGAACGCGCCGACGAACCCGATGCGCGGGGCCCTGGTCACCTGGACGTCGCGAGCGATCACTGGCTGGCTCCAGGTCCTGTCGTTGGTTCGGCCGCACTGCCAGGTGCACTGCCGGCCGCACTGCCGGCCGCACTGCTGGCCGCACTGCTGGCCGCGGCGTGGCGAGGATTCCCGGTCACCGAGAATCGATCCTTGAGATCGAGCGCGCGGGTCTCGACATATTTCCAACTGGGGTAGGCCACGGCGAAGGGCACCACCACCGCGAGTGGAACCCACAGCGCCGGCGCCAGGTTGTGGGGAAGAAATGCGCGCATCAGCAACTGGATGGGAACGTGCCACAGATACAGCGGGTACGACAATGCGCCGCCCACCCACACCAGCAGCTTCCAACTCATCAACTTGTTCGGCCACCAGTCGGGAACCCGAAACAGGCACAACGTGATGGCGGCCACACCCCAGTTCGCGACCGTGTTGCCCCACTGGATCCAATAGAACCCGGTCGGCCGGGTGCCCGCTGCCAACAGGTCGCCGTAGTTCTCCGGCACGTACGCATGGTGAATGCCGAGGGCGCGGGCCCAGCCGGTGGATGCCCACACGGCGCCGAACAGCATCGGAATCCCGACCCAACCGGCCACCGACAGCGCCTTTTTGACCCGCGGCGGCACCGGGTCGGCGATGTTGGCCGACACGATCGCCGCCAACATGCCCACCATCAGCGAATCCGGCCGTTGAACCCACACCGCGGCGGCGACCTGCCCGAGGGGTCCGGGGGTCAGCGCGAAGCGGCTGATCTGAATCGCGGCGGTCAACGCGACCAGCACGACGGTGATGGCTTTGATGTGCCCGCGGACGATAAAGATCAGCGATGCCAACCCGATGAGCAGGTAGAACTGCTCCTCGACCGACAACGTCCACAGGTGATCGATCCACGGCCCGTTGTTGGTCGGGTACACGATGTTGTGCAGGTACAGCGCGGAAACGACGATCTCCTTGCCGAGTGCCTTGAGGGTGGGGTTGCCCAGGTGCAGTGCCGGATCATCGAGGCGACCCGACACCTTGATGATCACGCCGATCACCGCCGTTCCGGCGAGCATCACCCACAGGCCGGGCAAGAGGCGCAGGAGACGGCGCGCATAGAACTTTCGAACGGCGACACCGCCCGTCTGGCGGTGTTCCTGCAACAGCAACGTCGTGATCAGAAACCCCGAGATCACGAAGAACACGTCGACGATCGCGCTGAACGAGTGGGTCGCAAGCGGCAGGGCGTGTCCGCCCATGACGCCGAGAACTCCGAGGCCCCGAACGCCGTCGAATGGGGCGACATGGCGCAGTCGCGGCGCTCTTGAGACCCACGTCGATTGTGACAATGCTCCCCCTCGTTCACGGCCCCGCGGGCGACCACGGGCTGATCCATCTTAGGGGGTGCGCCGCGCTCTCGACGGCCTCGAGGCCATCAGCTCGAGGCCATCAGGACGATCGCCGGCGCCGGGCCCGTGCGTCGTCGCGAAGGCGCAGGACTCGCCCACCGGCGCCGCGGTAGGCGGTGATCGAGTAGTTGTCGACCTGTCGAGCGTCGAAACGCAGCTTGTAGGGCTCATCCCCGCGGAGGAAATCGAAGGTCTTCAGCGATTCCGAGGCTGCGTATTCGATGGCGGTGGCGACGAGCAACGAGCCGATGCTCAAACTGGCGTACTCCGAGTCCCACCCCGATTGGTAGTAGGCGAAGGTCTCGGAGTCGGCGAAGCCGATCAACGCTCCGATGACCTTGTCCCCGTGGTCGATCCGCACCACGACCGGGCCCGCTCCGGGCCGGGCGTCACGGGCCAACCCCTCGAAGAATGGACGTTGCGCCTCGGTGAACAGGGTCGTACGCCCGGCGTCGTGGGACCGTCGAGCGTGCAGTGCCAACAGCTGTTCGAGGTCGTCGGGGCGGATCTGTGACCCGACGCGCACGTCGATCGTTGCGCCGTCCTCGACGAGACGTCGGCGGCACCGACGGATGTGGCTCCACAGTTTCTTCGACCCGGGCAACGGGTCGCCGAGCGGGGTTCGAAACGTGGCGTCGGCTTCCAGGCGCTCGCCGCGCAAATACGGATTCCACCGCGCCGCGAGGTTGTTCAACCGAACCGTTCCTCCCAGCCCCTGGGCCCATCGGTAGGTGGCTTCCATGAGTTCGCTGTCGCAGACGAAACCGAGGTGATCGCCACTTGCGGCGCCCGACCCGAGGTTGCGCCAGACCTTCACCGACGCGTCGCGCGACCAGGAACCGACCAGTTCGGGGAGTCGAACCATCGCCGCGACCCCACGGAGTTCGCCGCCATCACGCCAGATTCCGATCGCCGTTTCAACGGCCGGGTCGCTTGCGGTCTCGGGAGCGGCGAACTGGTGGTACCAGTTGAGCGCCCACGTCGGGCTCGTGAAAAAGCTCAGCCCGAGCGAGCGGTTGAGGTCGTGCCATTCGTCGATCAGCTCAGCGCTGAGCTGCTCCACGGTGAGCACTTCGCTTGGATTCCCGTTCATGTCAGCTCACCACGGCCGGCGAGACGCGCGATCCACGCAGCGGCCGGTTCTCTCGTCGGTCATTTCGCGAAGAGAGCATGGTAGCGCCGCGATGACGACCTGCGGCCGGAGTTCTTCACGGATTCGGCGCCTCGCAGACCCCGAGCGCCGGTTGTGGAGCCCAGGTCGGAAACACCGCGGCCGTCGACGGGAGCCCGCCGCGGACCGTGAGGATCTCCGACAGGACCGATCGGTAGTCGTTGAGCACGGTGAGGTCGTCTTCCGGGCCGTCTTGGATCTGCTCGACGAACGAGCCGTGCACTCCCCCGCGGATCCCACCCCCCATCGCGAACATGACCGAACCTCGACCGTGATCGGTGCCGCCGGTGCCGTTCTCGTCGATCGTCCGGCCGAACTCCGACACCGTGACCAGCGAGACCTCACCCATCGACGAACCGAGGTCGCGGTGAAACGCCGCAAGCCCGGCGGAAAGCTCGCCTGCGAGTCGGTCGAACCATCCGCCACCGCCCGGAGTTCCCATGTCGTCATGGGTGTCCCAACTCCCGAAGTCCACGCACGCGACCTTCAGACCGATGTTCGATCTGATGAGTTTGGCGACGTAGCCGAGCTCGCGACCGAACTTGGTCGACGGGTATTGCGCTGCGTTCTGAACGGCGAACGCCGGCGAGTCCCAATCGACCGCCTCGAGCGCATCCATCCCAGCGAAGGTGGCTCGTCCGACCGACTTGACGACATCGGTGGGCGACGAGGGCCCATACCACCGTTCCAGGACGTTTCGAGCGATCGCGACGTCGCCGAAGCCACTCACCCCGTAGGCCGCGGGGTCGTTCATCGACAGCGCCGAAACGGGACCGCTGATGCTTCGCTGCACGAGGCCACCGACCCCGACGGCGCTCAGCGCCGTGTTCCCACCGAGTGCGTCGAGGTACCGGTTGAGGAACCCCGTGTTCACGCCGAGATGGGCGGAGCCGTGCTCGATGTATCGCATCGATTCGAAATGGCTGCGGCTCGCGCTCTCGCTGGCCGGCAGTCCGGCAGCGTGAACGATCGCCAGATCGCCTGCCGCCCAGGGGCCATCGTGCAGTGCCGACATGGCGGGGTGCAGTGCGAAGGTGCCGTCGTGGTCAAACGCCGCGACGTTGCCTCCCGCACGCAGGGCCAACCCGCGCCGAGTCGGCGGGCCGACCTCGTCGGCGACGGCGATATTGGGGCGCTTGTCGTGGTAGGACGCCATCTGCCAGGGGGCCACCAGGCTGAGGCCATCGGCGCCGCCGCGGAGAAACACCAGGACGACAACGTCGCCGGCAGTGGGGTCCTGGGGCGACGCAAACGCCAGCCGTGGGCTCAGCATCGCGGCCGCCCCCACGGCGGCACCGGTGGCGAGGAACCCCCGACGGGTCAGGGTCAAAGTTGCGGTCATGTCAGCGCCTTTGGTCATGTCATCGCCTTTGGAACTGTGGGTGGGCGAAGAGGAGGCCGACGAGGAACCCGAGGCGAATCGGATCCGAGGTCACGGTGGTTGCCGGGCTGTTCGCGGCCACGCCCGTTTCAACACAGAGCGCCTCGACATCGTCCGCCGCGATGGCGAAGTTCGCGAGGTCGCGAGCGGCTGAGGTGACCAACTCCGCAACGGTGCCCGCGGTGTACGGAGCGATCAGAGCGGCGAGGTCGCACCGCACCCGATCATCGGCCTTGGTCTGAGACGTGAGCGTGTTCGTCGCGACGGCACCGCCGAGATGCCACCGCTTCAGCAGCGAGTCGCTCGTGGTCCAGTACCGGCCGACATCGGGGTAGCCATCCGGGCTCACGCGCTCGAAGATCGGCTGACCGAGGGCATCGAGTGCCGCCGCGAGGTGTTTGACCGACTTGGAGGTCGCGAGCGTCGGCATCGACGCTGCGGTCGCTCGAAGCTGAGCCACCAGCAGCTCGAACGGTCGGCGCACCTTCGAATCTCCGGACGCGGCGAACTCGGCGCTGAGGAAGATATGACGAAGCACCGGCGCGATGGCCGTGTCGTGGTCCAGATACACCTGCGCCGCACTCTGAACCAGCCCCGGCGGCGGGGCATCGCCGACGAAGCGCCGACACAGCTTGGTGGCGAGGTGACGCGCCGTCGATGGATGTCGTGCCAGCACTCCGAGCAGGGCCTCGCCATCGGCGAGACCCTGTCCATAGTTGCGTTTCGGGCGACTGAACGCCCCGTCGAGCACCGAGATCGCACTCAGGTCGTGGCCCCAGGGATTGAACTTGAAGTCGTAACGCGTCGCGGAGTCGTCCCAGTTGATCGACCACCCGCTGAGCAAGCTCGCCACGCCGCGGACGTCGGCCTCGGTGTAGGCCTGCTCGGAGTCGAGCACCCCGAGCGTGTGCAGTTCGAGGATCTCTCGGGCGTAGTTCTCGTTGACGCGCCGCTCACCGTTGACGACCACGCTGGCGACCTGATCGAGGTAGTAGAGCATCGAGGTGTCATGGGCTGAGGCCCACAACAGGTCCGAGAACTTCCCGAGCGCGTGCGGCCGAACCACGGTGCCGTGCGATCGGCTGACCAAGAAACCCGTCCAATCCTTCTGGCGCCAGACATTGAAGTGGTTGACCCAGAAGTCGACCATGACCTCGTAGAGCTGCCGTTCGGAGTACACGGCCCGCTGAAGGGTGGCGTGGTCGAGCTCCTGCAACAGCCGCTCGGCGCCGCCGTTGGTCTTCATCACGTCGTAGTTCTGGCGATGCGTGTTCGTCAGCGTGGAATAACCGACGAGGCGCGCCTCCGCGTCCGGCACTCCGCGGCCGTGGGGATCGAGTTGGTCCTCGACCCACGCTTCGACACCCCGCGTGAGGATCTGCTGTTTGAGTCCCGGCCGGACCCCGTAGGTCAACTTGTCGATGATCAACTCGACCGGCAGCGCCCCGAGGCCCGTCGCCGGCCCACCTGGGATCGTCGGCGTGGTCGTCGGCGTGGTCGTCGGTGAGCTTGGCGGCGTGGTGGTCGGCGTCGTTGCGGGCGTCGTTGTGGGGGTGGTTGCGGGGGTGATTGCGGGCGTCGTTGCGGGCGTCGTGACGACCGGATGCGTGGCCGGGGAGGTCGACGCAGGTCCGCTCGCGGGGGCCGGTGCGCCGGGCGGCTGACACGCTGTCGCCAACAGCGCCGATCCCGCCCCCACCAACAGAACCCGGCGCGAGCATGAGCCGACGTCGGGGTTCGAGGACATCTCGGGTAGGTCGATGCGGGCGACGACGTCGGTTGCGGATTCGGTGGACTCGCTCATCGCCCCACGTATCGGCGGGTACCCGGAATTCCTGTAGGCCGAAGCGCTCCCTCGCCACGAGGCCGAGCGCGATTTCCGCAATACTCCTCAAGTTGGCCACCACTGGCGTCGAAACCGTTGCCACGTCCGAATCCGCTGGGGGATCTCGGATGAGTCAGGGAACCGAGATGAAACGACCAACACCCGCGTGGCGGCTCATTGCCGTCGGCGTTGCACTGGCCACGGTCGCCGCGTGTGACACTCCGGATCAGCCATCCATTCAACCGACGTCGAGCATTGCCAATGCCGCCACTTCAACACCGCGGCCAGCGACGACGACGCCGTCGACGAAGCCGGCCCCCGTCTCGCCCGGGGTGCAGCTCAGCGTGCCCGCCACGACGACCGCGTCGTTGGTCAACAACGCGCAGCGCTGCGCTCAGGTGCGCGCCGCCGCAACCGCCAACCCGGCGCGGTTTCGCGCCACCTCGGTGTTCAATACACCCGCCGCATGCATGGAGCGGCACCCCGAGTCGGACCGCTGGTCATCGACCTGGTTCACCTTTGCCAACTACCCCGGTCGCACCGATCCGTCGCGACGCGGCGAACTCGTCATCGCCTTCGACGCCTATGGCATCCCCGTGTACTCCACCGCGGACGCCACCACCACCATCAAGGTGTACACCGCCGCCTGGTCCTATGGCCATGAGCTCGGCGGAGGCCGTTCCATTCCGTGGAATCCGAAGTGGAAGGCCGCCTCGGGCAAGGACGCGAAGCTCATCATTCTCGACCCGGCGTCGGGCAAGGAATGGACGTTGTGGGGTGTACGCAACCCGAGCAGCCTGGAATGCCTGTCGGCGGCGAACCTGCTCGACGGCTACCGGCTCGGCACCGACCTGTGCACCTACACCGCATACATCGGCCGCAACGTCGACGGCTCGATCGCCGACGCGACGAACAGCGACGGGTTCTCCCAACTCGGCGGACGGGGGATGGGCCGGCTGTTGGGTATGACCCTGCTGCCCACCCTCGACGAAATCGAACGCGGGTCGATCAACCACGCCATCAACATGGAAACCTACGCCACCATGTTCGGACCCGGTTGCACCGCGGAACAGATCTCCGCGGGTCAAGCGGGATCCAAATGCGGCTATGCCGTCGCCCCGGCCACGAAACTCGAATGGACCGACACGGTCCTCAAGTGCGGTTCCTCCACGATGGCCTACACCGACGAGTCCCGAGCGTTGACCGTGCCCGAGGGGATGCGATTCGTGCTCAACAAGACCGACGCACAGATCGACGCCTGGCTCGACGCACAGGGCTATGTCGGCCAGCGGCGCTCGACGGCACGGATCTTCGCGGTGGCGTTGCGCGACTACGGCTGGATCATCTCGGGCACCTCGTGCAGCCGGTCCTCGATGGCCGTGGAAGGGATCGCAAATCCCACCGCCCGCGAACGCTGGGAACGCCTCGGCATGACCGATCCCACCAAGAACGACACGGCCCTGCTCAACGGGCTGATCACCTCCGCCAACGACGTCGTGGTGCTGCGCCCGAACCACGACACGTTGCTGACCGCGGTCCGTTGATCTGCAAAGGATCGTCACCAGCACTCAAGGCCGCTGTATTCGTGCCGATATCGGTTAGGTGTTTCGACACTCGCGCCAGACCCAACGACCAATCGAAGACACGCTTCGCGGCCTCCCGTCGGGCTTCGTCGTCTACGTGGTCGAGGGCACCTATGTCGTGGTCGGCACCACCGGAGTGTTCGTGATCGCCGAAAACTCGATCGACCTGCACGCCGCAGCCGCAGCCGCAGCGATCGGGGCCCATCGCCTGAGAAGCGAGTTGGCCGATGCGTTGCCCTTCGTTCCGTTCGTCGACGCGATCGCGGTCGGGTCGTGCGCCACGCCGAGTGACCTGCCGGCGCTGATCGTGCCGCACGACATGGTCGAATCGACCATCGTCGGTGGCCCGACGGTGATCGACTGGTCGACCTTGGAATCACTTCAACACCTTTCGTATCCCGTGTTGTATTGATCGCTCGGCCTCGGATGCCCTGACCGGCGCGAGGGTGGTGCAGCGGCGCCCGGATACCTCGCTGACAGTGGTCGGTCGTAGTGTGAAGAAGCGATGCCGACCTCCACCGATTCCTCCGTCTCCACCTCCTCTGCTGGCTCCGCCGCCTCCTTTGCTGGCTCCGCCGCCTCCACCGACGGCGTCACCTGCTCGTATCTTCGGCTCGGCGGTCGCGGGCCTCGCGTCTTGTTGGTTCACGCGACCGGGTTCTGCGCAACCGTATGGCGCCCGTTCGCCGAAGCCCTCTCCGACCGCTTCGAGTGTTGGGCGCTCGACGTGCGGTCCCACGGCCTCTCCACCACCGCCGAGGACGGTCGCTTCGAGTGGGAAGCCACCGGCCATGACGTGTTGGCGGTCATCGAGGCCATCGACGAGCGCGAGGGGCCAAGTCCATCCGGCTGGCGTGGCGTGGGCCACTCGATGGGGGCAGCGGCGCTGTTGCTCGCCGAGCAGTACCGGCCCGGCACCTTCGAAGCCATGTGGCTGTACGAGCCGATCGTGTTTGCGACGTCGTTGCGAGCGCAGTTCCCCGAGGTCACCGACAACCCCTTGGCCCAAGGGGCCGAACGCCGGCGCGAAACGTTCGATACACGGCAGGCGGCGCTCGACAATTTCACCTCCAAAGCCCCGATGAATGTCTTCGCTCCCGGGGTCGTCGAGGGATACCTCGAGCGCGGATTCGTTCCGGTCGACCCCGCCGACCCCAGCGGCGCACTCACCCTTGCCTGCGACCGCGACATCGAGGCCCAGATCTACCGCAGCGGACACCTCCACCACGCCTGGGAAGGGCTCGGGTCGGTGCACTGTCCGGTGATGGTGGCCGGCGGGCCGCCCGACAGCGACGGACCAGCGGCGCTGGCGTCGATGATCGCCGAGGAACTTCCCGCGGGCAGATGGTCCCGCCACGACGAACTCGCCCATTTCGGGCCGTTCGAAGCCCCCGCGGCGACCGCCGCTGAAGCCGCCGCGTTCTTCGGCGAAGAAGTCCCTCGATGAGCCTGCCGCTGCCCTCGTCGTTGTCGCCCTCCAAGGTGTCAGCGTTCACCGATTGCGCGCTCGCGTTCCGCTTCTCCGCCATCGACAAGGTGCCCGAAGCCCCAAGCGCGCCCGCGGTGAAGGGCAACCTCGTGCACCGGGCACTCGAGCTGTTGTTTCTGGCCAAACCCGACGAGCGCACCAAGGCGTTCGCACACGCATGCCTCGCGACGGCGTGGGGCGAGTACGCCTCCGATGAGCGATTCCTCGGCCTGGGCCTCGACGAGGCGGCCGCGGCCGCGTTCCTGGCAGACGCCGAAGCGATGGTCGAGCGGTACTTCACCCTCGAAGACCCGACCGCGTTCGACCCGATCGGCGTCGAATTGCTCCTGTCGATCGAACTCGACGACCTGTTACTGCGCGGCATCATCGACCGCCTCGACCTGTTGCCCAACGGCGACCTCGTCGTCACCGACTACAAGACCGGCAGGGCCCCGACCGAACGCCAGGAGGCCTCCAAACTGGTCGGAGTGCAGTTCTATGCGCTGCTGTGCGAACGCCTCTTCGGCAAACGACCGGCCAAGGTTCAACTCATCTACCTCGGAGCGAACCCCCAGATCATCGTGGCGACGCCGAGCGAGCAGTCGACTCGCGCGGTCGAACGGAAGGTGGGAGCGATCTGGAGCGCCGTCAAACGCTCCTGTGAGTCCGAGGACTTTCGACCGAAGCAATCCCCGTTGTGCTCCTGGTGTTCGTTTCAGCAGTTCTGTCCGGCCTTCGGTGGCGACCCCGATGCAGCGAAGACCGTTACCTTGGACTCGACGTTGGCCGCCCCGTTGGCCCCCTGACCTCGTGAACCTGGTGAGACGATGACGAACGCAACCCACCCGGCAACCCCTGGACCGCTTGGGCACCTGCTGGATAATCGTGCGATCGAGCACTTCGACGAGGTCGTCGAACGCGGCGCCGAAGCGTTGCGCGGTCGGGGGCCCGCCGACCGGCTGTTCTACGGACTCTCAATGGTCGGCGACCACGGCACCGTGTGGCACGTGATCGGCGCCGGCCGGGTTGCGCTCGGACAAGAGTCACTCTCGACCGCGCTCAACCGGTCGATCGCGCTCGGTCTCGAAGCGCTCGTGTTGAACGGACCGATCAAGTGGCTCTTTCGTCGAAGCCGACCGGTGGTCGACGGCGACCGTCCACTTCACCTGCGAACCCCGAGAACCTCGAGCTTTCCGAGCGGCCACTCATCGTCGGGCATCTTCTCGGCGATGCTGCTCGCCCGCACGACTCGGGTGAAGTGGCCCTGGTACGTCCTGGGTGCCGCCATCGGGTGGAGCCGCGTTCACGTTCGGATCCATCATCCGTCCGACGTCGTGGGCGGCTATCTCGCCGGCTGGGCGCTCGGTCGAATCGCCGTCAGGATACTCGATGCGCTCGATGCGGCTGAACGCTGATGGCTGAACGCTGACCACCGAGCCGCCTGGCGATTGAACACCCGGCGGCCTGGCGACGCGCCGATAGGCACCTTCCCCATCGGCGGCCCTGAGCGGGACGATCGCCGGAAGGGCCGATAGCCTGACCTGCATGGAGGCTCCTGCCGACGAACACCAGATGAGCGACTTCGAGGCACTCATGTGGAACCTGGAGAAGGATCCGCGCCTGTCGTCGAACATGGGCAACCTCAACATCTTCGATCGCTGCCCCGATGTCGACCGGCTTCGGGCGACGCTCGAGCGGGCCACGGTCGTGTTTCCCCGCCTGCGCCAACGGGTCGCTCCCGTATTCGGGCGCCTGGCGCCGCCGCGGTGGGAACTCGACCCCGACTTCGACATCGATCACCACTTCAAGGTGATATCGCTCGGGGGTCGGGGGACGCGCCGCGACCTCGACGACTACGTCGCCCGGTCGATCATGACCCCCTTCGACCGCCGCCGTCCGCTGTGGGAGTTCGTGCTGATCGAAGGACTTCGGGGCGGCAAAGCCGCGATGGTCCAACGGCTCCACCACACCATCACCGACGGCCAAGGTGGCCTGCGGCTGTCTCTGGAGTTTCTCGACTTCGAACGCGATGCCCCTCAACGCGAACCGGTCGAGGCTCCGGTTGTGCATCACCACGACCCCTCGTTGGTCGACAGCGTGACCGATGCCGTCGGCCATGTCGCGCGGCGCCAACTCGGCATCGTCCGGAGGGCGGCGAGCGAGGCCGCCTCGGGCCTTCGCCACAGCGCAACCCATCCCGCCTCGATCGCCGATCAGGCCTCCCGAACCGTCGAGTTCATCGGGTCGACCATGCGCCAGGTCAACGTCGGCGATCACCCTCTCAGCCCCTTGTGGGTCGACCGATCGTTGAGCCGTGCCTTTCGGCGCCTCGACGTTCGCCTTGAACGCATGCGCAGCGCGGCCAACCGCTTCGAGGTCTCCATCAACGACATGTTCGTCGCCGGAGCGCTACTCGGCGCTGCCGACTACCACCGCAGCGCCGGGACGCCCGCCGAGCGACTGCGGATGGCGATGCCCGTGAGCCATCGCACCGACAAGTCGGTCGGCGGCAACCTGTTCGCCCCGACCCAATCGACCCTCCCCGCGACGGTCACGACACCGGCTGAGGCGATCGCGGCGGTGCACGAGGTCCTGCAGCGCACGAAATCGGAGTCGGCGACCGCAGCGATGGCCTCATTCGCCGGGGCCATCAACCTCTTGCCGACCTCGGTGGTGACGTCGATGGGGTTTCGAATCGCGTCGACGGTCGACTTCGTCACCTCGAACCTGCGGGCCGCGCCGTTCGACACGTTCATGGCCGGCGCCCTGGTGGAGTCGAGCTACCCGGTCGGCCCGCTCGCCGGATCGGCGTTCAACCTCACCACGATGTCTTTTCGGGGGGTGCTCGACATGGGCTTGTTCGTCGACACCGCAGCGGTGGCCGATGTCGACCTGCTCGCTGCGAGCCTCGCCGACGCCTACAAGCGCATCGCGACCGCCAAGCCTGTTCTCCGATAACCAGTGGTCGTGATCACGACCACTGGTTATCGGAGAACAGGCCGGCCGAGTCGGTTCCGGGTCGGTTCCGGGTCGGTTCCGGGTCAGTTCTGAACCGTGAGGACATCGACGCGGGTGAGCAGGCTGCGGACGTCGAGGAGCAGGTCGGCGATCTCTGAGGACGATACGAGCGAACGCTCCGCGATGTCACCGAGCCC
Organism: Microthrixaceae bacterium; assembly: GCA_023957975.1. NCBI lineage: Bacteria > Bacillati > Actinomycetota > Acidimicrobiia > Acidimicrobiales > Microthrixaceae > Microthrixaceae bacterium. The sequence goes on along the minus strand of JAMLGM010000002.1, from coordinate 56,515 downwards.
ACGGTCGATCATCGCCACGGCTTCGTTGATGGTCTCGGACTCTTGAACCTCGGTCATCGTGCACCTCCACGGAGCATTGGAGCATTGGATCGGTCACCAGCTTATGCCTCGGCCCTCGCGGGGCTGGCGCCATTTCGACGAGACGGCTGACGGAGTTCACAGTCGCCGAGATCCGAGCCGTTCACCAGAGTCCGATGACCCTTTCGCCACCCCCGATGATCCACCCCGACAGTAGGGTGAGCGCCATGACGGACCGAATCGGCGTAACCCTGGCCAGCCTGATGACTCAGCCGCCGATGACGTGGCGCGGCACCGCGACGATGGCCGACGAATTGGGGTACGACTCGATCTGGACCGCCGAAACCACTGGCCCCGAGGCCTTCTCACTGCTCGGCTCGCTCGGCACCCAGTTCCCCCGTCTCTCCCTCGGCACCGGCGTCTTGGCCCTGCAACTTCGCACCCCACAGGTCGTGGCCATGGGGGCCGCAACGCTCGCAGCACTGAATCCCGACATCGACGTCCTGGTCGGGGTGGGGATCTCCTCGCCCGTTGTCGTCGGCCGTTGGCACGGTGCCGACTACGGGCCCCGACCGCTCGCCCAGGTACGCGAATACCTGACCCTGGTTCGGCAGTGCCTGAGCGGCGAGGTCGTGAACTTCGACGGCGACTTCTATTCGGCGCGCAAGTTCCGGCTGTCGATCAACTCGCCGACCACGCCCGGCTCCGACCGTGGGCCGAAGCTCGTACTCGGTGCGCTCAACACCAAGATGCTGCACCTGGCGGGCGAACTCGCCGACGGCGTGCTCCTCAACTACCTGCCGGCGAGCGCGGTGCGGTGGTGTGTCGAACAGGTCCGCGCCGGCGAGCTCGCGGCCGGACGCGAACCCGGAAGTTGCACCGTTCATGCCTACGTTCACGTCGGGGTGACCAACCCCGAGGCCGCCCGGATTCCCGGCCAACGCGACCTGTTCAGCTACATCGTCGTCGACTCCTACGCCAAGGCCTTCGCCCGGGCAGGGTTCGAAGCCGAGGTTCAGGCGGTACGCGAAGCACACGCTGCCGGCGATCGCGATGCCGCGCTCGCCGCCGTTTCCGATGAGATGATCGGCGCCATCGACATCTGCGGCGATGCCGACCATGTCCGCGACGCCGTGGACGCCTACCGACGCAGTGGCGTCGACAACCCCGTCATCATGCCGCTTCCGTGGTCCCTCGACCGCAGCATGAACCGCCAACGCATCGTCCACGACACGCTTCGAGCCTCGATCGGGCACTGATGCGGATCCGAAACTCGATCGTCGTCGTCACCGGTGCGGCCTCGGGAATCGGCAAGGCGCTCGCCGATCGCTTCGAGGCCGAAGGCGCCAAGACGGTCGTTCGCGCCGACATCAACGTCGGCGACCCTGGCAGCGGCGACCCTGGCAGCGGCGACGTTCGGGAACCTTCGATCCGCTACCTCGACGTGAGCGATGCCGATGCCGTCGAGGCGCTCATAGGCGACGTCGTCGACGAGTTCGGTCGACTCGACCTGTACTGCTCCAACGCCGGGATCGGCACCGGCATGGGCATCGACGCCACCGACGACCTGTGGCATCGGATGTTCGACGTCAACGTCATGGGCACCGTCAACGCGGCTCGGGCCTTCCTTCCCGTCGTGCGTAGCCAGGGCCACGGCCACTTGCTCGTGACCGCGTCGGCGGCCGGATTGCTCACCAACCTCGGCGACGCCGCCTACAGCGCCACCAAACACGCTGCGGTGGGCCTCGCCGAATGGTTGTCGATCACGCATGCAGACGAGGGGTTGACGGTTTCGTGCCTGTGCCCACAGGGGGTCAACACCCCGCTGGTGACCGGCGGCATCGGCGGCCCAGGTGGTGCGACCCTCGCCACCGACGTGGTGAAACTCATGGGCCTCATCGAGCCTGACGACGTCGCCGACGCCGTCGTGGAGGGACTAGCGGAGGACCGATTCCTGATCCTGCCCCACCCCGAGGTTGCGGACTATGTGCGCACCAAGGCCGACAACGTCGACCGATGGCTCGATGCAATGCGCAAGCTGCAACGCCGCCTTCTCGCCACATGAGTCGGGCTTCGCGTGACAGCGCCCAGCGTGACAACCCCTCGGACAACGCCTCAGTCGAGGGCGCGGACCTCGCCGACATCCTCGCCGGCGGGCCTCGCACGGAGGTGCCGATCGAACTCTGGCGACTTCGTGCGGCGACACCCGTTGGGCACCGATTCCACGTCCCCGCCGACGTCGCCCAACGGTGGCCTACCGACCTGCTCGCGGCAACCCTCGAAGGAGGGGCGTTCAACCCGTCCGAGGGCGTCTACGTGCGCGCTCGGACACTCGCCGATCTCGTCGGTGCCGACCTCAGAGTGCTCATCGTCGGCCTCAACCCGAGCCTCGTCGCCGCGGATGCGGGAGTGGGATTCGCCGGAGCGACCAATCGGTTCTGGCCCGCGGCGCTCGACGCCGGCCTCGTGAGTGTCGACCGGGACCCGCTGCACGCCTTCGAGCATCACCGCATCGGCATGAGCGACCTGGTGAAACGGGCGACGGTCTCCGCCAAGGAACTGTCGACAGCGCAATACCGCCACGGAATCCGTCGACTCGAAACCACGGTGCGGTGGCTACGCCCTCGCGCCGTATGCGTGGTCGGGATCACCGGCTGGCGTGCGGCCCGGGACCGATCGGCGACCATCGGCTGGCAAGACGAGGGGTTCGGCACCACGCCCGTCTATGTCATGCCCAACCCCTCGGGGCTCAACGCACACGTCAGCCGCGCCGAACTCGCCGAACACTTCCATACCGTCGCCTCCGCCACCCACCGCGCCTGAACGACGACGACTTCCGCGCTCTGCCCTCAGCGCGGCGCCAGATCCCGAATCGCTTGCCGTTCGTCGATACCGAAGTTCAGGATCGCCAGCACCGTGGTGTCGACCCCCGCCTCGACATAGCGGCCGATGTGTTCGCGGCACGCCTCGGGGCTGCCCCACACGACAAGCTCGTCGACGAGTTCATCCGGGATCGCCGCCACCGCCGCAGCTCGATCTCCTTCGCGCCAGTGCTTCCACATCGGAGCCAGCATCTCGCCACGTCCGAGCCATTCGTGAAACGCCGCGTACACCGCAACGTTGAGATACGCGGCGATCGCGAACTTCGAGTAGTTCATGACCAATTCCCGATCGGTCGAGGGAACGACGAAGATCCTGGCCGCTATCTCCTTATGGGAACCGTCCGGAGACGCCTCCTGCACGATGGGAGCCACCTGACGGACGTCGTTCGCACTCAGCCAGTTGATGATGGCGCCGTCGCCTTCACGCCCGGCGAGACGCAGCATCCCCTCCCGCAATGCAGCGACGAGGATCGGCACCTTCGTATCGAGTCCCTTGATCTTGAGCCGGAACCCGTGACTCGACAGGTTCGACCCGTCGAAGTCCGTCTTTTCGCCGGCCAACGTCGGTCGCAGGAACCGCACGGTGTCTCGCACCCGTCGATACGGGTCTTCGAATGGCACGCCGTTCCAACGTTCGACGATGACGTTCGATGAGGCACCGACCCCGAACGCGACACGACCCGGAGCCACCGCCGCCAACGTCGCAATCTGCTGGGCGAGCACACCCGGTGCCCGCGTGTAGGCCGGCACGATGGCGGTGCCGAGCCGCAACGTCGGCGCCCACTGAGACGCCAGGACCAGTGGAGTGAAGGCATCGGTGGCGTCCGCCTCCGCGGACCACACGTCGGTGTATCCGAGCTGTTCGACCTCGGCGATCCAATCGCGTTGTTCGGCGAGCGGGACACTGTCGAAGGGAATGGTGATGCCGTGGCGCTGCATGTGCGGACGCTATCGCGCGATGCCGCGGCGATGAGCGGCGGACGCTCAGTCCGACGGCGGCAGGCGCTCAGTCCGAGGGCGGCAGGCGCTCAGTCCGAAGGCGGCAGGCGCTCAGTCCGACGGCGGCCGGCGACGGTCGGCCTTGATCGCCGAACGGCGCTTCTTGCCCTCGAGACGGCGCATCTGGGAGCCCCGCGTCGGCTTGGTCGCCACCCGCGACCGCTCCACGACCAGACCACGACGCAGATGCTGCTCAAGCTTCGCGAGCGCGACGCGACGGTTCTGATACTGAGAGCGGTGCTCGCTCGCGACCACCACGAGGGTGTGGCCATAGCGCTTGAGGAGCCGGTGACGGACCGTGTCGTTGGCCAGGACCGTCCTCAGGTCGACGGACAACTCGACGCGGGTGTTGGAGGTGTTGACATGCTGGCCGCCGGGGCCGCCGGACGCGCTGAAGCGCCACGTCATCTCCGACGCGCTGACGCGCACGGCACGTCCGATGATCAGGTCCTCGCCGGGTTCGGCCACGACGTCATGTTACGAGCGACATCACACGACGCGGTTGGCAATATCTGTGCCGTCGCGCACCGCCAGCGCCGCGGCCACCCCCAGATCGAGCGACCGCTCCAAGGTCTCCCAGGTCAGCCACGCGATGTGCGGGGTCACGACGACACCGGGGTGTCTCGCGATCGACGGGGTGGCATCCCACGGCTCGGGATCGAACGTGTCGAGACCCGCACCGGCGAGATCGCCCCGGGCGAGCGCCGCGTCGAGCGCAGCAAGGTCGACCAGCCCACCTCGAGCGGTGTTGATGAGCACCGCTGAGGGCTTCATCCGGGCGATGCGGCGCACATCGAGCAACCGTTCGGTGTCCGCGTCGAGTGGAACATGCAGGCTCACGATGTCGGCGTGTGCCAACAGGTCCTCGAGCGGCCGCCAGCCGGCGCGGTCGTCGCGCCGGCTGTGGTGATACACCGTCGCCCCGAACCCCTCGAGGATCTGAGCGAAACGCTGCGCGATGGCGCCATAGCCGATCAGGCCCACGACCGAACCGGACAGCTCACGACACCCCTCCCCCAACGCTGCATCGATCGGCCACCCGGCCCCGGCACTGGTGCGTTCGTGATAGCGCGGCAGCCGTCGCAATACCGCCAACGTCAACAGGGTGGCGTGCTCCGCCACCGCCGACGCGTTCGACCCGGGCATGTTGGCCACGGCGACCCCACGTTTCGCCGCCGAATCCAGGTCGATGGTGTTCAGCCCCACGCCCCACTTGTGGATCAACCGCAACCGCGGCGCCCGAGCGAGGTGTTCGTCGGTGATCGGTGTCAGGACGTGCCACCACAGCGTCATCTCCCCCAACACCGACTCCAGATGCCGATCGTCGCCCGGTGCCACGACCTCGATGCGCCAACCGTGTTGTGCCTCGACTTCGGCGAAACGACGGCGCTGGGCCGGTCCGGCCTCGCCGTGATACACGATCAGCATCGTCACCCGGCCGAGCCGCCGGTTCCAAGACCGTCGTTGCGGTCGATGGATGGGCCTTCGTCGCGGGCGCCGGGTCGCCGCAACAGCGTCGACCCACGGTTCAACAACGATGTCACGCTCGCGAGCGCGTCGTTGCCCGGCAACGTCGACGAGGGCGAACGGGGATCCGAGGCCACCGCGATGGCGGCGAGCACCCCTCCGAGGTTGGTCGTGGTCTCACGCACCGCGAGCCGTCGTCCGATGGCGATCGCCGCCGCGAGGCCGATCGAGGCGGGGATACCCACCAGCGCCGGTTCCGATCCGGACAGTGTGAACCCGACACTCGTGAGCGACCCGATGCCGGCGATCGAGCCGACCCCGACGGCGGCCGCGCGCTGGCCCATGGTGCGGTCGACGACGAATGCCACGAGGCACTCGTCCGCTTCGAGCGGCTCTATGAGGACCCGCAGCCGATCGACTCCCGATTCGAGCAACTCCCGCCCGCTCACCGAACGCGCCGCTCGTTGCAGGGATGCGACCGGGTCGCTCCGGCGCCGGTATTCCGCACCGGTCGCACGCATCGCGACCTTTCGGAACCCGCCGTGTCGACGCAACCAGGCATCGACCTGTTGCTCGGCAGCTTCACTCGAGGCTGCGAACGGGTGCGCTGCGAGCACCAGGCCCGGGCCGACGAGCCTGTCGGCGATCGTCGGTTCGCCTCCGAGCAGCCCGACGCGCTCCTCCGCCGCCGCTCGACGGACCGCGGTGACGTCGATTCCCAGCTCCGCTGCGGCCTCTGCGAGGGCCGACTCGTTCAATCGATGCGGGGCGTCCGCACCCGCATCGTCGTCGAGCTCGATCGCTCGACGTATCACACGCTCAGCCGCGTCCCGATCAAAGCTGCTGGCAGCCATGCTGAGATGGTACGCGAGCTTCACTGTCAGGGGTCGCTGGCACCATGAGACACATGACAGCCCAACTCGCACTTCTCGATTCCACACCGTCGTGGCGAATCTCCGAGGAGACTCGCCGTGTTGGCCGCACAGGTCTCGCCGAGGCACGTGCAGCGCTTCACAGCGTGCCCCGTCGGGTCTACGACGATCACCACCTCGCCCCGACGCCGGTCATCACCTCGCCGTCGCCCGCACCCGATCTGCATCGACCCGCCGCCTGACGACAACTCCGGCCCGCCACCCGATGTCGCTCGCCGCCGCCCGGTGTCGCCGCGTATGCCTAGGATCGACCCCATGTCCGACGTAGTGATCATCGACGCAGTCCGCACCCCTATTGGCCGGCGCAACGGCGGATTGGCCACGGTCCACCCCACCGATCTCCTCGCCACCACGCTCAAGGCGCTCGTTGAACGCAACGGTATCGACCCACTCGAGGTCGGCCAGGTCGTCGGCGGCTGCGTCAGCCAGGTCGGCGAACAGAGCTTCAACGTGACGCGCACCGCATGGCTCACCGCCGGGCTCCCCCAGGAGGTGGCGGCCACCACGGTCGACACCCAGTGTGGGTCTTCCCAACAGGCCACCAACCTGGCCAGTGCTCTCGTCGCAGGCGGCGTCGTCGATGTCGCCATCGCCTGCGGGGTCGAGGCCATGAGCCGCGTGCCGATCGGTTCGAACTCCAACAAAGCCCTCGGCCTCGGGGTGCCCATCCCCAAGTCGTACTTCCCCCAGTACGAGTTCGTCTCACAGTTCGAAGGCGCCGAGCGCATCGCCGACAAATGGGGAATCACCCGTGCCGATGCCGATGCGTTCGGGGTCGAGTCGCAACGACGGGCCGCGCTCGCCTGGAACGAGGGCCGCTTCGACACACAGGTCATCGAAATCGATGCCCCCGACGTCGGCGACGGTGGCGAAGCGCTCGGCACCACCCATCGGGTCTCGCGCGACGAGGGGCTCCGCGAAACCACGCTCGAGAAGTTGTCGGGCCTCAAGGCCGTCGCCCGCGACAACGGCGTACACACCGCCGGCACCGCCAGCCAGATCTCCGACGGAGCCGCAGCCGTGCTCATCATGAGCGCCACCAAGGCCGCGGAACTCGGGTTGACCGCACGAGCGCGAATCGTCGACACCGCTCTCGTCGGCGTCGATCCGGTGATGATGTTGACCGGGCCGATCGACGTCACCCGCCACCTGTTCAACCGGACGGCCATGACCATGTCCGACATCGACCTCACCGAGATCAATGAAGCGTTCGCTTCCGTCGCGCTGGCGTGGATGAAAGAATTCGACGCCGACCCGGCGACCACCAACCCGAACGGCGGGGCCATTGCGCTGGGGCACCCGCTCGGAGCCACGGGGGCGTTCCTCATGACCAAGGCGCTCAACGAACTCGAGCGCACGGACGGCACCAATGCCCTCATCACCATGTGCTGCGGCGGTGGCCTCGGCACGGGAACCATCATCTCCCGGCTCTGACGAAGCGACGGATACGAAACCGTCGCGGTCCGCGTCGAACGTGACCGCCGGCTCGGCGAGGGCGAAGGCCTCCCTCATCGCCATCGTCGCGCTCGTCGCCGGGTTCGCCGGGTTCGCCGCGGCGTTGGCGGGGTGCACCGGTCGCGACGGACCCGTTCACGGCGTGCTCGAGGCGAACGCCGTGGTGGTGCGACACGTCGATGGCGACACCCTCGTCGCCCGGATCGGACCGGACGAGGAGAAGGTTCGCCTCATCGGCATCGACACCCCCGAGACCGTCGATCCACGCCAGCCGGTGCAATGCTTCGGCAAAGAGGCCTCGCGTCACCTCGCAGAGCTCGTTCCGGAGGGAACCTCGCTTCGCCTCGAAGTCGACGAGGAGCCTCGCGATCGATACGGCCGGCTTCTGGTGTACGTATATCGAGCTTCAGACGGACTCTTCGTCAACCTCGACATGGTTGAACAGGGCTACGCAAACACGCTGAGTATCGCCCCGAACCTGACCCATCGCGACCGTTTCAGTGAGGCCGAACGCACGGCGCGCACCGAGGGGCGTGGGCTCTGGTCGAACTGCCCGGCCGACGGCTGAGGCGCGGGCTCGGCACATCGACCGGGGCGCCGACCGGAGCACCGACCGGAGCACCGACCGGTGCGCCACCGGGGCGCAGGTCACCCTGCCGAACGCAGCGCGTCTCGCACCATTCTCCACCCGATGGTCTTCACGCCTCGGCTCTCGAGCAGCTCCGCAAGCGGGCCCGGATCCGACAGGTGCGCCAAGTCGGCGACGCGACCGTCCCACTCGGCCCCGATCGCGCGCGCTTCAGGCGAGTCGACGCAAGGCCGCAACACGATCTCGGTCACCCCCGGCTCGAGCGAGTCCGTCACTTCAATCAAACGCCCGACGATCCCCGCAGAACCCAACTCGATCAACTCGTCGGGAAACCACAACCCCTCCTCGGACGCGAGCTGGCGAAACCGAAACCCCGCCCCCTGCTCCGCCGCTGGGCCGGCGATGCGGACGGGAAGCTCGAACTCGAGCGCCAGGTCGACGTAGATGTCGAAGAACTCCGGCCGCAACAACATGGCGTCGAGATACGACGACACATGGGATACCTCGAGCCCCCACAGCCCGGCGCGCTCGATCTGGGCCCGGCACTCGCGACGTACCTCGTCGAGGTCGGCATGGTCCCACGAATCATCCAGCGTTCGAGGGAACCCTCCGTCGCCGTCGAGCAGCGAGGGAGCGTGGGTGATCGGCCCCCAGCGATAGCGATCGAACGGCGAGTTCAGGGTCAACCCCACCCCGACATCGAGGCCGACCGAATATGCGACCGCGGACCGTGACCATGGAGCCGGAACGAGCAACGATGCACTCGTGGCCACCCCGTCGAGCGCGGCAAGACAACCCTCGTTGGAAGCGTGGCTCAGGCCGAACTCATCGCAGGTCACGATGACGACCCGTTCATCGTCGGCGAATCCAAGGCGTTGAGCGAGTGTCGTCACGGTCCCCAACCTACAACTCGTCGATCACCAGGAAGCCACGATGCCCGCGAAAAGGTCGTCTTCGGGCAGATCGGTGTCGACCAGCGACCGAGCGAGGATGTAGTCGTCCCACCGGTAGGCGCGAGCCTGTTCGCGCGGGTTGATACCGAACCAGAACGCCTCATTGGGATCGACCTGGGTGGCGTGTGCCCGCAGCGAGGCGTCGCGCACCTCCATGAACTCGCCGACATCGACCGAGGTCGTGATTCGTTCGTCCTGGTTGAACCGGTCCAACCACTCCGGCGTGAACGGCGACTCGACGCCCAGTTCCACCATCCGCTCGTGCAGGGCGAGGCCGCGCCGGCGAGACCATACCGAGTAGTAGAGCTTGCTGGCCTGCCACGCAGCGCCCAGGTCGGGCCGGTACGACTCGTCTGCGGCCCGGTCGAATGCCTCGACGCTCACCGTGTGCACCTTGAGGTGATCGGGGTGCGGATATCCGCCCTGATCGTCGCCGTAGGTGATCATCACCTGCGGCCGCGCCCGACGAATGGACGCCACGAGCCGTGCCGTGGCCTCGTTCAACGGCGCGTTCCAGAAGTTCGACGGGTCGTGGTTCTCCTCCATGTCGGGCATTCCCGAGTCGCGGTATCCGAGCAGATCGACGTCGCTGAACCCGATGATCTGCGCCGACCGTTCCAACTCTTTGCGACGAACCCCCGCCAGGTCGGCGTGCACCTCTTCACGATCCATCGCCGGGTTGAGGACGGAGCCGAGTTCGCCGCCGGTACAACACACCAGCGTCGCTCGGACTCCGAGCGCGACGTACTTCGCGACGAGCGCCGAACCCTTCGAGGCCTCATCGTCCGGGTGGGCGTGCACGGTCAACAACGCGAGCGGAACGTCGTTTGGATCGCAAGGCTGCGTCAGCGACGACCTGCCGTTCCCGACCCCGCCCTCGGGCCGATCATCAGCGGGCACCGACATCAGCGGGCACCGTCGGTGCCCCGGAGGGGAACCAGTTCGAGTTCGCCCGGAGAATCGTCGTCATCGTCGTCGCGTAGATGCCAGCCGAAGAGCTCAGCCAGCCGTTGGCGCCCCTCATATGGCCCCTCCGCGATCACCTCGTCGCCAACCTCGAATGCCACAAATGGCCGGGGGCGATACAGATACTGGCCGCCGCGGCGAATCGCCAGGATGGCAAATCCCGGTTCGGTGTCGAGCTGCATCGTAGCAAGCGTCTCGCCGACCACCGTCGATGCCGCTGCGACCGGAACCCTCATGACCACCACATCGGCCTCGCCGAGGGCCATCGCCAACACCGGGTGGAACTCGACGTCGTCACTGATGAGCCACACCATCTGGCTCGCCTGGTTTCCGAGTTCCTCTGCAACGTGGCTCAACTGCAACAAGCCGCGAAGCGGTGACGGGTCGACATCGCTCGAACTCGCGCGCAACACCCACAACTGCAGGTGATCCTTCATCTCGTCGAGGCGTGTGGCGAGATGTGACACCTCCGCCGCGAGTCCGCGGTCGCGAAGTGCGAGCGCGGAATACGCCAGGCCGACCGCTGCTTCGGACATGTTCTTCATCTCGACCAGCACGTCAACCGCTCGGTCGAGATCGGTGAGTGCAGCTCCTGAGGAGGCGTCGGGCGGATTCCAGGTGGGGGCCGCCGCGAGCTCGTGCAACCGCACGATGCCCGGGGGTGACCCGCGAAGAAACAACACGTCTCCGGGCACCAACACGATGTCGCCATCGATCTCGGTGATCCAACTGCGGCCGCGACGAATCGCCATGATCCGCATTCCGGTCTGAACGGTGAGCTCGAGCGAGGCGATCGGACGGTTCGCCATGTGAGACCCCTCGCGGATCCACACCCGGTGGCTCACCTCCTCGGCGTTGGACAGGTCTGCAATCAGTTCGCGTGGGATCCCGAGACGATGGGTCACGATCCGGGTGATGTCGATCGCAGCGTTGCCGATGCCCTCGATGGCGCCGATCACCTGCAGCACCGAGGCCATCGATTCGGCCTCGGCGGGTCGACGCACCGCAAGGATGCACACCGCCCGCATGTCCTGAACGAGATCGTTCAGCCGCTCCTCGAGATCGGCGACCTCTTCGCACATCCCGGGGTCGTTGAAGTAGACGGCTGCATAGGCAAGGTCGACCATGAGTTCGGAGGTGTCCTTCGCCTCCGCCAACATGGTCCTCAGACTTCGAGGTCGATCATCCATAGAAGACCCCCGAGCGTAACGGATTGCGCCGCAGGCGCGCACCGGCCACGCTCACCTGTTCCGCCGACGTGGTGCCGCATCATCGACACGCCGGCGATCTCCACCGCCGGTCGCAGCGACGGTAACCTGCACCCGACGGAGATGTGACGCGAGTCACCAACCGCTCCGAGGGGGTCGCCATGGAGATCGCAACCGACGACAACGAACCTCAGCCTTCACCTCCGGCCGCCAGGAGCGACGCCGCGTGGCTCCTCGCCATCGGAGCTGTGGCCTCGATCGGCGCGGGAGCGATCCATGCCGTCGCGGTCGGGGCACACAGCGATCACCGCCAGTTGGCGATCTCGTTCACAGTGTTGGCGATCGCACAGCTCGCCTGGGGTGCCGCAACGCTGGTGCGTCGCTCCCGTCCCCTGGCGTTCGCCGGGGTGGCGGTCGGCGCCGCAGCCGTCGGCGGGTGGGTGCTGGCGGTAACCTCCGGCATCGGTTTCGTCGACGGATTGGAGGTCGCGGAATCACCCGGTTTCGCCGACAGCCTCGCCGCAGCCCTCGCCGGACTCGCTTTGATCGCCGCAGTGGTTCAGGCCCTCGGCTGGGATTCGACCCCCTCCGAATCTGCCGCAGACACTGCGTCGACCGCACCCGCGCCCCGGTCCCGCCCCGCGCCCGGCCTTGCCCCGTGGTCCGCAGCGCTCACCGCGGTGGCCGTGGTCGTCATCGCGTTGACCGGCACCGCCATGTCGAGTGTGAAGGTTCACTCCCACGGCGGCGCCGGCGACGACCACAGCGACGACCACAGCGACGGATCGGACGAGCCCGAGCAGGCCGTCGTTCCGCCCAACCCCTATGACCCCAACAACATCGATTTGTCCGGGATCGACGGGCTCTCCGACGAGCAGGTCGAACGCGCCGAGACGCTCGTGAGCAACACCGTCCAGAAACTGCCCAAGTACGCCGACCAGGCGACCGCGCTCGCCGATGGGTTCGTGACGATCGGCGATGCCGGCACCGGGTTCGAGCACCTCATCAACTGGGGTTACATCAACGACGACCGCGTCCTCGACCCGGACTACCCCGAATCGCTCGTCTACCAGGCCGACCCGGCGGGCGGGCGCACGCTGGTGTCGGCGATGTTCATGTTGTGGGAGGGTGCGACCTTCGACGACGTTCCCGACATCGCCGGCAATCTCACCCAGTGGCACATTCACGACGACCTGTGCTTCTCCGACGACCCGACAGCCCCGAGAGTCGCCGGCGTCACCAGCATCGGCGGAACGTGCACACCCCCGCTGGTCAAGTTCAATCCCACCCCGATGATCCACGTCTGGATCACTCCGCACCCGTGTGGGCCATTCGCCGCGCTCGAAGGCGTCGCCGGCGGTCAGGTGCCAGAGGGCGAGACCAAGGCCTGCCTGTCACATCACAGCCATTAGGCCGAGGCCGGTCGAGACCGCCCAAAGCGCAGGCTTGCTGTCGATGGCGACGAGTGAGGTCGCCTCCGACAGCAAGCCTGATCAGTCAGCGGTTTGATCGGTCAGCGGTTCGATCAGTCGAGATCGACGCGGAATTCGGCCTCGCGACTCTTGGTCGGGGCCAGTACGGCCGCCCCGATCGCCGCCACCGCAGCGATCCCGGCGGAGATCCACATGGTCTTGGACCAGCCGTCGACAAACGCCTGTTGCGCGGTGTGCAGCAACTGCTCGCCCAGCCCCGCCATCTGCGGGTCTCCGTTCGCTCCGGCGATCATCTGCTCCGACACCGCACGCGCTCCGAAGATGCCCTCTTCCACATGGTGCGCCACTTCACCGGGAAGCTGCGAGGCAGCGTCTCCCACGCCGGAGGTGTAGGCCGCCGACAGCACCGAGCCCATCAGGGCGATGCCGACCGACGCACCGATCTCGCGCACCGAGTCGTTGAGCGCCGAGGCGACACCCTGGTCCTCGGGCGGCAACGAGCCGGTGATCGCGGCGGTGCCCGGGGTCATCGACAAGCCGATACCGGCGCCGACCACCATCAGCCCGGGCAGGATCGACAGATACCCGCCGTCGACCGACACCATCGAGGCGACGAGTGCGAGCCCGCCGGCGGCCATCGAGAACCCGATCATGAACAGCGCGCGGGTCCCCGTCTTCTTGGCGATCAGCGGAGCGACTGCGGACAGCGGCATCATCGCGAACGCCATCGGCAACATGCCGGCGGTCGCCTTCACCGCGCCCCATCCGAGCACGCCCATGAGGAACTGGGTGATGACGAGGAACATGCCCATCATGACGATGAAGATCAGAAACAGCAGCCCGGTTCCCGCCGACAACATGCGGTTCTTGAACACCTCGACCTTCAACAGCGGGTTCTCGTGTTGGCGCTCGTAGAGCACGAAGGCCACCGCTGCGACGGCGCCGACCACCAGTGGGATGAGGGTGATCGGGGCGGTCCAGCCCTTCTCGGGGCCCTCGTGGATTCCGAACACCAGGCCGCCGACGGCGACCGCCGACAGCAGCGAACCGACATAGTCGAAACGACCGCCGTGGTGGTCGGCACCGTCAGGTACCAGGCGGGCCGACAATGCGAATGCAATGACCGCTAGTGCGATCGGCATGATGAACACCCATCGCCATGATGCGTTGTCGACGATGAGCGAGCTGATGAACATGCCGAAGATGGCGCCGGCACCGGCGAATCCCGACCAGATGCCGATGGCGCGCTGACGCTCATCGCCATGGAAGGTTGAGGTGATGACCGACAGGGTGACCGGCATGATCATCGCAGCGCCGACACCGGCGATGGCCCGGGCGCCGATGAGCATGGCGACCGACCCGGCAAAGGCGCCGACGACGTTCGACACCAGGTAGACGGTGAGGCCCAACAGGAGAACCTTTCGGCGGCTCCACCGGTCGCCGATCGCGCCCACCGGCATCAACAGGGCGGCGAGTGCCAACGTGTAGGCATTGGCGATCCACAAGAAGTCCCCGGTCGAGGCTCCGAGGCTTTCGGAGATCTTCATCTGCGCCGAGTTGAGGCCTGACACCGCAGCCATGACCGCGATGAGCGCAACACACATCGCTGTGAGGATCAGGTTCTTTTGCCGAGAGCTCAGCTCGGGCTCGTCATGGTGGACGACCAGATGGTCGTCCCCGGTGAGTACTGCGGTCATCTCGTCTCGGCTCGATTCGTCGGTGAGGGGTTTGGAAGGGCTTCTGCCGGTTCGGAGGGGTTGCAGCATCGGTGCTGACGGTCTGTCGACTGGCCCTCTTTACTACGCTACGGTATCGTATCGTTACACCGGGCCGTCGTCGCCAATCGAATCGCGAGACACTGGTCACACCCCCGCCCCCGCCAGAAATGGAGCTCGGAATGGACGCCCGAGTCGCACGAACCCGAGGCAATGTCATGGCCGCTGCAATCGACCTGCTGGTCGAAGGCGGCCCAGAAGCCCTCACGGTCGACGGCGTGGTCGCACGATCGGGCGTGGCCAAGACCACCATCTACCGCCACTGGGAGTCGCGCGACGACCTCGTTCAGGCGGTGTTTCGCGAGTGCGCTCCACGCATTGCAGCACCCGATCAACAGCAGAACTTCGATGAGCAGTTGCGCAACGGCGTCGACCAGGTCGTCGCCGCGCTTGCCGACGAGCGCTGGCAACGGATCTTCCCAGCGCTGTTGAGGCTCCGGGCACAGCACCCGGAACTCGCGAAACTCAGCAAACAACTCGACACCGAACAGAGCGCGGTCATGCGCTCCGTGTTCACCCGTGGCGTCTCCGAGGGCCGCCTTCCGGCCTGGGTCAACGATGACGTCGACCGAGCCGCGATGCTGCTGATCGGACCCATCATGACGGCCGCGATGATCGGACCCGACCTGCTGACCCCCGAGTTCACCGCGCAGGTCGTGGCGCAATTCCTCGCGGGTGCGGCCACCGAGGTTCAAGCTGAAACGAACTGAACGCGTCCGGCCTCAGAGCGCGGGGATGACCGCCACCTGGCGGGCGGAGGCCAACAACCGACCGTGGCGATCCCACAACTCGGCGTCCTCCACGGTGTACCCCTCCTCCGCCAGCGGTGAACTGAAATGTCCGAGCACCCAGTCGTGAGGGTCGGCCGGTTCATTACGGACGTGCACGGTGAGTTCCACGGTAGGCGCAACCGGGGGACGATCCGGGAACTTGTGCACCATCGGCGGTGCCCATGCGTCACTCAACGCGATCAGACCGAACCGGTCGATCGGCGCGAGATCTTCAAAGCGCAACCATCCCCCACCCGTCGCCGCAGCGCTTGAGGCCCCCGTCGCCACGCCGCTTCCGGCGAGGGACGACATCTCGGCTTGCGACGACCCGAGGCATGGCTTGAGCTCGAAGCGTTGCCCGATCGTCACGCCCATCGCCTCCGCCATCGCCACCGCTTCGGGATCGCCGACGAGGGTGGCGACCTCGGCGGGGTCGGGGGCGGTCGGTGTGGTGAGGTCGTTCCAGGTCGGGCCCGGACGGGTTGCACCCAGCGCTGCGAGCGCGACCACCTGTACCACACCCTCTTGAACCAGCCGCGCGGTCACGGTCGCCACCGATCGCCCCACCCGCTCGATCGAACACTCGACCCGTGCCGGGCCGGGTTCGGGGGCTCGAAGGAAATGGAACGTGATCGACCGGATGCGCTTGTGATCCACACTGGCGCCTGTCTCGTTGCCCGCCGCCTCGTTGCCGGCTGCCTCATTGCCGGCCGCCTCGTTGCCGGCCGCCTCGTTGCCGGCCGCCTCGACGGCCCGAGCGACCAGTGCCGCCAAATATCCGCCGTTCGGTGCCCCGACCACCCACCAGCCATCGCTGATGTCGACCTCGAACACACCGCCACCGAGCGCGTTGACCGCGGTGTCTGATTCGAATCTGCTCATCGCATCAGTCTGTCCGACCTCACGGCCAGACGATCACACCCCGACGATCACACCCCCACGATCACACCCCGACCCTCACGAGACCCAGTCGATGCCCGCGCCGTCGCGGTACTCCTTGAGGATCCGTCGGGCGACGGTGTGGATGTGCACCTCGTCGGGGCCGTCATAGATCCGCGCGAACCGCGCCGTGCGGTACATGTAGCCGAGCGGGGTGTCGTCGGTGAGCCCCGCCGCTCCGTAGGCCTGGATCGCCCGATCGATCACGTTGTGCAACATGCGCGCCCCGACCACCTTGATCGCACCGATCTCCACACGGGCCTGATCGCCCTGGTCGATCTTGTGGGCGGCGTGCAGGGTCAGCAGGCGTGCGGCCTGGATCTCGGCGTAGCTCTCAAAGACGTGGGACTGCATGAGTTGCTTTTTAGCGAGGGGCTCTCCGAAGGCCGTGCGCTCGTTCAACCGGGAACACAGCAACTCATAGGCCCGCTGCGCCTGACCCAACCAACGCATGCAATGAAAGATCCGGCCCGGGCCGAGGCGCTCCTGTGCGATGGCGAACCCCTGGCCCCGAGGTCCGAGGAGGTTCTCCTTGGGGACACGCACCTCGTTGAAGCGAAGTTCGTAATGGCCGTGGTCGAGGCCGAGCACGGGGGTCTCGCGGACGATCTCGTAACCGGGGGTGTCGGTCGGCACGATGATCATCGAAAACGCTGCGTACGGCGACACCGACTCGTCCTCGGTGCGGCACATCACCGTGGTGTAGGCGGCCTGAGCAGCACCGGTGGTGAACCACTTGTGGCCGGTGATCACCCATTCGTCCCCGTCGAGCACCGCCCGGGTCTTGAGCTGGGTCGGATCCGAACTCGCAACCTCGGGTTCGGTCATGGCGAAACTCGGACCGATCCGCGCATCGGCGAGGGCCTGGAGGTAGGTCTGTCGGATCGCGCCCTCGCTGTATCGATTCAGCATCAGCGTGTCCTGCAACGTGTAGGTGCCGAGCGCGATCTGGCCGTACTCGCTCCTGCCCTGCACCTCGTTGACGTACACGTAATCCATGAACGCCAGCCCACCGCCGCCGAGTTCGGCCGGATGCCCGAGCGCCCACAGTCCCTCGGCCTTCGCCTCGGCCTGCAGCGTTCGAATCAACTCTCGGGCCTCCTCGCCACCGCGATGCAACACCGGTTCGGCGGGTTCAACCCGCTCGGTCATGAACGCGTGAACCGCTTCTCGAAGCGGACGGATGTGGGAAGGCACCTCGAACGACATCCCCGAACGCTACCTGTCGCCCACCGCCCCGAACCCCCGCCAGCCCGTTTCCCGATAACCAGTGGTCGTGATCACGACCACTGGTTATCGGAGAACGGGCGGTGTCGGTTGCCGGGCTGTCAGTTTCCGTTGGTCGACCAGTGCCACGGCTCCGACGGCAGGTTCTTCAAGCCGTAGGTTGCAGCGTTGGCGGCGAGCCACACGAAACACTTGTTGGTACGACTCGGAATCAGAACACCGTCACAGGTCAGATCCACCGCAAGACCCTTTTCGTGCATCGAACGCCCGGGGATGGCCGTCGGTGGGCTGCACTGTGAGGATGGTTTGAACCAGATCTCGAAATCGGACGGACCACAGTTCTTGGCCCGCAGCCCGATCTGAACGCTGATGTCGCGATAGCCGCTACCGCTGATGACCAATCCGGCGGACGAGGCGGCCGACAGCATCGCCTCGAAGTTCGCGGCGATGCTGCGAGCTACGGGAATGCCGCGCACGTAAACGACGTCCACCCTCGAGGTCCCCGACGGCAGCGTGGTCGGAGTTGCGGCGGTCGCCGGCGGGGCGGTCGACGCCACCGGGCCGGGCGCGGGCGCCGACGACGCTGGCGGTGCCGTCGACCCAGGCCCACCCGTGGCCACCGGGGCGCCCTTTGTCGGGGTGTTCCCAGCGACCGCCGCGGTACCCGCCGGCGCACCACGGTCCGCCCCGGCCGATGCGACGGCAGCCGCGTGCAGTTCCTGTTCCCGAGCGACGATCTGTTGAGCCATCGCCTTGTCGAGTTCCTCGATCGCTGCCGCTTCGGCCAGCGCCGAGTCGAGGCGCTGCTCGATTGCACTGACCAACTGAATCTGGTTGGACTCGAGTTCCTCGATCGCGGTGAGCTGCACCTGAGCTTCGGACTGACGTTGTTCCACCGCCTTGGTGGCGTCGGCCGCCCGCTCGCGTTCGACCGCCAACTCCGAACGGGCACGCTCCTGTTCGTCGAGGAGCACGTCGAGCTTCTCGGCCCAGTGCTCCATGTATCGCCGCCGCATCGATGCCTGGTTCGAGTCGACGAGATAGGCGAGCTCGATCGGGTAGTCGACCGTGTTGGAGGTGTAGGCAGCGCGCATCGCCATCGCCACCTTCGCATCGATCTCGTCGACGAGATCCTGGGCCTCCTGCACCGCCTCGGCCGCGACCCGCTCGGCTTGGCGGGCACGCTCCACTTCGACGGTCACCGCACCGAGCGTCGCCAGGGCCTCCGTACGAGCGGCCTCGGTCTTGTCGATCTCGGCTCGAACGGTTTCGGCGTCGGAACGCAGCAGGTCGATGTCATCGTCGGCGGTCTTCTTCTTCGTCGACTTCTTCGACGCTCCGGTCGACGCACCGGTCGACGCACCGGTCGACGTTCCCGAAACCGATTGCCCCGACGCACCGGGCGCGGCGATGACCGGAACCACCGCGGTGAGCACAGCCACGGCGGTGGCCACGATTCTGCGGCGCATCGGGGAAACGGACGGAGAGGGACTCACGTGAACAGCATCGGCCTTGAGAGACCGTACGTTGAGGCATTCGAACGACTGTCGTTCGCGATGTCGTGACCCTAGCCCGCCGAACCGGCCCACGTGGTGACGGGCCCGCACGTCGGTCGGCCGGATCGCTACCGAAAGTCCCGGGAACCTCCGGCACCGGCGAGGGGCAGCGCCTCGAGACGGTGGGCGATCACGTTGGTGACCCCGTCGGCTCGTTCGAGCCGCCCGCTTACCAACAACGCCGGGGCACGACGAGCGATCGCCCGGTAGCGCTGCCAGCACCCGCTCGACACGATGACGTTGATGAGCCCGGTCTCGTCCTCGAGGTTGATGAACAGGGTCCCCCCGGCGGTGGCCGGTCGCTGACGGTGGGTCACCACTCCGGCCACACGAACGTTGGTGTCGGGCTGGGCCGTCTTCAGCCGCTGTGCGGACAACACCGCGCGTCGATCGAGTTCGTCGCGAAGAAAGACCGTGGGGTGCCCATAGGCCGACACCCCGGTGGCCCACAGGTCCGCCAACGCCTCTTGTCGAGCGTCCATGAGCGGCAACTGTGGGGCGTCCAACCCGAGCACCACTCCGGCGAGTCGACCAGGCCCCGCCGCAACCGTCGCCCCCGCTGTCCACAAGTCCTCGCGTCGGCCCCTCACCCGCCCGGCATCCGCACCCGCACCCGCACCAGCATCCGCGCCGGCACCAGCGCTGAAGCACCCGAACGCTCCCGCGGTGGCGAGGGCCTCCATCACGTTGCGCTTCACTCCCCCCTCAGCCGAACTCCCGCGCCGGGCCACGTCCTCTATCGACGCGAACGGCCGGGCGCTATCGAGTTCCTGGGCCAACTCGTCGCCGACATGGCGCACCGAGTTCAACCCCAGACGAAGTGCCACACCCCCGGTCGAGGTCTCGCACGCCTCGAGGTTCGCCTGCCACGACGATGCGTTCACCTCGGGGGACCGCACGACCACCCCATGGCGACGGGCGTCTTGCACCAGCGAATGCGGCGAATAGAACCCCACCGGCTGCGACCGCAACAGCCCGGCACAAAACGCCGCCGGATAGTGGTATTTCAACCAGGCCGACACATAGACCAGGTGAGCAAAACTGACGCTATGGCTTTCGGGAAACCCGTAGTTCGCGAAGGCCACCAGCTTCGAGTAGATCACCTCGGCGACCTCGAGGGTGACCCCATTGGCCGCCATCCCCGCGTGCAGGCGCCGCCGCAGCCGTTCCATCCGCTCGACCGAGCGCTTCGACCCCATCGCCTGGCGTAGCTGGTCGGCCTCGGCTGGCGTGAACCCGGCCACGTCGATCGCCATCTGCATGAGTTGTTCTTGAAACAGCGGGATCCCGAGGGTCTTGGCGAGCGACTTCTCCAGCAACGGGTGCAGGTAGGTGACCGGTTCGTCGCCGTTGCGCCGGCGGATGTAAGGGTGAACCGAACCGCCCTGGATTGGACCCGGGCGGATGAGCGCCACCTCGACCACGAGGTCATAGAACGTCCGCGGGCGAAGGCGCGGCAGGGTCGCCATCTGGGCACGGGACTCGATCTGGAACACCCCGATCGTGTCGGCGGCACAGATCATGTCGTACACGTCGTCGTCCTGGGGCAGGTGGGCGATGTCCACCTCCACCCCGTGATGTTGCGCGATCAGGTCGATCGTCTCGTGGATCGCCCCCAACATGGCCAGCCCCAACAGGTCGAATTTCACCAGTCCGGCCGCAGCGCAGTCCTCCTTGTCCCACTGCAGCACCGACCGGTTCTCCATGCGCGCCCATTCGGTTGGACACACCTCGTTGACCGGCCGGTCACACAGCACCATGCCTCCCGAATGAATCCCGAGGTGCCGCGGCGAGTTGAGCACCTCCCGCGCCAACGCCAACACGGTGTCGGGCAGCGTCATGTCGTGGTCGTCCTGGGTTCCGACCTCGGGCAGCGACCCCCACCGATCGGCCTCTTTTGACCACGCGTCCTGTTGCCCCGGCGAGTAGCCGAGCGCTCGGGCCATGTCGCGGATCGAGGACTTCGCCCGATAGGTGATCACGTTGGCGACCTGCGCGGCGTGATTGCGGTCATAGCGGCCATAGACGTACTGGATGACCTCCTCGCGCCGGTTCGACTCGATGTCGATGTCGATGTCGGGTGGCCCGTCTCGTTCGGGGGACAAAAACCGTTCGAACAGCAACCTCAGCGCCACCGGATCGGCATTGGTGATGCCGAGCACATAACAGACCACCGAGTTCGCGGCCGACCCCCGACCCTGACACAAGATGTTCGAGCGACGACAGAACTCGACGATGTCCCACACGATGAGGAAGTAGCCGGCGAACCCGAGCTGTTCGATGACGTCGAGTTCATGGTCGAGCTGGGCATAGGGGTCCGTGCCGTGCATGGCGCAGAACCGGGCGAGCCGCTCGGTGCCCGGGGCGCCGTAGTGACGCTGCGCACCGTCGGCGACGAGACGGCGCAGATACACCATCTCGCTGAGCGGGCGACCGTCGTCGCCCTTCGGACACGGGTAGGGCGGCAGACTCGGAGCGACCAGACGCAGATCGAAGGCGCATTCGAGGCCGAGGCGCGCCGCCGCGGCGACCACCCCTGGGTACCGGGCAAATCTCGCCGCCTGTTCGGCCCCCGACCGAAGATGAGCGAGCCCGCCGCCGGGCAACCACCCGTCGATCTCGTCCAGGCTGGCGCGTGCCCGGACTGCGGCGAGCGCCGTGGCCAAACGGCGTTGCTGTGGCGTCGCGTAGTGCACGTTGTTGGTGGCGACGACCTCACACCGGTGGCGCAGCGCCAACTCGACGAGTGCGTCGTTTCGTGCCCCGTCGAGCGGATCGCCGTGATCCCACAGTTCCACCGCCACGTTCTCGCGCCCGAAGGTCGCCACGAGCCGCAGCAGTTCGCGTTCCGCCGCGGCCGGACCCGAGGCGCTCAAGGCGGCCGGCACCGTGCCCTTACGGCATCCGGTGAGCACGAGATGATCTCCGCGCCCCACGTCTCCGGAGGCCCCGGAGGTTCCCCGCAGCGTTATCGACAGATCGTCATAGGAGATGCGTGGCGCGTTCTTCTCGCCGGCCATCTGCGCCACGCTGATGGCCCTCGCCAGGCTCGCGTAGCCCCGCGGGTTGCGGGCCAACACGACGAGGTGTTCCCCCGCCGGATCCGGCACCGCCGTGCGCCCACCAGCGCGCCCGCCCGCACTCCGACCGGCAGCGCTCCCGTCGATGCCACGATGGGAACCGTCGATGGTGAGTTCGGCCCCGAAGATCGTCGGCAACCCCACCGCCCTGGCGGCCTCGGCGAAGCGAACCACCCCGTAGAAACCGTTGTGATCGCACAGTGCCAACGCTTCGAGCCCCAGCCGCGCCGCCTCCTCGACGAGTTCCTCGGGATGCGATGCCCCGTCGAGAAAACTGAAATTGGAATGGGCATGCAACTCGGCATAGGGCACCGTCGCCGTCGCCCGCACGGCGTTGGCCTCATAGGGCAGACGGTGACGCGACCACGCCGGGCTGTCGGAACCGTCGCCGGGGTGGGGTTCGCCGCGATGGCTGGCCTGAATCGAGTCGGGCAGTCGGCTGCTCAACGCCGATTCGAACTCCTTCCACGACATCGCCCTGTTGTTGAACCCCATCCGCCCCACCATAGACGAACATTCGTTCGCTTGCGGCGGGGCGTCTGTGGCCCGGATCTGTGATAGCCAGTGGCCGGGGCGACCACGAGAGGTCGAAGAACACAAGGTAATGGGGTGGATGTGACTGCGAGGACCGGAACGGCCGTCGAACCAACCGATGAACCAGCCGGCGAGCCGGTTAGGGCGCTGACCGGTATCGACCTGCTGGCCCCGACGTGGGGTCGGAGTGTTCCCCACGACCAGTTCGATCGGCTCCGCCGCGAGGCGCCCGTGTATCGACATCACGAACCGGACGGCCCCGGCTTCTGGGCGATCACCAAACACGCGGACGTGCGACGGGTCAGCCACGACTGGAAGACCTTTTCCAGTGAACTCGGCGGCACCTTCATCCCCACTGCCGACGAGGAAACCCTCGCACAACTGCGTCTCACCATCCTCAACATGGACCCGCCGAAACACCACCGTGCGCGCCGGTTGATCTCGAAGGCCTTCACCCCGCGCATGATCTCGAAACTCACCGAGGACATCGAGGCGCGCGCCGAGCTGGTCATCGACGAGGTGATCGAGCGGGGTGAGTGCGAATTCGTCGAGGAGATCGCCGCCCAGGTCCCGGTGCAGATGATCTGCGAGATGATCGGGCTCGAACGCGAGCTGTGGCCCCGCATGTTCGAGATCTCCAACGACCTCATCGGCTCGCGCGACGACCCCGAGTACGCACACGTGAATTCCAATGAGGCCTCCGCCGAGATCTTCATGTTGTGCGATGCCGTAGCCGCCGATCGCCGGGTCACTCCCCGCGACGACCTCATGACCGCCCTGGTCCACGCGGAAATCGACGGAGAGCGGCTCGACAACACCGACCTCAACCTGTTCTTCGTCACCCTCGTGGTCGCCGGCAACGAGACCACCCGCAATCTGATCAACCACTCACTTCTCGCTCTGCTCGATCACCCCGAACAAGCCGAACAGCTGCGCAGCCAACCCGAGCTGTGGCAAAGCGCCGTGGAGGAAATGCTGCGGTGGGGTTCGTCGATCCACAACTTCCGCCGCACCGCCACCCGCGACACCGAGATCCGCGGGATGGCGATCGCTGCGGGCGACAAGGTGGTCCTCTATTACGCCTCGGCGAACCGCGACGAGGAGGTCTTCGAGGATCCGCATCGCTTCGACATCACCCGCACGCCGAACGATCACGTCGCATTCGGCGGAGGCGGTGTGCACTACTGCCTCGGGGCGAGCCTGGCGAGGGCAGAGATTCGCGCCACCATGAGACAAGTCGTCGAACGGCTTGTGAACATCGAACTCACCAGTGCCCCCGAACGACTCGAAAGCGACTTCGTGAACGGCATCAAACGCATGCACGTACGTTGGTGACCGGGGCGGCACCCGGCCGTCCACGCGACCTCTCAAGCAGCGCCACCGGCACACCCCCGCCGGCCGGTAGCCTTGCCCCATTCCCGAGACGAGGTAACTCCGTGAGCAACCCGCTACTCAATGACAAACACTTCAACGATCCGGCCCAACGCAGCGACACCGCCGCGCGCGGCACGATCGATGCCCAGTGGAACCAGAGCTATGACCAGCTCGCCCACGGCACCCAGGCCGCCACCACCACCGGGGCGATGACGATGGGCGGCACCGTCAGCGCAACGTTGGTGCTGTTCGCATTCGCCATCGCCACCGCCGTCTACGGCTGGTCGCGGGTGAGCAGCGAATTTCTCGGCTTCGACGCCACCGGCGCACGGGTCTACGGCCCGGTCGGGTCGATGGGCTGGCTGTTCGGCCCGATGATCGTCGGCTTCGGCCTGGCGATGGTCACGTCGTTCAAACCGCACCTCGCCAAGGTGCTCGCCATCCCCTACGCCCTCGCCCAGGGTCTGCTGCTCGGGTTCATCTCGCACTACTACAACATCGCCTACCCCGGCATTGCGGTAACCGCCGTGCTGGCCACCGCCGGCGTGTTCGCCGCCATGTTGGTGCTGTACGGATTCCGGGTGCTGCGCGTCACGCCTCGCATGACCAAGGCGGTCATCGCCGCCACCTTCGGAGTGCTCGTCGTCTACCTGGTGAACTTCGTCGTCGGGCTCTTCACCAGCGGGCCGTCCATGCTCGCCGGATCGGGTCCGGTCAGCATCGCGGTCAGCGTCATCGTCGTCGGGATCGCCGCGTTCAACCTGTTGTTGGACTTCGACTTCATCGAAAAGGGCGTCGCCAACCGCCTGCCGAAGGAATACGAGTGGTTCGCCGCCTTCGGTTTGATGGTCACCATCATCTGGCTGTACCTCGAGTTGCTGCGCCTGCTGTCCAAGCTCCGCGACAACTAGGTCGACGCCCCACCGGCCCCCACATTCGGCGTTTTGTAGGTACTTTCTGCGGCCAGGACCGCAGAAAGTACCTACAAAACTGTAAAGCGGGCGGGGGCGGGCAGTCGGGGTCAGTCGGGGTCAGTCGGCGAACTCGTCGTTCGGGTCAAAGTCGGCCGACGGCAACTCCACCACGAACGATGCGCCGCCGAGGTCGGAATCTTCGACGAAGACCCGGCCGCTGTGGGCCTCGACGACCCGCTTGGTGAGCGCCAGCCCGATCCCAGCCCCGCCCGCATCGCGGTTGCGGGCCTCCTGCAGGCGGGCGAAGCGCTCAAACACCTTCTCGCGCAACGCAGGGTCGACCCCTGGGCCGTCGTCTTCGACGCACAACCGCACCCATGGCCCCTTGGTGACCAGCGAGACCCGCATGCGTTCCTGGGCATGGCGTTCGCCGTTGTCGATGAGGTTGCGCACCACGCTCATCAGTTCATCGCGCACCCCATAGACGCGTCCGGCGAGCACCCCGGAACGATCGATCGTCACCCGGCGCTGCCGCGACAACTGCTCGTGGATGAGTTCGTCGACGTCGACCTCGCCGAGGTGACGGCGCTGCCCCTCTTCGATGCGGGCGAGTGCCAACAGATTGTCGACGAGCGCCGAGAGGCGAACGTCCTCGGCCAGCACCGTGCGTCCCACCTTCTCCCAATCGGTGTCGTCGGGGCACATGAGCGCTGTTTCGAGTTGTACCCGAATCGATGCAACCGGCGATCGCAACTCGTGGCTGGCGTCGGACACGAATCGCTTCTGAGACTCCGAGGCTTCTTGGAGCCGATCCAACATGGCGTTCATCGTGCGGGCGAGCTGGCCGATCTCGTCGTCGGTCTGAGGCACGGGGACCCGCTGATCGAGGGTCGTCGCCGTGATCTCCCGGGCACGGCGAGTGATCGCCTGGACCGGACGCAACGCCTGGCCGGTCATCATCCACGCGGAGAGCGCGACCGCGGCGATCAACGAGGGCACGGCGAAGGTGAGTGCCCCGCGAACCTGATCGACGGTGCGTTTCACCTCCTCAAGGGACCGGGCGACACTCAACACGATGTTGCCACCGGGCGTCGGGATTTCCACACGACTCACGACGTATTGCTGTTCATCGATGCGGCTCGGAAGCACTTTGCCCCACAGCGGCACCTCCTCGTCGGTCACGACTCGCTTGATCCGTTCGAGCACCGACATGTCCTGCGAAATCTGTGCGCTTCCGGCGCCCTGCACGTAGACGAAGCTGTTGTTGAGTCCCTCGCGCAGGATCTCGGCCTGTGCCGAATCCGAAATGCCGTTCAGAAGTTGGGAGATGTCCTGGGCGGCCAACGCATCGAGGTCTCCGCTGGCCACCATTTTTCCCAACGTGTGAACCATGGCGTCGTTGCGCGCCCGAACGTCGCTGACCAGCGCGGATTCAACCTGGCGGATCAGACCGGCCGAGGCCAGCAACAACGCTCCGGCGAAGATCACCGACACCGCGAAGGTCAACCGGACGCGGACCGAACCGAAGAGGCGACGCGGGGCCAGATACGCCAAACGACGCTGGACCCGTGAGGCCCAACGGTTCGACAACAGTGGCGCCTTCGGAGGCGGCGGAGCCTCGCCGGCGGCTGGCACAGCAGGTGGCGCAGCAGGCGGATGAGCAGGCGGCCCGACCGAGGCTACAGACGGCCCTGCCGAGACTGCAGCGCCACCCGTCTCGCCCGTATCGGTCACGGTCGGCTCCGCGCTACTTGGGCAGCGGTGAGCCGAGCCGGTAGCCCTCACCGCGAACGGTTTCGAGATCGGATCGGCCAAAGGGGCGGTCGATCTTGCGGCGCAGATACCCGATGTACACCTCGACGACGTTCGGGTCGCCTTCGAAGTCTTCGCCCCACACCCGATCGAGGAGGTCGGTTTTGCTCACAACCTCACCGCTGTGGCGCATGAGCGCCTCGAGCAGCGCGAACTCGCGGGGTGACAACGAGATGTCGCTGTCGCCGCGACGCACGGTGCGAGACACCGGTTCGAGGGTGAGATCGTCGAACTCGAGCGGAGCAAGATTGGCGTCGCTGCGACGCCGGGCCAACGCACGAAGCCTCGCGACGAGCACCACGAAGCTGAACGGCTTGGACAAAAAGTCGTCCGCCCCGGTGTCGAGCGCCTCGGCCTCGTCGTATTCCCCGTCCTTGGCGGTGAGCATGAGGATCGGAGTCCAGATCTCCTCCTCACGCAAGGTCCGACACACCCGGTACCCGTTCATACCCGGCAACATGATGTCGAGCACGATCAGGTCGAACTTTGCGCCACGCGCCAACTCGAGACCCTCGAGGCCGTCGTTGGCGACGGTGACCTCGAATCCTTCAGCGCCGAGCCCACGGGCGACGGCATCCGCGAGTGCGACCTCATCTTCGATGACCAAGACCTTCACGGGTCCATTCTGTCGGATGAACCGCCGAGAATCGTTCCAAAGCGATGAGGCACCTCACAGCAGCCCTGACCGAGCGAAGTCGACCCACTCAGTCGTAGGTGGCTTCGACCCACCATCGCTGCGCCTCGAGGGTGACCAGATGGGCTGCGCCAGCCTCGGTGCACACCTGAAAGCGGGCACGCCGGCGATGCCCCTGTGCGTCCCACCACCGCTCGTCGACCAGCCACGGCCCCGACCAGGCCACCACCGGTTGCCAGGGCCCCGACTCGATCGACAACCGAGCCGGGTCGCCGCTTCGTCGCCCTCGACGGTCGATACGCACGAGCGCGCCGGCGTCGTCGACCACCTCGGCCGGTCTCGGCTGAGACCACACGAGCGCCGGCGGCGGGTCGGGCAGGCTCCCCGGCCAGGGCTCCGGACCGGGCTCGGCGAGTTCGAAGGACTCGTCGGCCGCGACCCCGACCGTGTCGACCGGCACGAGTTGATACCGCTCCCCCGGCGCCCGACCTCCCTTCCACTCGGCGACCTTGACCGAGTCGGATCCCAACACCGCCTGAACCCGGGCCAACCCGCCGCGGGCACGAATCGACGCGGCATCGGCCCCACCCCAGAACCCGAGTTGACGTCCGACGTCCGCGACCACCTCGGTCGGACGAACCCGCAAGCGAACGAGCGCGCCGGCGCCGCGGGATCGCCGCCCCTGGGTGCTGGTCAACCAGCCGTCGAGTTGCCAGCGAACCCGTTGGGCGACCGCGGTCGAGCTCAACGTTGCGTCGTGGCGCCACCGTCGTTCGATCACCTGCCCGTCGGTGGTCGTCGCCTCGATGATGATGGCGACCGCCGCCAACCCACGCCCGCCGAGACGCTCGTGGAGATCGTCCGCCAGCATTTTGGCCACGAACGACGCCTGATCGACCCGTTCGATCGGCGGGTCGGCCTCGTGGACGACGTCGAGATCGACCGGGGGGTCGACCAGATGGGGCGGGCGCAGGTCGAGCCCCCGAGCCAACCGCTGAGCCCGCTGCCCCTCCGAACCGAACCGCGCCAACACGTCGCGTTCCGGCAGAGCCCCGAAGGACCCCAACGTGGTCAACCCCAGGCGCCTCAACACCTCCACCAGCTCGGGACGGCCGAGGGTGTCGATCGGAAACGGGGCGAGGAACTGCGGGGTCTCACCGACGTCGACCACGATCGCCGGCCCGACACCAGGCGCAGTCCCGTCACCAGGCGCAGCACCCGGCTCGCCAGGCGCTCCCGCGTCACCATCGAGTTCCGCAGCGGCCCTCGCGGCGAGGGTGGCACCAAAGGCTCCGTCGGCGATCCCGACCCCCACGGCCGTCGGCAGGGCGAGTTGGCCACGCACCACTCGGGCCACCTCCTGTGCCAGTGGGCCGTCGCCGCCGAAATACCGGGCGGGGCCACGGCTCGGAAACAGACACGAACCGGGCCGGGTGATCTCGATTCGCGGGGTGATGTCGTCGAGCGCGGCGACGATCGGTTCGTAGGCCCTCGCCTCGCGTTCGGTGTCGCGGTCGAGAAGTTCGGCCCGTGGGCACAGCCGTTGCGCCTCGCGACGGCGCATTCCGGCCATCACCCCCAAAGCCCGGGCCAACGGGTTGGTGGCGACCACCCGATTCGCCCGCATGACCACCACCGCGCGGCCATCGCCGCGTTCCATCGCCATGGCCGGCCAGTCGGCGCACCACACGACGACCGTGCGTGTCGGCTCATCGGAAACTGCCATGACGGCTCGTCACCCCGCTGCCCGAAGCCGCCGATTCGCCGGCGCAGCGGATGTCTCCGACGCCGACGCTGACGCCGATACCGACGTCTCGAAGGCACCCTCGAGCACGGCCAGCGCACCGTCGGGGGCGATCGACAGCTCCACCCGGCGTGGTCGAGCCGCGCCGCGGCGCCCCACCGACGACACCGTCACCTGTCGCCGCCCCAACATCCCGGCACCCGCCCCGAGTCCGTCCCATGTGGTGGTGTCGACCTGCAGGGTCAGTTCCGCCTCGGTCGGCCAACGGAACCGGCGGCGACCATCGGGAACCGCCACATCGATCAGCACCGCAGCGCGTTCACGACTTCGTGCCACCAGCCGTCGGGCATCGGCGGCGCTGACCTGATGGGTCGGGTCGACCACCACGAGGTCGAAGGCGTCGACCAGGGCCGCCACCACGGTGCCCCAGCGAGACACCGGAGGTTCGTCGACGACGATGCACCGTTGGAGTTTCCACCCGGCACGCGCCGCAGCGGCCCACCCCCACGACTCCCCACCGACCACCGCGATCCACGATCCTTCCCGGGAGGCCTCAGCCAACGTCGCCATGCACAACGAAGAGGCTCCAGCCCCCCGAATGCACAACCGACTCCCCCGAGCCACACCGCCGAGGGGAAAGAGGTCACGCATCGCGGCGGGTACTGGCAGGGTCCGCTCTGCGGCGAGCACGGTCGGCCGGATTCGTTCGACGATCTCCGCCAGCGCCGGGGCCGGGCGCTCGACCTTCAGCGGGGAACGCACCTCGCCCACGGCCCCGCCGCGATCACCGCCGTGAACACCGCCGTGAACACCGCCCTGATCGCTGTCGTCGAACTCCGACTCGGGTTCCGGGTCAGGCTCGTACGCGAACGGGTCGAAGGAGCTGAGAACTGCCATTCGGCAAGTATCGAACGTTCGTTCGCCTCACCGCAAGTGGAACTTCGATCCGAAGCGATGCAGCCCTATGCGTCTTCGGTGGGAAACGCCGGGACCGCGACCCCCGGCCGGTAATAGGTGTACAGGTCTTCGATGAGCTCCTTCACCCCTACGGTGTCGGACCCCTTGGCCGGGTCGATGGTGATCACTGAACCGTTCACGTGCACCGCGTCGACACCGCCGCGCTCGAAGATCCGACGGGCCAACACGTCGGCAGGACGGTTCCCCAGGATCTCCTGACCTGCGACGTATCGCTCGTGGCCGGTTCCGGTGAGCATGCGATTCGTTTCGTAACGAACGGCACCACCGGCCTTGGACTTGGATTCGATGACGCTGACTGGCTGTCCCATAGCGCCCGCGATCGTAGTCGCTCGCCTCAGCACAACGCCCAACCTGCGGGCGCCCCCACGGTCGAGGCAATCAACCCAGACGGTCGGCGGAGAACGTGTCGCAGCGATCGGGATCGCCGGAGTCGTAGCCCGTGGTGAACCACTTCTGACGCTGTTCGGCGGTGCCGTGGGAGAACCCCTCAGGGTTGACCCGGCCGGTGGCCTGGCGCTGGAGGGTGTCGTCACCCACGCCCTCGGCGGCCGAGAGCGCCTCTTCGATGTCGCCGTCGTCGAGCCGCTTTGTCGGATCGGCCTGTCCTCGTTCGTATCGACTGTGCGCCCAGACCCCGGCGAAACAGTCGGCCTGCAACTCGGTTCGCACCGACAGCCCCGTCGCTCCGGATCGGGCTCCCGGGTCGCGCTGTTCGGCCTTGGCGACCTGATCCATCACTCCGAGTTCGTTCTGCACGTGGTGGCCGACCTCATGAGCGATCACATAGGCCTGAGCGAAATCGCCCGGGGCTCCGAAGCGCGAGGCGAGCTCCTCGAAGAACGACAGGTCGATGTAGACCAACTTGTCGGCGGGACAATAGAAGGGGCCCATCGCCGAATCCGCACTGCCGCATCCGCTGCGCACCGCACCGCTGAACAGCACCATCTTCGTGCGGTCATAGGGAATCTTGGCCGCAGCGAACTGTTCTTCCCAGAAGTCGTTTGAATCGGTGACGACGACGTTGGCGAACTCTTTCAGTTCACGATCGGGATCGCTCGCCGGGTCGATCGACACATCGGCGGCGTCGCCGTTCGCTGGCATCGCCTCCATCCCGTCGAGGCCGGGAAGGTTGTCGAGGCCCAGCCCCGACAGGTCGATGCCCGAACCACCGCCACCTCCGCTGAGCGCCGGGATCAAGAAGGCCGCGACGAGCGCGATCACCACGCCGGCAAGGCCGCCTTTGGCCTTCCCACCTCCGAGGATGGAACCGAGACCACCGAGGCCACCACCACCGCTCGATGCGGCACCGCGCCGATCGATGATGTCACCGGTGTCGGCTTCCTTCGGATCCCACTCCATAACCTTTTCCTCCTGCTTACGGCGTCCTGTTTACGGCCTCGCCGCCGGTGCCCCTCATCGACCCAGCGCGCCGGTCCAACCTACGTGCCCGTCACACTCTGGCGGAGGGAGTCGCACCGGCTGACTGCGATTTCTCAGCACCCCGCCCGAACGCCCCGACGCTTCGAGCGGCCCACCAAGCCAACCCCACCGAAACCACACCGAGCACCGCATGCACGACGATGAACGAGACGTCGTAGTCGCGAGCGGCGATGAGTACCACCTGCACACTCCACAACGCGATCGTGACGCCCGACGCGACGGCGACCACGCTTCGGGCGACCGACTCGGTCATCGGGCGTACCGCGACGATCGCGACGGCGATACCGACGGCGACGAAGACCACCGCCCGACCCGCCGACCACGCCAGGTCGAACCCTTCGAGATCGTCGTTGGCGATGTTGACGAGCCGCTGGGCCCATACGAACAGCGTCCAGACGGCGAACACGGCGACCGCAAGTGATCGACAACGGAACATGGAGGGCAGCGTAGTGGGGCGACGGGCCGTGGCCCCTACCGGCACGTTTCGACGGTTTTTCTCACAATCACTTCAACCGATCGTCTCACTGTGGGAAACTCGCCGACCATGACGACGCTTCCTCCCCCTGACGCCCCAGCCGTGTTCTGGATCGACCCCCACGGGCAACAACAGGGACCCGAACCGCTCAACACCGTGATCGAACGCATCGCGTTTCAGCAGATCCCGTCGACGACACCGGTGTGGTGGCAGGGTGCCGCCAACTGGATCGCCTTCGACTCCGTTGCCGAGTTCGCCGGAGCGCTGCAACAGCGCCTCCAACCAGCGGTCCCAGCACCCGCCCCGACGCCATCCGCCGATCCGGCGGCGACGCTCGATCCCGGGGGTACCCAAGAGAGCGCCTCCGCATTCGCCGCCGAACCCACCATCGAACCCACCATCGAACCCGCCATCGAGACGACCCGGTTGTTCGACGCCGACGCAACCATCCAGGACCCCGCCGCTTCGGGGTCCTCCTTCGGGTCCTCACCCGTCGCCGAGCCGGTCACGACCGGACCGGGCCTGTTCGAATCTCCCGATCTGGCCCCCGTCGATCTCGACCCGATCGTGCTCGCCGACCCCAACCCCGTCTCAGCATTTGGGGCACCGGTCGACGCAGTGCCGGTCGACGCAGTGCCGATCATCGAACCTCTCGCGGCAGCCCCGATCGCTGAGCCGGCGACTGAACCTGTGATCGAAGCGATCGTTGAACCGACCAGTTCGTCGGCCGACAGCGACCTCGACGCCGTGTTCTCCGAACTGCAGGCCCGGGCCCAGCCCTTCGTCGACGAACAGACCCGTGTCGCCGCCCTGAACGACACCTTGTCTGCGATGGTGCGCACCGCCGCCGAGCACCTCGGCCATCAGGTCGTTGCCCACGACGAGTCCAACGGCTACCACATGTTCGGATTGCGCGACGCCAGCGGCACACCGTTCTCCCTGGCCGTCACCCAGGTTCCGTACGCTGACACCGTCGCGGAAGCCGTCGCCCGCCCCGTCGGTGTGCACGTCGACCGTGGCGGTCGCGCCTCGGCGTATCTCTACCTCGGCGACTACCTCGACTCGATGGATCAGGCGCTCCTCGACCGCCACATCGCCGCGATCATCCACGCGGCTGGCCGCTGAGCAGCACGGTGCGGTGCGCTGCAGGTCGCTGAGCAACCGGCCACTGGTCGGCGCTCAGGACCTCGCCGCGGTGATCAGGACCCGTCGCGCACCGCGCCACCGGCGGGATGCAGCGCAGGGTGGCGCTCCGATTCCGGCAGGTCGGCCCAGGCGTCGTGGGCGACGTTCAGTTGCATCACCCCTGACACGTCGCCGATGCCCATCGCCCGCACGGTCACCGACTTCGCGGGTCGGACCCATTCGGGAATCGAATCGCCGATCCCATAGGCCAAGATCTCACCCGGGGCCGCCGCCTCGCACAGCCTCGCGGCGAGGTTGACCGCCCGCCCGATGTAGTCGTCGCCCTCGAACAACAGCACCGGCCCCGCAGCAACACCTGCGTGGATGTCGAACTCGTCGTTGAGGAACCGAAGTTGCAACTCGGCCACGGTGGCCACGATCGGTCCGGCGGAGGTCCCCACCAGCATCACCCCGTCCCCGAGCCATTTCGCCACGCGGGTACCGCGGCGGGTCGTGACGTCGCGGGTGGCGGAACGAAACCGCGCCAGCAATTCGGTGGCGGCATGCGCACCGTTTTTGTCGGTGTAGTTCGTGAATCCACACAGGTCCACGAAGGCGAACGCCCGGTAGATCGCCTGGTTCAGCTCTACCCACTCGGGCACCGGACGCTCG
This sequence comes from Microthrixaceae bacterium, assembly GCA_023957975.1. Taxonomy (NCBI): domain Bacteria; kingdom Bacillati; phylum Actinomycetota; class Acidimicrobiia; order Acidimicrobiales; family Microthrixaceae; species Microthrixaceae bacterium. The sequence goes on along the minus strand of JAMLGM010000002.1, from coordinate 22,564 downwards.
ATTCCGGTGCCTTGGGGCGCGATGGCGGGAATCTGCGAGGTTGACGAGGCGGCCACCGATCCGGCCGTTGTTTCGTCGGTCGGTCGGCCTGCGCCGTTCACCGGATGGCCTGTCGCGCCGCGCAACGCGACGAGCGCCTCGTCCCCGGCGGCCTCCCCGGCGGCCTCCGTGGAGCCCCTGGACCCGTCGATCGGCGATCCATCGGGCCCCAGATTCGACGCGTCAGCCCGCGTGAGGCGACGCATGGCCCGCTGCACCCCGTCGAAGGGGGCGGCAACGGCGGGACGCACATGGGCGGAGGGGCGTTGGGTTCGATTCGACATGACACTTCGATCGTTTCATGGACTGCTTACTCCTGCAAGCATATTGCTTACCCGTGTGATTGCGCGCGCACCCGACAGACCGATGTTCAAGAGGCCGTCGCTCAAGCGGCCGTCGCTCAGAACAGATCGAACTCGTACTGCTCGGCCGCCTCGACGGACCGACGATGCTGAGACGTCCACGCCAGACCGTCGACGAAGGCCCACGACCGTCGATGAATCGACGACACCCCGTAGCCGTGCAGGGCCTCCTTGTGGCGCGGGCACGGGTAGCCCTTGTTCGTGTCGAAGTGGTACCACGGGAAATGCAGCGCCGCCTCGCGCATCAGTCGATCTCGGGTGACCTTCGCCACGATCGAGGCAGCGGCGATCGACAACGACAACCGGTCCCCCTTCACGATGGTTTCGGTCCGGGTCAGCCCGTCGGGCCCTCCCTCGATGAAATCCCACGGCCCGTCCACGAGCGCGACCTCGACCGGACGGTCCAGAGCGACGAGCGCACGGCGCGCCGCTAGCTTCTGCGCCGCCGACATCCCGAGTTCATCGCATTCCCGTGCGCTCGCATGGCCCACCGCCCAGCCCTCGCACCACGAAACGATGCGCTCATAGAGGACCTCACGCCGCGGCTCGCTCAACATTTTGGAATCGCGGATGCCATTCACCCGGCGGTCGCGGGCCACGATCACCGCCGCGATCGTCAGGTTCCCAGCCCACGCGCCGCGGCCGACCTCGTCGAGGCCGACCACCGTGTCGACCCCGGCCTCCCAATGGTTGCGCTCAAAGTTGAGGCCGGGTGCGGGGGTCTTGGGCACCGACGACCGGCCGTTCAGATCTTCGGAAACACGAAGTCGTTCGACGGGTGCTCGACGAGACCGCCCCGACGCAACAGCCCCGCATACGCGGCCGAGGCCGACTTCGCCTCGTGACAGACCTCGTACACCTGGGTCGAGATCGGCAGATCGATGCCGTACTCCTCACCGAGATCGAGCACCACGGGCGCCGTCTTGACCCCCTCGGCGACCATGTTCATCGAATCGATGATCTCCTCGATCGTGCGCCCTCGGCCCAACTGTTCGCCGACGAAGCGGTTGCGGCTCTGCGGCGACACGCACGTGGCCAAAAGGTCGCCCATCCCCGCCAGCCCCGCAAAGGTCAACTCGTTGCCGCCCATCGCCACCCCGAGGCGGCTGAGTTCGGCAAGTCCCCGGGTAATGACCGCGGCGCGGGTGTTGTCTCCGGCGCCAAGGCCGTCGGCCATGCCCGAGGCGATGGCGATGACGTTCTTCAACGCTCCCGCCAGCTCGCAACCGATGACGTCGGGGTTGGTGTACACCCGAAACATCGCCGTGCTGAACACTTCCTGGAGCCTGGCGGCGACGACCGGATCGTGGGTGGCCAACACCGAGGCTGCGGCGTCTCCGGTGAGGATCTCCTTGGCCAGGTTCGGCCCGGTGAGCACCGCCACGGGGTGACCGGGCAGCACTTCGTTGGCGACCTGGCTCATCCGAAGCCGCGTGCCCTGTTCCAGGCCCTTGGCCAGACTCACGATCGGCACCCAGGCACGGATGTGTTCAGCGACCTGTTCGAGTGTCGAACGCATGGCCTGGGACGGGACTCCCATCACGATCACATCCGCCTGTTCGACCGCCTCACGCAGGTCGGTGGTCGCCCGCAGTTTCGGATGAAGGTCGAGGCCGGCGAGATACCGACTGTTGTGATGCGACTCGTTGATTTCTGCCACCGTGGCGGCATCTCGCCCCCACAGGATCGTCGACACGTTGTGCGCGGCCAGGCTCGCCACCGTGGTGCCCCACGAACCACCGCCGATTACTCCCACCGTGATGCGCATGGGCTGGTCTCCCCCGTTGTCGTTTGGCCAAACACCCTACGCGCTCGGGTCATTCGACTGGCGACGGCGGGGCGGTTTCGTTCTAACCTCGTGACGATGTCCCCCGGCATTCTCGCTCTCGTACCCATCCGATCACTCGACTCGGGCAAGACGCGACTCGCGTCGAGCCTCGACGAGGACCAACGTCGAACGCTGACGCTCGCGCTCGCCACCTCGGTGCTCGACGTCCTCGCAGCGACCCGTTCGGTCGACGTCGCGGTCGTGACCTCCGACGACGACGTCGCCCGCTGGTCGCGGGATCAGCGCACGGTTGCGCTCGCCCCGCCGAGCGAGGGGCTCAACGAAGCCGCTGCGTTCGGCCTCAACGAGGCCGCCGATCGCGGCTATCGCCACGCCGCGATCGTGCACGCCGATCTCGCCTACCCCGCCGAGTTGGCCACACTGTTCGACACCGTCGCCCAGAGCGATCACGGTTCGTCGCTGTGGCTGGCCCCCGACCGAGACGACAAGGGCACCAACGTCCTGGTCGTGCCGACGCAGGTCGCAGAGGTGTTCCGATTCGGATACGGGCCCGACTCGGCCACACATCACCACCGGGAAGCCGAGTCGCACGGGTTGCAGGTTCGCCGATGGACCACCGGGCGCCTCGGCATCGACGTCGACGTCCATGGCGACCTCGACGTCATCGACCTCACCCGATTGAACGCCGGCGAGAGGCCCGTCATCGAACACAGCGACGACGCCCACCTCGTTCGCTGACCAGGGGCCTCGACGAACGCCGTGGCCTGGTTGTCGAGGCGCCGCGAACGACGAGCCGCCCTGGCGGAGGGCTTCCGCGACGAGTGGCGCGCCGCGATCGATGACTGGTTCGAATGGCGCAGCGGATTGGACCACGATCAACGAAGCCGCCACGAGGCGCTGATGATGCGCCTGATGTTCGAGCGACGCTGGGAGGCCGGCTCGGGGTTCGAACTCGACGACGAGGTCCGCCTGGTGATCGCCGCGCTGGCCGCGCGGATTGCCATCGGGTTGCCCGATGATCCGTTTCGCACGGTTACCTCGATCCTCGTTCAGGCCGACGACGTGCGCATGACCGGCGAGTTCGAACAGGTCGCCGGCATCGTGAGCGACGAGGAATCGTGGGTGTCCGGACTGTCCGATCCCACCGGCCCGGTCATGTTGTCGTGGGACGCGATCTGCGAGGACCTCGACTATCCGGGCGACGGACGCAATCTCGTGTATCACGAATTCGCTCATCAACTCGACCAACTCGACGGCCACAGCGACGGTGTGCCCCCGATACCCGATGCGGCGGCCCGGACGCGATTCATCGAGGTGTGCACGGCCGCCTACGAACTCGCGGTTCGCGGTGAGGGGGCCACGACCCTCGACGAATACGCAGGGGTGAACCCCGCCGAGTTCTTCGCCGTGGCCACCGAGGCGTTCTTCGATGCGCCGATGACGCTGCGCGGCGAACATCGCCAGCTCTACGAGGTGCTCAGCGACTACTTCGGACAGGACCCGGCACAGCGACCGGGCGCCGCGAACTGAGGGCTACGATCGCCGCGATGCACGCCGCGTCGCACCCCACACCTCGCCCGACTCCGCTCGACCCGCCCGCCGTCGCGTTGGCCATCGCTGCGCACCCCGACGACGTCGAGTTCTGCGCCGGGGCGACGCTCGCCCGCTGGGCACGTCACGGCACGGTCGTGCACCACCTCATCTGCACCGACGGGTCGAAGGGCACCTGGGATGCCTCGGCCGACATTGCGGCCCTCGTCGAACGTCGCCAGGCGGAACAACGCGCCGCGGCCGCCGCGCTCGGGGCCACCGGCGAGGTCGTGTTCCTCGGTGAGGTCGACGGCGAGTTGCGGTCGACCTCGGACACGGTGGAGCGCGTCTGTCGGGAGATCCGACGACTTCGCCCCGATGTCGTGTTGGCCCACGATCCCTGGAAGCGGTACCGGATCCACCCGGATCACCGCGCCGCCGGGTTCTTGGCCATCGATGCCGTGGTGGCCGCACGCGATCCCCATTTCTTTGCCCAGCAGGGTTTCGCCCACCATCGACCCGAAGCGCTGCTGTTGTTCGAGGCCGACGAGGCGAACCACATCGAACCGGCCGACGAGCGCTCGATCACGGCGAAAACGACGGCACTCGAGGCCCATCGCAGCCAGCTCGAAACCACGCACTTCTACAAACTCGACGATGCCGCGGCGAGTACCGCTGCTGATGCCGAGGCGGCAGCGATCGAGACGGCCCTAGCCGGGTTTCGTGAGCGGGAGCGTTCGAAGCTGGCTGAGGCCGGCGCTGCGTTCGGGGTCGATTACGGCGAGGCGTTTCACCTCATCGTCGACCAGCTCTGACGCCGCGTCGACCAGCCTTGGCGCCGTATCGGCGTTATCCGCCGTCCGAGGAGGAATCATCCGGGGAGGAATCAGGAGCGGAGCCCGATCGTCCCCGTGGAGCGGAGGTCGTCGTCGGCGGTTCGAAGGTGGCCGGCGGCAGGCTCTCGAGGGTCTGATCGACACTCGAGGTCGGCGACGGCTCTGCGATGTTGACCCGGGTGGTGGTCGTCACATCGGTCGGCATGGGTTGTTCGCCGTCGATCGCCACCGTCTCGGAGAACTGATCCGGGGCGAGTCTGGTCAGGATCTTGCGTTCGACGTTGTCCATCAACGAGGAATAGGCCTTCTCCGGCCCAGCGTATTGCAGCGCCACGACCACATTTCCGACCTGGAAGAACGTGACGACCTGACTCATCCCGCCGCGAACCGGTGTGATGGTGCGGGTCACATAATCGAGGCGGAGGGGGACGTCTCGGCGGGTGTTGGAGATCTCCACCTCGGTCCGTTCGCCGTTTTCGACCTTGAAGTACCGCCCGCCCTCACAGTCATCCAGCAGGCTCGTCATCTGGGAGACGAAACGCCCGGCCGTGGTGGTGTCCTTGGCCCGGACCGCCTCGCTCAGCACCATGGCGTTGTTGGTCTGGTCGACAAAGGCCCGGGCGGCCCGGGCCCCCGGATCGGAGTCGAGGGTGACGCTGCCCCCGCAGAACTCGGCGCCGACGAGATCGATCAGCGCGACCAGGTCGGGTGATTCGGAAAACGAGGATTCCAGGTCGCTTTGTTGCACGAGCGCGTCGGACAGGTCGATTCCGGTGAGCGCCGATTGGTCCAGAACCACGGCGTTGTCGGCCCCGATTTCGAGTCCCCGCAGCGGGTAGCCGATCGCGAATCCGGCGGCCACCCCGGTGCCCACGAGGATGATCGCGAGCATCACCAGGCGCGTCATGTTCGCACCGGCCAAGCGCAGGCGGCGCCGCGACTTCGACGCACGAGGCGGTGACGGCGAGTGACCACTCGGAGTTGAGCCCATAGTGAGTGCCAACCTAGCCCGGGGAGATCGCCGGACTGTGGCACCTCGACGGTGCACCTCGATGGTGCGCCTCGACGGTGCGCCTCGACGGTGCGCCTACGCGTCGCCGCCGAAACGCTCGACCCACTCAGCGAGCTGATCGGCCTCGATCTTGTCGAACAGCAGCCCGGGAGCGTCGAATCGGGCACCGGGCTTGAGTTCAAACACCGACGCCGCCAGGTCGGCGCCCATACCCGTGAGCCTCGCGGAGTCGCCGAAGGCCCCTTCGAGGCGCTGTGCGGTGGCCGGGATGAACGGCGCCGAGAGGTGGCCTTGGAGCCGGATCAATCCGAGTGCGGTGCGCAGCGCCACGGCAGCGGCATCGCGGTCGGTCTTGATCGCCTTCCACGGTTCGCGCGCCACGAGGTAGGCGTTGCCCTCGGCCCAGATCGATCGAAGGGTCGCCGCGGCCTTGCGGAACTCGAGGTTGCGCATCTGTGCCCCGTACTCGCCGATGAGCCGTTCGAGGTTGTCGGCGAGGCTGCGTTCGATGTCGCCGAGGTCGCCCCCGGCCGGAACGCAGCCGTCGAAGTTCTTGGCGACCTGGGTGGCGGTGCGGTTCACGAAGTTGCCGAAGGTTCCCACGAGGTCCTTGTTGACCGCGTCTCCGAACATCTCCCACGTGAACGACGTGTCGTCGCTTTCGGGGGCGTTGGACAGCAGATACCAGCGCCAGTAGTCGGCGGGCAACAGCTCGAGGGCGTCGCTCATGAACACGCCGCGACGGTCCGAGGTCGAGAACTTGCCGCCGTAGTAGTTGAGCCAGTTGAAGCTCTTGAGCGTGTCGACCAGATGCCAGCTCTCACCGGTGCCCATCAGCATGGCGGGGAAAAACAGCGCGTGAAACGGCACGTTGTCCTTGGCCATGAACTCGGTGTACCAGACGTCGCCCGCGCCCTCGTCGTCGAGCCACCACGACCGCCAGTCACGACCCTCGCCCAGATCGGCCCATTCCATGGTGGCGCCGATGTAGCCGATCGGAGCGTCGAACCAGACGTAGAACACCTTGCCCTCAAAGCCCGGGCGGTCGACCGAGATCCCCCAGTCGAGGTCGCGGGTGATCCCCCGATCCTCAAGGCCCTCATCGAGCCACTTGAACCCGATCGAGGTGGTCAACACGGGCCAGGTTCCGACCTTGGTCTCCAGCCAGGCGCGGATGCGATCCGCCAGCAGCGACTGGCGCAGGTAGAGGTGACGACTCTCGCGTTCCTCGAGATCGGTCGAGCCCGAGATCGCCGAGCGCGGGTTGAGCAGCATCGTCGGATCGAGCTGTTTGGTGCAGTTCTCGCACTGGTCGCCTCGGGCCCGTTCGTATCCGCAGTTCGGGCAGGTTCCCACGACGTAGCGATCGGGCAGGAACCGACCATCGGCAACCGAATACACCTGTTTGATGACGCGCTCTTCGAGGTACCCCTGCTCCTCGAGTTTGGCGGCGATGTGACGGGTCGCCTCGTGGGTCTCGGGGCGACTCGTGCGCCCGAAGTGATCGAAGCTCAACAGAAAACGCTCGCCGAGACCCTTTTGCACCTCGTGGGCCTGCCGGCAGAACTCCTCCACCGGCAATCCGGCCTCGGCCGCGGCGATCTCGGCGGGGGTGCCGTGTTCGTCGGTCGCACAGATGAACAGCACCTCTTCCCCGCTCATCCGCAGGAACCTCGCGGACGCGTCGGCCGGAAGCATCGAACCGACGAGATTGCCGAGGTGCTTCACACCGTTGATGTACGGAAGGGCCGAGGTGATGAGATAGCGAGTCATGGATGTCCCGTGGTCGTGGGCGTCCAGCGACGCACCGATCCCGCGATCCTACGAGTTCGACGAGAGTGTCGGTGCCTCGTCGTAGCATCGGCGCGATGATCACCGAGATCGTCTACGGCTTCGATATCGAGACCGACACCACCACCGACGGCCTCGACCCGAACGTCTCGAGCGTCGTCGCCGCGGCCGTGGTGTCCGCACGCGAGCGGCTCGTGTTTGTCGGCGATGAGGCGACGCTGCTGCGCGATCTCGACGCTGCGCTCGCCGAGATGGCTCCCGGCGTGCTGGTCACCTGGAACGGACTGCGTTTCGACCTACCGTTCATCGCGTTGCGCGCTCGAATGCGGCGGCTCGACCTCGGGCTTCGCCTCGACCCCGAACCGCTCGAGTGGCGCCGCGACGACGAGGCCCGCGGCTCCGCGGCCCCTCGCACCTCGCGGCGTGTGAGATGGGGGCCGCCCTCCCCCGCCGCCTCCTGGGGGGCGCATCGCCACCTCGACGCCTATCGCCTCTACCGTGGCGACGTCGGCCAGACGCTCGGGCTGTCGTGTGCACTCAAGCCACTGTCGCGATTTCTCGGATACGAACCGGTCGAGGTGGATCGATCGCGGATCGACCTTCTCACCCCGACGGAACTCGACGCGTACGTCTCCAGCGACGCCGAACTCGCACGCGAGCTTGCGCTGCGACGACCTGCGGCGCTCGCCGGTTGGTGCCAGCGCAACACGAAAATCGAGTGGTGAGCTGTCCAAGTGGCACCGCGTCTCTCTCAAACCCTGAATCCACCACGCGGCATCTCAGTATTTCCGAGTGCATCTTTGACGCGATGACAAAAGTCACATAACTTGCAGATCTTGTTGGCATGCCCGGTGGCTCCGGGTAGCGACGGAGGGATAACTGAATGAAGCGAACGCGCCTGTTGGCTCTGACTGGGCTGGTCTCGGCAACCGTGATGGTGTCGAGTTGTGCCCCAAACACCGGAGGTGGCACCACCACGCCGACCAACGCGGCGCCGGTCGCTGCGATCTCGACGAACACCACCACCGGCCCGGCTCCGCTCACGGTGGACTTCAGCGGGTCGGGTTCCTTCGACCCTGAGGGCACCGCGCTGACCTACCTGTGGGACTTCGGCGACGGCACCGCCACGGCGACCACCGAGGACGTCACCCACACCTACAACGCCGCCAACACCTACACGGTCACGCTGACCGTCAAGGACGCCCACAACAAGACCGGCACCGCAACTCAGGTCATCACCGCCACCGGCGCCGTCAACCAGCCACCGCACGCGGTCGCAACCGCGTCGACCACCTCGGGACGCGCCCCGCTCGGCGTTGCGTTCACCGGAAGCGCGTCGACCGACCCCGACGGCGACGCGTTGACCTACGCGTGGGATTTCGGTGACGGGGGCTCCTCGAGCGCCGCCGATCCGTCGCACGTCTACAACGCGCCCGGCATCTACGTCGCAACGCTGAACGTCACCGACACCGCCGGAAACATGAACTCGACCACCACCGAAGCGATCACCGTCGACGCCAACCAGGCTCCCGTCGTGACGGCGTCGTCCACCCCGTTGACGGGCAAGGCCCCGCTGACGGTGAACCTCTCCGCGCTCGTCGCCGATGCCGACGACCCGACCGGCCCGTTCACCTACTCCTGGGACTTCGGTGACGGCACGCCGTCGTCCACCGAGGCGGCTCCGACACACGTCTACACCGCAACCGGCTCGCACACGGCAACGGTGACGGTGAGCGACCCGCTCGGCGCAACCGGATCGGCCTCGGTCACGGTGACCGCGAACGCGAACACGGCTCCGACCGCTGTCGCCAACGCGAACCACACCGCCGGCCAGGCGCCGTTGACGGTGGTCTTCAACTCCGGCTCCTCGGTCGACCCCGACGGGACGATCACCGGCTATCTGTGGGACTTCGGCGGAGACAACACCTCCACCAACCCGAACCCGACCTACACGTTCAGCACCGTCGGCACCCACACCGTGACCCTCACGGTGACCGACGACAACGGGGCGACCGGCACCGACACCATCGCCATCACCGTCGAAGCCGTGCCGAACGTGCCGCCGACCGACGTGACGATCACGGCGAGCACGACCTCCACCTCACAGGGCAAGGCCGTGACCTTCACCGGCTCCGCCGTCGACCCCGACAACACCCCCGGGCAGCTGAGCTACCACTGGGACTTCGGCGATGGCCACACCTCAACGGTCCAGAATCCGTCCAAGACCTGGACCCAGGTGGGTAACCACACCGTCACGTTGACCGTGACCGACAGCGCCGGCGGAACCGGCACCGCAACCACCGTGGTCGCCGTCGCAGCCAACCAGGCACCGGTTGCGGTCGCTTCGGGCTCTCCGCTCACCGGCAAGGCTCCGCTGGAGGTGGTCTTCAGCTCCGCGGGCACCAACGATCCCGACGACGCCACCAACACGCTGGCATTCCTGTGGACCTTCGGCGACGGCAACACCTCGACCATCGCCAACCCGTCGCACACCTTCGCAACCCCCGGCACCAAGAACGTGATCCTTCGTGTCACCGACCCGTTCGGCACCTGGAACGAGACCACCGTGGTCATCACGGCCCTCGCCAACCAGGCACCGGTCGCCATCGCCAATGCATCGCCCACCTCGGGTGTGCAAAGCCTGACGGTGAACTTCACCGGCGACCAGTCGACGGATCCCGACGACGCGACCAACACGCTCACCTACGCGTGGAACTTCGGCGACCCCGCCTCGGGGGCGAACACCGCCACCACGGCGAACGCAACCCACGTCTATGCCGCGGCCGGCACCTACAGCGCCTCGCTGACCGTCACCGACCCCTACGGCGCCTCGACCACCTCGACGGCGGTCGTCATCACCGTGTTGGTCGATGCTGACGGTGACGGCTCGCCGGCGGCGCTCGACTGCAACGACAACGACGCCACGATCCACCCGGGAGCGGCCGACGCCCTCGACGGGATCGATCAGAACTGCGACGGCATCGACGGCATCGCGGCAGCGACCGTGTTGGTCGCCACCACCGGCACCGACACCTCCGAATGCGGCTACGCGGTGGCAACGCCGTGCCTGACGATCAATCAGGGCATCTCGCGTGCCACGGGAGGCCGCAACACCGTGCTGGTGGCGTCGGGCTCGACCTATGGCCGATTCGCCGTATCGAGCGCCGTGACGATTCGCGGTGGATACGCCGCAAACTTCGTGAGCGCCGGAGGCACCACCACGGTGAACGGGTCGCTCGATTCGGCCCGCTCCTCCTACGTCGGTGCTGTGGTCAGCGGCGCGGCGACGCTTCGTGAGCTCACCATCAACGGCGTCGGTAACGGTTCCGCCGCAACTGCGGGTGTGATCGTCGAAGGCGGGGCGAATGCCACGTTGAGCAACGTCACCGTCAACGGCGGCAACGGCAACCAGCCGACCGGCGTGTTGGTGCAGGGCGCCTCGACCGCATTGGTCCATGCCTCAACCGTCGCCTCGGGTACGGCCACCGGCGCCGGCTCGAGCGCCTATGGCGTGCGCGCCATCGCCGGATCGACCGTCACCGTCGACAACTCCACCGTGACCGCCTCGGCCGGTGTGGCAGGCACCGCCGGCACCGCCGGCAGTGCCGGTTCCAACGGCTGCGCTGGCGGCAACGGTGGCAACTCAAGCACGTCCGCGACCGCGTCATGTGGCGGGTCTGGAGTTGCGACCTCGGGGTCGGGAGGCGCTGGAGGCGCCGGGAAACCCTGGTACTCCTGTGGCGACGGCGGAACTGGCTCGACCGGAGGCGGCGGTGCCGCTAATGGCGGAGGTGGAAGCTGCACCTGGACCGGCTCTGATCCCGGAGGCGCAGGCAAAGGTGGCGCTGCAGCGACGCAAGCCACTGCTGCAACGCAGGCGACCAACGGTGCTGGTTCCACCGGGGCCACCTGGCTCGGTGTCGGCGGCGGCGCTGGCGCTACTGGCGGTGCCGGTGGAGGCGGCGGCGGTGGAGGCGGCGGCGGCGGTACCGGTTCCGCCGGGATCGGCAACGGACCCAACGGCGGTGCTGGCGGTGCTGGAGGAGGCGGTGGCACCGGCGGTGGTGCTGGCGGCGGCGGCACTGCCGGCGGCGGGTCGTTCGCTGTCTACGCTTTCAACTCGAACGTCACGGTCGTCTCTTCCGTTCTGTCCGCTAGCAATGGTGGCGTCGGCGGGGCCGGTGCGGCAGGCGCCAAGGGCGGCGACGGCGGCAAGGGCGGCAACGGCGGCAACACAAACACCCTACTGCAGGCAGGTGCCGGCGGCGGTGCCGGCGGCGGTGCCGGCGGCGGCGGCGGTGCCGGCGGCGGCGGCGGTGCCGGCGGCCCATCGGTTGCAGTCGCGAAGCTCGGCTCCGGCACGCTGTCGATCACTGAGTCAACGCTTCAACGTGCATCCACGGCTGCCAGTGGGGGTGCCAGCGGTGCCGGCGGTGCAGGTGGCGCCTACGGGGGGCTCGGTAACGGCGGCGACGGCTTCGGCAGCGCCAAGGACGGTCCTGCTGGAACCAACGGCACGTCTGGAAACGCCGGGCAGACAGGCAACGCTGGCCAGAACGGCCTGCAGTGCACGACCTATAACGGCACCACATGCCTGCCGTGACATCGTGATGCCGTGTTAACAGGTTGCTCATACAACCGGTAGCTCCGACGGGGCGCCGCACCTTCGGGTGCGGCGCCTCGTCGCGTCCGGACTCGATGCTGCCCGCTTCAGTGTCGGTGGTCCGTGATTGAGTAATGGCCAGGTCGCGGACGCCTCATGCCCGCTCAGTATCGACTCACCCGGCTTCGGCTCGCTTCGCGCCTCGGCGCACGCAGTGCGCAACCGGTCGGGTGCACGCACACGAAGGAAACGCCATGACCGTCACCACCTCCTCCCCCTTGTCGCTTCGCGCCTGTCGCGAGCTCGCCCATCGGCTGATCAGCGCGGATGAGCCCACCAACGCACTCTGGGCGATCGACGACCCCGACCCGACATCGGCTCCGACCCTGGTGCGCGGCTTCGACGCTGCCGAGGATCTGTTGGGCCTCGACCTGCGCGGCGCTCACGCTGTGGCGTTGGTCGCGCAATGTCGAGTGAGCGGTGAGCAGGGCTACTCGGCGCTCGTTCAAAGCAGCTGTGGTTGTGCCGCAGTCGCGGTTCGCACAAACCACGACGCCCGAATCATCAGCGGCGATTCCTTCGACGGATTCCTCAGCGATCTACTGCGGCGGACGCTCGGCCTGCCCACCATGCCCGAGGACCGATCCCCCGCCGAGGCCGTCGCTGCGGCATGGCTCACCGCGGTTCTCGACGCGGTCGCCGACCCAGCCACCGCGGTCTACGTGCGTTCGTGGGCAGATGTTGTCGCCATGCACCCGTTTGTCGACTTCACCGGTCTCTCCCATGTTGGGCTGGCCGCCGAAGAGGCGATCGACCCCGAACTCGACGTGACGGTCGATGTCATCGCACGACTCTGCGGCGAACTCGACTGGGAACGGTTGCGCCACCTCGTCGCGTCCGACGCCGAACCCTGCAGCGGGCTGCGTTCGTGCGAAGCCGCGTGGATGGACACGGCGATGTTCGCCCGATGGACGCTCGGGTGCTACCGCGACGTCGAGGAGTTGCTCGACGACTGCGCACTGTTCATCTCCGACGAACTCATCGAGCGCCTTCAGTGCGCCCTCGCCCGCTGCGCTCAGTAGGTTGCGCTCCCGAGGCACTTCGGCGAGGTCGTGGATTTCGTCGAAGACCTCGGCTTCAACTCGTTGTGGGTCTCGGATCGTGTCGTCAGCGAAAGTCTCGACCCGACCGTCTCGCTGGCGATCGCCGCCGGTCGGACCAGCCGGATCAAGTTGGGTGCGAACGTCTGGGTACTGCCCGGACGCGACCCGTACCTCATGGCGAAACAACTCGCCTCGCTGTCGGTGTTGATCGGCGGACGTCTGTTACCGGCCTTCGGCCTCGGTTCACCCTACCCTGCGGATCGCGAGCCGTTTGGCGTCCCCCGAGGTCGACGCGTGCCGATGTTCGAGGACGATCTGTCGATCATCAGGACCTTGTGGGCCGGCGGATCGGTGCCACATCCTGGCGAGGGCAAGGCGCTGCGGCTCAAGCCGACGCCGAGCGAACCGCATTCCATCTGGTTGGGGGCGCGCAGTGAGGGTGCGCTCCAGCGGACCGGTCGACTCGCTGACGGATGGATCGGCAGCTTCCAGACCCCGGCCCAGGCGAGCGACTGTCGCGACGTGATACTGCGTTCAGCCGAAGACGCCGGGCGGCCCTTCGACATCGAACACTTCGGGATGACGATCATGTACGCCCGCGAGCGACGCACCGAGGTCGGCACCTTCGTCGTGTCGGTACTCAGCGGCGGCGCCTACGACGAGGCCCTGTGTTATCCGTGCGGAGCGGACCAACTCCTCGCCGTCCTGCGCCAACACATCGACGCCGGCATCTCGAAGTTCGTGCTCTCCCCCGCCGATGTTCCCGACGACTGGGATGGCGAGTTGCGTTGGTTGCGTGAACTGACCGCGCCGCTCGAGACCTGAGGACTCGACACCGGTCATGGCAGCAGCCCATCCTCGGCAGTAGCCCCGTTCTCGGCAGCGGTGCCGTTCTCGAAGCAGCTCAGTCGACCGACATCGTGACGGCCGCGACCCGACACTCGTCGACCGAGCGGGTTGCCCGTGCGCCACACTGGTGCGATGGACGTGTCGGTCTTTCTTGTCGACGATCATGAAGTCGTGCGTCGGGGGGGGGTGCGAACGCTCATCGACAGCGAGCCGGGCCTGAGCGTGATCGGCGAGGCCTCGAGCGTCGCCGAAGCGCTCGACGTCATCGCCGAGGCCAACCCCCGGGTGGCGCTGCTCGATCTACACCTTCCCGACGGAACGGGGGTTGAGCTGTGTCGCGCCCTGCGCGACCGACACCCCGAGATCGCGTGTTTGATCCTCACCTCCTATGAGGACGACGAGGCCAAGGCCGAGGCTGCGGAGGCGGGGGCGGCCGGCTACCTGCTCAAACAGATTCGCGGCGGCGACATCGTCGCGGCGATCCAGGCGGCAGCCGACGGGCGATCGCTGCTCGATGCCGCCGGCGCCGCTCGGACCACCCATCTCCCACCACGAATCGACGGCGATGCCGACCTCGATGCCCGACTGGAGTCGCTGTCACCTCAGGAACGCCGAATTCTCGACCACCTGGCACTCGGTGCGTCGAATCGGGAGATCGCCGAGGAGCTCCATCTCGCCGAGAAGACCGTGAAGAACTATGTGTCGGCACTGCTGTCGAAGATGGGTATGACCCGACGCACCGAGGCCGCCGTCTACGCCGTGCGTCTCTCCGAACGCCGCCGCGCACGCTGAACCCGACGGCACCAAGTCCGATATCACGCTCTGAGCGACAGAGACCCGACCGCTACCTCACGGTGTAGCCGTCACCACCTGAACTCGCCCTTTTGTCCCGTGCCTCGGGCCTACAACTGTCGACGAGAGGGTCGAGCACTCACCACAGTTCCGTCTGGCTTCTCTATTACATCAGGACGATAGACCAATTCCAGCCCCGTACGGCGACACTCTTCTACAATGACGTCGGCCCATAAGTCTCGACTTGATGATGACATGAATGCTGACCCTCGAATGAACGTAACTGAACTCAAATAGGGAGAGTTAGAGTCTCGATACACACCGAGGGCACCTCTAAATGGGACAGGCCGCGCGAGAGGCTTGGATGCTCCCCACAGTTCGTCTCCGTCTCGGAACTCAAAGCTCCACGATCGAAACGGGGCAGAATATGTAAAGGTACGCTCAACTATCGAGGCACGCCCGAATGAGAAATGGATCGACGGGACAAGGGGGATACAGCCCATTGCCAGAACCACGATCCAGCCGGTTGACGGATATACGCCAACCGCAGGCACCAGTATGATCGTGGCCGGGAGCGCAGTAAGAATGAACATGAACGCGATTGACCACCAAGGTCGAGACAATCGCACGCTACGCCCTCCACCACGGTGAAATCCGAAGCGCCGCCTTGTCGAGGTCGGGACCGATTCGACCGAACAGGCGTGAAGCGTTCACCTCGTATGTCTTCCCTCGGGCGATTATGACGAGTAGTTCGGATACGAGCGGCACCAACGTTTGAACATAGACGTCCTCTATCTCTTCGTAGCCGAGCTTGATTCGACGTATCCCGATTATGTGTACTCTCTGGGATGTTATTTCGATACCGGTCTTCGGCAGTCTCCATCCAAGCCACAACATCGAACATCCACCTCCTAGAGTGAAGATAGCCGTTGCGATCGAATCTTCACTGACCGGCTCTGTAGCGACCGCTAGGCCTACCACGATGAAGGCTAGCCCAGAGGCGATGAGCGGCCACCCGAGAATTCGCCATAACCATCGCGTGCTCAGTTGGTATATTACAGGATCTTCCTTACTGTGCTTGTGCATCAATGGGATTCCTGGCGACTAGCAGAACTGTCTTCTTGACTGCCGTTTTCCAAATGCAAAATACGAGGCAACCTTCGATACTGCCAGCCGCGACTCTCGACAGCGGCCCGCACCGGTATAACCTTGAGGACTCTCTAGCCCATCTTTCAGACGCCGAATGGTCCGATAAAGCTCACACCCTCCAGATTCACATCATGCAACTTGGTGCGTTTCGAAATCTCCGACACCCAAAGTTCGCGATTGAGCTTTCCTATTCCTAGCGACATCCATATCGCGAAGAAGTGAATTTGCTTTCTCCACAAGAGTGAGTAGGTGAAGTGCGGCTCATGAAGCACCAACACTGAGCCGAATTTCTTGGGGCCAACTAGCCTCATGCGCCATATGCAGGTAGTCCGAGAAAGATCAATTCGAGCGAGCTCAAACCCCAACGTCCGAATAACCATCTCATTCCCGATTAACACCAAACCGGCAGCCATAGAAATCGCAGCCAGTACACTCGCCGAAAAGGCAGAAACAACTACCATTGCCACTACCCACGAACCGGACTCCGTTAACAGCAGATTCGGAATCATTGCCCAAAGCAGCGTGGTTACCACTGGGGCGCTAAGGCCCGTTCCATTCAGGAACGGTGTAGCTAGCAGTCTGGACCGAAACGTCCTCTTCAGTATAACATCCGCTGCGCCCTCATTCATCCCGACTATCCCGAGTATGGCCTGACTGGAACACCTGCAGTATCCACGTATGGCGATGAAGAGCTACCGGAAGGGTATGTAGAAGTCTGAGTGGATGGATTGTACGAGCTCTTGTGAGACGTGTTCGGCCCAGGCGGCTGGTATTTGTTTTTTGATTCGGCCGCAAGGCCGGCACATATCCCGTCAATAAATGTCGCGACTAGACCAATATAGGGGATCGCCTTGATCACGATTGATCCGCCTCGCGAGCCAAGTCTTATCGCCTCAGCGAAGGCGCTCTGAAGAAAGCGTTTTTCGAGCTTGTTATAAGCAAACAGAATGCCCGTTGCCTGAGATAAGATCCGCGCTCCAGCCACAGGATCTTTCGTCAGCCCGTGAGCTCCTCGCGCAAGGTCACCATAGCCGAACAGCTTTGCAGTATCCCAAAGAGACGTCGGACACGCAAGTCCTGAGAGATCCGAGTCCGTGATCGGGTTGTTGGGATGAGCATAGTCATTTGAGCACCCGCCTTGGATGGGGTCGACTTCGAGGAATCGGTCCAATGCCGGGTCGAACGGTCGTGCACCCATTTGGATGAGCGGCAACAATCCGGTTTGGTATTCGATACGTCTTTGGGCTTCGCCGTGCCAGCCGTAATCGAAATCACCCGCAGTGTTGTCGGGTGCGGTGTAGCTGAACGTTTGCCCGAACGGGTCATAGGTGAGTGTTGGAAACACCCCGTCCGCGCCCTCGTTCACCACAGACGCGGTGTCACCGTGAATGTTCATCAATGACCACACGCCAGCCATGGATGGCTTGTAGGTGTACAACACCCCACCTGGCAACGATACTGTCACCTCAGCCAACACACCAGCAGCAGTTAACGTGATGTCACTGGCGTCACCCGCACCAGTGTGTGCCCACTGGTTCTGTAATGTCCCGTTGACTTTCCGGCCAATAATCCGATCGGCGACATCACGAACATACTCCACACTCGTCGAACCAGCCTGTGTTTTCATGTGCCGGTCTGCGCCGTCGAACGACAAAACGTTTCCGCCGTGAGTCGTCGCGTTCCCGTGATCGTCATAGATAAACCCACCCGAATACGGGTTTGCTCCGCTACTCACCGCAACTTTTTGGAGACGATCCGCGTAGTCGTAACAATACGTCGTCGTCACCGTCGACCCCGACACACTCCGGGTCTGTGACACCCGGTTACTGTTCTTGCCGGCGTCAGGGTTCGCTCCCACAACACCGCTACACGTCGCCGTAAACACCCCAGCACCGTACGCGAAACTGTACGATCCTTGGTTGTACCAGCCTGATGCCGTGTCACGTTCCACCCACGACGTCAACCTGTCCGCACTGTCATAGGTGTAGTTCACCCCGCCAGTGTTCGCGTCGAATCCGTCGTTGTTCCGATCGACAATCCGGCCGGTCTTATCGAACGTCACCTGATCGGTGTAGATCGTTCCCGCCGGTTTTGTGTAGGTCACCTGGTTCTCGCGCCCCCAACTGTCATACCCAAACGTTGCGGTCACCCCGTTCGAGTACACAACACTCGACACACGACCCGCAGCATCAGAATTCACCGTCGCGACCGTCACCCACGACGCCGGAGTCGGCATCGATGTCGTCGCTGTCAACGTCGTGTGATTATAGCCCGTCACCGTCGCCGCCGCGAACGACATCCGTTCCTGCGTCACCTGATTCGCGGTGACACCGGTCGTCGAGTAGATGGGAGCGGAACGCGACAACACCTGATTCGACGCGTTGAACACGCTCACCCGAGTGACTTTACCGGCCACGTCATAATCGGTGTGGGTCACCACCCCCAACGCGTCCTTCGTGTCGGTCACACGACCCAACAGATCAACACGAGTCGTGACCGTTCCCGACGCGTCCGACACCGACGACAGCAACGGATCACCACCCACCGCATAATTCGTGCTCACCGTGCGCTCACCGTACACAGTGACACCGCTCGTCGCTGTTCCAGCAGACCCCGGAAACGTTTGCACACTCACCCGGCCACGACTGTCGTACTGGGTACAGGACCACTTCGCGTCGGTCGACACCCGCGCCGCGACCACACGACCCGACGCGTCATAGATCGACTGACGCAACAACCCACCCGACCCGCCCGACACCGTGGGATCAGCAGCCCGCGACGATTTCTGCAAGCCACGTTGCGCGACCGCCGTCACACTCACACCACTCCCGGCACACGTCGGCGCGGACGGAACCTCCGAACCCGTGTAATACGCGTACGTGTTCGTCGACGACGCCCCAGCGGGGAGCGAACGCGACACACGCCGCATGAACTGATTGGTCGTACCCCGTGTCTCGTGTGTCGTCGCAGACGTGAGGTTCAACCCGCCCGGGTCGACCGTCGAAGCGGTCACTTGGCCGGCTACCGGATCGCTGTAACCCGTCGTGGTCACCACGCCATCGACACCGGTTTGCGATGTCACCAACCCGAGATCAGGTTTGAACGATCCCGCCGGGATCTGCACCCACGAACCACCCGGGATCAACCATTCCCAATGCATCACCGAAGTCCCCGTGTATGCCTTGAGTTCGAACACGACCCGATGCCACCCGGCCGCGTAACTCTTCGCAGCCGACGTCGGCCACGTCCCCGTCGCGTTCCACGAGTCCACCACCACTTCACCATCGATCAGCATCCGTGCCCCGGCCCCCGCTGTGCTGCCTTTGAACTGATAGTTGCCCGTGGACGCGAAATACACCAGACCGGTGAAACGTCCCGAGAAATGATCGGCACCAACCCCGCCAACAGGTGCGCCGGTGTACTCCCACCGAGACGGCCCCGCGACCAATTGGTGTTCTTTCGGCGCCCCAACAAACGCCGGCCGGTTCGTTCCCACACCCGACACTGCGGTGTCGTCATACCATGCTGCCATCAACCCGCCAAAACCACCGTCATAGGTCGTCGACGTGCTCGGGACGTTGTTCACCTCCGTAGCGAGGGGATGAGGCGAGTTCGTTTGGAACAAGCTCACCGGTGCCGGCCCCCAGGTCGTAACCGGGCGTTGCAACCCGTTGTACACCACATCGGTTTCATAGATCGTCGATGAACGCATCGACACAGCAACCGGGTTCGCTGGAATCGTGTCGCTGTAGGACAACCGTTCGGTGCCGCTTTCGTACTCGAACGTCGTCGCTGACCCGTCCACCGCGGTCACCCGGCGTTGACGCCACTGCGAATCGAACGCCACCTTCTTGGAGAACCCGAGCGGTTGAGACACACCCGACAACGAAATCGTCGACTCGGCCCGTGACGCACCCGAAGGCAACGCACCATAGGACAACGTGGCGTTTTGTTCGCTCGCCCCTGTCGTCGGCGCCGGCGCGGTCACCGTCGCGACCCGACTCGAGCCGTCATGGGTGTAACGCCACAACACCGTGTCATCACCCGCTCGCACACCCGCCCCAACAGCGTCATACGCCAACGGGCTTCGCAGTTTCACAATGTTCGACGCCGCATCGTACGCGAACGCCGATACTTCACCACCCGGGGTGACCACCGCTTGCAAACGGCCATCAGCCGAATAATGAAAGCTCGACACACGACCATCAGGAGTTGTGAACGAACACAACTTGCCCGCCGCGGCGTGATACCCGCTCCACACCGCCGGACACGACACGTCACCCCAGTAGCGAAGCTGTGTCACCTGTGTACTGACCCGATCACGCATCTGGGTCAACCGCGCAGGAGTGCCCGACCAAATGTACTCGGTCGCCGCGGGCTGACGATCATCCAACGACGACACCGCCGACTCCAGTTCACCCATCGCCGAGAACGTGTACGCCATCCCACCATCGGCGATCACCGAAATCTTCAAACTCACCGGATCAACCCGAACCACGGTCGCGTCACCATCCGGGCCGACATAGCCGCCCGAATCGTTACGTTTGTACTCCACCGACGACCCGTCCGACAGCCGCAACGTCACACCCGCATCCGATTTCAACGCACCCTGGATCGCGACACCATCCGGTGTCGACAACGTCCACTTCGGACCCACCGGCTCAACCTCGGGCGACAACCACGACTGCGGCACCGTCGTGAACGACCCACCATTACGGTTGATCCGCAACATCGCAACCGCGCCACTCAAATTGTCGTAATACTCCACCACAATCGATTTCGTTTCACCCGCATCGAAATACACTGCGGTGCCGTGAGAACAGTTGAACGTCGCGACCTGATCCGCCCACTGGTTCAACACCAACGCGCCGCCCACGTACACGCGCACACCGTCATCGAACGTGCCACCGAAACAATACGAACCCGCGTCCGGGACCGTGATGTAGCCGCTCCAACGCACAGCGAAACGATCCATCGACGGCAACGACCCCAACGGTGAACCACCCGCCCAGTTGAAATCGATCGTCGAGTCGATCCGATCCGCCACCATCGGTACACCAAACGTTTTGAAATCCATCGAACCCGACAACGCCAAAGGCCACTCGCCGCCGTAATAACGGCCACGCAACCCACGCACCACCGAGCCCTGAGAGTTGTACGACAAACTCAACCCATGATCACCACCAACCGTCGCGAACGAATGCGTCGCGACGTCGATCGACTGGTTACCGTTGATCAGATTCACCTGCGCCGCACCAAACGCCTCGGTCGGGAACGGCCCCGACGTACCCAAACGCCGGTCCACCTTGAACGACCTCACCGCGGAACACGACGCATAACGATCCATACCGCCCTGGCCGATCGCGGACACCACCCACCAATACGTCACCCCATCAGCCAACACCCCCGACGGAACACTCACCTGTGTCGGACTGAAACTGTTGTACTGCTGACCGCTATGGCTCGATGTCCACACCACCGGCGCGCCACCCACACAATGCCCCAACGCGAACCGGTCCGCCGGAGTCGTCTGCGGCTTCGAACCCAACACCGTGACCTGATACACCGGCGGGCTCTGCCCCGCGTCCGCGTCGCTCGACGCACTCCACGACAACATGGGAGTCAACGACGCCACCGACGCGTCCACACCCGGCGAACTCAACGCCGGCACACTCGAAGGACGATCCCACACCACCTCCAACGTCGGCATCACCACCTTCAACGAATACAAACCCGACGACGTATCAGCCTTCAACCCCAACGCAACATTCGGGTTCTCCACCTCAACATACGGCCGCAAAATATCGCCCGCCTGCGTATACGTATACGACGGATACCCACCCAAATTCGCGTAAGTTGGCTGCAACCCGATAAACCCATAATTCCGGCAACGATCCGGATACACCCCAAAATACGCTCCAGCATACGACCACGAATTCGCGTGACACACCGCAACAACCGGATCATACGAAGACGTCGGAAAACTCCCCCAATACAACGGGCCAGGCGACGACGAGAACGGTGCCGAAGCTGTCGGATACGGAACCGTGTCATAACGCACCGTCGCATCCACTACCCGAGCACCCGGTGCCGAGGTCCACAACGACGAATAATTGAACCACACCACCGAACGCCACTCATCCGCCCCGCCAACCTGCCAATCACCCAACAACGGATACTGGGCCGTACCAATCGTATTCCCAAACACCGCGTCATACGAACGCCAATACCCGCCACCAGTCGACGGGCTAATACTCACATTCGGATCAACAATCAACGGAAACGCGTCATCAGGAACCGATTCCAACCATGCACGATCAACATCCACCACAAACCGCTGCCCACCATCAACCCGCCCCGCCTCCACCAACATCGCCGATGACTTCGGTTGCATCACACCAACCGAATCCTGGATCACCAACGGTTCCAACACCATCAACGGATCACCATCACCCAACCCATACTCACCGTCACGATCCCAATCCACCCGCAACCCCGCACCAAACTCGACATCCGGGACAATCACCCCATCAGACAACCACACCGACCCAAACCCGCCAGCCGCAACAAACGCCCCACGATCCCGAACAACAAACGCTTCCTTCACCCCAGACGGATGCACCGTATACGACGCATCAACACCATCCCACACATTCCGATACCACACCGTCGAACGATCAACCTCATCCACCACAGGCACCACAACACG